>NZ_CAWNSE010000024.1:0-3432 GCF_963876935.1 Escherichia sp. MOD1-EC4550
CGGCGGTTCGCCGTTATATCTGCCACCTCAACAACACTTAATCCCGCCGGATTAAGCGTTGAGGCATCCCGGGTGATGGCAACGATAATATTGTTTTCATCGTAAGCCATCTTTATTGTGTCTTTCTGAAAGTTACTCACTTCTTCATACCAGTTTCTTCCGTCCTCTGAAAACAACCAGATAACATCAAAATTTTTTGTCAGTTGATACTGAGCAACGGTTTTGGGATTACCTGCTGTAATATTTTTTAAGTGCTGCATTACTTATACCTGCGATACGTTAAACCATGTGCCGTTTATGTATTTTTGCACCGGCCGGTAAACCGCTGAGTTATCGCCATCAGCATCCCCGACAAGACAAAGCCCCGTAATGACATGGCCGGATTTCTCATACGTCACGCCTTTTTGCATGCTCTGAACAACACGCGTGCCCAGCCGGATATCCCTGACATAGCGGATATCAAAATTACTGTAATCGGAAGGATTAACGCGCCCGGACACATTCAGCCCTTTACTGACCTGAATGCTGCCGTTTGTAAAGCGCATTACACGTGCGTTACCGGCGTAAACATCAAGATTACCGTCGCCGTTTTGTTTCAGGCCTGTGTCGCCCCTCCCCAGCGCAAGTGAATGGCCGCCCAGCGTATTCTGTGCACCGATACCCACAGCACCTTCCAGGGTCCCGCCCGTTGTCGTGAACAGACGCTCCCAGTCCGCCTCAAAGCCATAGCCATCACGGGCGGAGCGGTAAAATATCCCGCCATTCCGGTAATTCACCCGAAACTGGACCGCAGGGCAGCTGCCTTCCCCTGTATTAAAATGAAGAATTAAGGATGATGCGCCACCATCCTGTGCACAATAAGCGCCACTGTCCAGGTTCCAGGCGACGGCATCTGTATCGGCGAGCGTTTCCCCGGTTTTTCCCAGCGCAAAGGCCGGTGGCTTGTTTTTCGTGTTGTAGTCACGACGCCAGCCAGGGGAATAACCATCACCATGATTAATATAGGTAAACTGCGCATTCGCCGTTCCACTTCCGCTGGATGTTGTCGGTGTGGTTATGCGGATCGTCATCGCTGACTTTATCCCCATCACCTCAATGACAGCGCCGGCGAGATGAATATTTCCGCAGCCCGTATCCGTGATGATTTTATTATTACCGTAAGACCAGGAGCCCTTGCACATCCAGTATGGGTGGTTAAATGCGCCCTGAGAATCCAGCCACCCGATAAACTGTGCGGTCGTCCAGTCTCCTGTCGTTGTGCTTACGGCCCCACCGAAGGCACGGCAGGCACCAATATTTTTCGTAAAGGTGTCTTTGTCGGGGACATCCGCACCGTTCTTATCTTTCTGCAGTCGTTTCTCAGCATTCTCACAGGCGGCTTTTACGGCCTTTGGTGTCGCGGCAAGTGTTTCAGATGTACTGTTAGTTGCACTGCTGAGCTGGACTATCCCCTTTTTCGTCGTGCTCGCATCCTCAAGCGCCACGGCAGACGCAATATCCTCCGCCCGTTTTGCCGCAGTCTCAGCGCGCGTTGCTGCGGATTCTGCCGTGCTTTTGCTCTGTGCTGCCGCTGTCGCACTGCCAGCTGCCTCTGTCGCCTTCGCGGATGCCGTCGTGGCACTGCCCTGCGCCTCTGACGCCAGCCTTGCCGCCTCATCTTTTGAAGCTGACGCCGATGATGCTGATGATGCCGCCGAACTGGCGGACGATACGGCTGACGTTTCTGAAGATTCTGCACGGGTTTCCGACGCTTTCGCGTTCGTCTCGGATGTCTTCGCTGCGGAAGCAGACCTCTCTGCTGCACTGGCCTGTTCAGTGGCTTCGCCAGCCTTCGTTGTGGCTGCTGAAGCGGACGATGCGGCACTTTCTGCCGATTTTCCGGCGGCGGTGGCACTGGCTGATGCCTCCTCCGCTTTAACTGACGCCTCACGGGACGATGATGCAGCGGCAGTTTCTGAGCCTGCTGCTGCGGAGGCACTCTGTTCCGCTGCCGTTTCAGAAGACCTGGCGTTCGTCTCAGACGTCTTTGCCGCCTTCGCGGAATTTCCTGCCGCCGTTGCCGAGGAAGCTGCGCTACCGGCGCTCGAGGCTGCGCTCGTTTCTGATGATTTTGCCGCCTCTTTTGAGGCCGCCGCATCCCTGGCTGACGTGGCAGCTTCTGACGCTTTCGTGGTCGCGGTGGATGCAGACGTGGCGGCTGATTGTTGTGACGCTGCCGCATTCGTTTCTGACGTTTTCGCGGCACCGGCACTGGTGGCCGCCGCGCTTTTTGAGGACTCTGCAGCGGCAGCACTTTTTGATGCCTCAGCGGCCTTTGCTGAGGCTGTTTCTGCGCCGGAAGATGCTTCCTGTGCTGACGTCGCAGCCTGTCCGGCGGACGTGCTGGCGGCGCGTGCTGAGCCTGCAGCATCAGTCGCATGGGTTGCCGCCTCACGGGCAGATGTTCCGGCATCGCCGGCTGACTTCTTCGCGGCTGCCGTGTTCTGTGCCACTGCGGACGCGTTACGCGCCACCTCTTCCACCATCAGCTCAAAACGGCGCAGTGCCTCCGGACGGGCATCATCCTCCGTCATGGCACCGAGAAAATCATTCAGCGTCCCAGGCTCAGAATCTTCATACACGGTGATGGTGCCGGCATGTGACGGCGGAAAACCTTCAACCAGCAGGATGACACCGTACTGGCCGTACTCAACGTCCATACTGTAACGCCCGGCTTCATCCGGATTTTCTGAGGCCACCGTGTTCACCACCACCGTGGTACTGTTACGTTTTGCTTTCAGCTGAATGGTGCAGTTCTGTACCGGTTTACCTGCACCGTCTTTCAGCACGCCTGAAATCTTTACTGCCATATTCGTTCCACAAATAAAAAAGGTGCCATTTCTGGCACCCGGTCTGGTTTCTGAACATTCAGCTGATACTGATACCGGCTGTGGATTTCTTCATCACCACAACCAGCAAATCGCTGATGCTTGCCGTGGGATACCAATCATTCACCAGCCACGCTGATACCGAAAACTCCAGCGTCATGTGACCGCGACCCGCTGGCATATCAATCACACCGGTATAAATCAGCGTATTATCCAGCGCGGTACGGTTATAAATTTCAGCACCGTTTTTCCGCACTATCAGACGGCATGATGAATAAATGTCATTATGCTCTCTCTCATGTCTGGCACCGCTGAATGCCACCGCCGGAATGACAATTTGCCGGTCAAAAGGCTGATCGTCATAAACCCTGACGGTAATGGTCCCTGATGGCCACCGCTCCGGTGCCCGGGAGTCACGGGGGAAAGCCTTACCCACCGTTTTAACAATATCGCCTTCAATCTGATTAGCTGACAGTTTTCCCAGAATCTGACAGTTCTCATTAATCGTGACATTATTGAGCGTCCCGGCGTTCGCATTCACACTGCCACTGATATCCGCATTTTT
>NZ_CAWNSE010000025.1:0-37489 GCF_963876935.1 Escherichia sp. MOD1-EC4550
CGTCCACGGCTGCAGAGCAAACCGAAGGTGGACGGGCCACAGAGCGCCATTGTCACCGGGCCTGCGGGCGAGGAAATCTTCTGTGATGAACATGGCCGGGTACGGGTGAAGTTCCACTGGGACAGGTATAACCCGGCAACGGAGGCGAGTTCATGCTGGGTGCGGGTATCGCAGGCGTGGGCGGGGCCGGGGTTCGGTAACCTGGCGATACCGCGGGTGGGCCAGGAGGTGATTGTTGATTTTCTGAACGGAGACCCGGACCAGCCGATAATCATGGGGCGGACGTACCATGAGGACAACCGTTCGCCGGGGAGTCTACCGGGAACGAAGACGCAGATGACCATCCGGTCAAAAACCTATAAAGGAAGCGGATTTAACGAGCTGCGGTTTGAAGACGCCACCAGTAATGAGCAGGTGTATATCCATGCCCAGAAGAACATGGATACGGAGGTGCTCAACGACCGGACAACGGATGTGAAACATGACCATACGGAAACCATCGGTAACGACCAGAAAATCACGGTTGGACTGGGTCAGATGGTGACGGTAGGTAAGGAGAATTCCGGGGGACATGATCAGACCGTCACTGTAACTCACGATCAAAATGTAAGCGTAGGAAATGATCAATCTCTGACTGTCACGAACAATCGTAGCAAGAGCGTAGGTAATGATCAGGATAGCAAGGTAACAGGGAATGATACCGAGGCTGTGGATAAATCCCAGTCTGTTACTGTAGGGGAAACTCTTACAGTGACAGTAGGCGATTCCATCGAGTTTGTATGTGGTAAGAGTTCTTTGCGCATGGATAAAGATGGCTACATCACTATAAATGGACATGAATTGTCGTTGGGAACAACAGGTGATCAGTTTTATAAAGCTGATGGTGATATGAATATGAAAGGGAAGAAAATTCTGGAGAACTAATGATAAAGGAACTGCATGATATATACGTCCCACAGCCAGAAGATGAGCTGACCAGTACAACACATTTGCTGGAAAATATTTTATCTCATCAGGCTAGTAAATCCCAGGAGCATGTCAGTGATATCCCTGTGCTGATTGTCGGCAGAATTGTCAGTGTCAAAGACTCTGGAGAAATATTGATTCAGTGTCCTCATGAAGATAAACCTGTTGAAGCTTTGGGTTTGGGAACTGTAACTACGGAGTATAACGGACGGTTATGCACTGTGCAGTTTCTCTCTGGCAATTATGCTCATCCGGTAGTGACCGGAATACTTCCGGAGAATTTAACAGAAAGATATCAGTCAGAGACGAAACAATGTACTGAAGACGAACTAAATACAGAGCGAGTTGTTTTGACAGCGAAACAAGAATTAGTGCTTCAGTGCGGCGAGTCAAAAATTATTTTATCGGCTGATGGACTGCTTCAGATACGCGCGCTTTATATTGACAGTCAGGCGCAGGCAACACACAGGTTAAAAGGTGGGTCGGTGCAGGTAAACTGAGGTTATATTAAAATGGAAATTTTTAATGCTGCAAAACACACGATAGCTGATGTTTTTACTGCAACAGATAAAAATGGGAAAGATTATCTTGTAGTTGTAATTAAAGCAACTTATCAGATCCCCGTAAACAATCGACGCCCTCGCCCACTATTACCACCTCAGCCATTGGTGGAAAGTGATATATATGTGGGTGAACCTGGATTCTCTGCTGTATTATATGAGGCTGATTATGTCAGGTATAAAGAGAAATGTGATGTTTTATTTAACGCAACAACCTATTTTGTAAGCGAGGGGAATAATTATCAGACAGAATCAAGAGCAATTGTAGGTCAAGTCGATAAGTGTCTAAAGGTATTTGGTACGCGCTACTGGCAAAAAAAGACGTCAGATTGGAGCATATCTGATACAGAGTTCATACAGTCAGTCTCATTACATTATGGTAATGCCTTTGGTGGCGAGTATGTCTGGAAAGATGTACAGGGAAATGAGCATCGGGAAATATTTTCCAGCAATATTGTTGGAATCGGTTATGGCAATCATCGGGATGAAACCGTATTCATTAACTCACGTCTGCCATTGGTTGAACTACCACAGGATAGCGTGACACGTCCAGAATCACATCCGGAGCCGGGAGCATTTTCCGCCTGGCCAAGAAACCATCCGTTACGTTTACAGTATGCCGGAACATATGACGAACGATGGCGTGCAGAAGTCTCCCCCTTTCTACCGGAGGATTTTGATGAGCGTTATTTTCAGAGCGCACCACCTGATCAACAGACCGCATATCCGCAGGGTGGTGAAAAAGTTATGCTGATAAATATGCATAAAGAACGCTCAGTCATTGAATTTCATCTACCTCATATAAACCAAATGCCCGTTAGAATTTTAACGATGGATTATGAAGCTCATGAATTAATGCCGGTTGTTGATACGCTTTATTTTGAACCCGATGAGGAGCGTTTTAGTGTAGTCTGGCGTACAAGTATACCTCTGAAGCGACGGATTCAGGAAATTCACACTGTTGCAATAGGCCCTGTGGGTAAAACCTGGTGGCAGCAACGAGCTGCGGGAGGCGGAGAAACCTGTGGTGGATGCGGAGAAAAAAACGATAATTCAGAATTAACAGATGAACTGGTAACAGAAACAGGAGCGTAGTTATTATGGCATCACCATTATGCATTGCAGCAGCCGGAATGTGTTGCAGTATAGGATATTCAGTTCCTTCTGCATCAGCGGCCATTCGCTCGGGTCTGGATCATTTTGCTGAAACAACTTTTTATGACTTAAATGGGAAACCACTTATTGGTGCTCAATTATATAAGAATGATACCTGGGGTGATGAACGGCTACTTTGGATGTTTGAAAATGTAGTGGCTGAGTGTATTTTAAAAACACCTGGAATGACAAAAGAAAATACATGTCTGATTTTTCTTTTATCAGAAGGTGCAGAGCAACGTTATGGCTCATCAGGAAATGAGTTTCTTTTTAGTAGAGTAAAAACAACCTGGCATGAATCTTCTAAATGTATACAGGGAGGCAAGACAGGGATTGGTTCTGCGATTACAGAAGCTCAGAGTATTCTATATTCAGGACTTGCTTCATATGCTCTTGTGGTCGGTGTGGATAGTTATTTTTCACCAGCAAGAATAAATTATCTTCTTACTCATGAACGTGTATTATGCACCAGCAACAGGGATGGTTTTATTCCGGGGGAAGGTGCCGGGGCTATTGTGTTTTGTAAACCAGATAGTTGTATTCAGGGCATTTGTATTACCGGTGTCGGTGTCAGCAACGAAGATGCTCATATCCTACAAAATGATAAAGCTAATATGGCTAGAGGATTATCTGTTGCAATCCGGAAAGCAATTCATGATGCAGGGATTTTATTAGCAGAAACAGACTTTCATATTAGTGGCGTCACTGGTGAGTCATGGTATTTCCGTGAAACTGCTCTGGCAATCACCCGGTGTCTGGAAAAGAAAAAAAAGCAATACCCTCATTACCAGCTTGCCAGCAATCTGGGAGAGACCGGGGCGGCATCCGGGCCACTGACACTGGCCTATCTGAATGAAATGATGCGCCGATTCCCTGATATGGGAGAAAGAGCACTGGTTCATTTTAGTGGTGACAGTGGACTTCGGGTTGCGCTGGTTGCAGAGTATTACAGAGGATAAAAATATGGATACGCGTGTTTATATCAACAACCGTGAGGTTTGTTCAAAAGCATCTGATGGCGTATCCAAAGCTGCATTTCCTGATGATCCTTGCTGGACGCCACCATCTCCTCCAGCGGGTCCCATCGTGGTGCCTTATCCTAACACAGCCTATGCCTCAACGTTGAAAGACGGTACAACGACCGTATTTGTTTGTAACTCGATGGTGGCAAAGGAAGATATTTCCTGTTTTTCGACCAGCACTGGCGATGAACCCGCCACACAATCCCAACCAAAAGGTGTAATGACCGGGGTAATTAAAGGAAAAGCTTACTTCAGGACATGGTCGCCAAATGTAAAATTTGAAGGGAAGTGTGTGGCACGCCACGAAGATCTAATGTCGCACAATCATGGTTCATTCCCTTCCAATACTCCCGTTTTTCCATATGTATCAAGAGGAATATTCGGCCATGATTGTTCCAAAGAAGAAAACCGGATAGAAAAGGCGTGTGAACCTGAAAAAGATAAATCTGACACAAAAAAAGCGATTCATTCCAAAAGTAAATTTTTGCAATTATTAAAAAAAATAAGAGAGAAAGAAAATTCCAAAAATAAAAGTAATAAAAAAAAGTGGCATTGGACAGATGATCATTGCGATGGTTTAAATATCAGTATCCCTGATGACGAGGCCGCTCAACAATATATTGATGAGATTAAAGAGGCTGTAAATAGTCTGACCAATGAGCTTAACATGATCCATGAGCTTGAAAATGCTCTTAAAGATATGGTCATCAATGCAGCAAGCAAGGCTGCGGTAAAGGTTGCCGCCAAGGCTGCGGTAAAGGTTGCCGCCAAGGCAGCGGCAAAGCAAGTTGCTGGTTCAGTTATTCCGGGGGCTGGAAATGTCGTTATGGGAATATGGACAGCCATTGATATAGCTATCTCTATTGGCGATGTGGCTGAAATTAAATCTGCCGCAGAAGAAGGTCTTGAACAAATTAAACTATTAAAAGATAAAATCAATGAATTGAAGGCACTAGCAAAAAAAATAAAAGACTTCGAAAATCTTTCATTTGAAGAACAGAAAAAAATGGCATTAGAATTACAGGCTGAAATTCAGGATATTCTTGCAATTATGAACGCATGTACTCGTGCAAGGAAATGTAATCCTGTTCCTTATGATTTAAATAATGCATTGACTGGCAATAGAGCATCGAAGGTTGAGGCATCAGATAAAGGTGGATGTTGTCGTGGACAAACAGGACACCATTTAATTTATGATTCAATGGTAAAAGAAGTTTGTCCCGGGTATAACAAAGGTCTGGCTCCAGTAGTATGTGTAGAGGGGACGTCATGGCATAAAGGGAGTCATGCCCGTATACATACGGCGATGGATAGTGAAGTTCGCAAACTGGTAAGGCAAGGAGAAACAGCCAACGGTAGTATGAGTATGGATCAGGCGATTGAAGCGGCAGTTAAATCACACGAAAAAGCATTTCCATATGCCCGATGTTCGACAGAGTGTATCCGAAAACAGTTAAGAGCATATTACAAACAGGTCTGCCCTTATGCACGACCAAAAACAACAAACAAGAATGGAAAACAGCATGAAGACAATGTTGATATATCTTAATAAATATTTATAAAGGAATAATATATGACATTAATTAATGAAAATATCTGGCGTGAACGATTTAAAGGATGGATTGTAACAGAATGTGCGATAAGAAATTCTAATATTCTCTATTTTTGTGTGCGTAAGGAGTTGTCAGCTAAAAGGTTATCATCTATGTGGGATAGCGAGATTCCAACTCGTATTGTTGCTATATATTTGCATAAACCGGAAAATCCATACGGTCATGCAGGAGTTAAGGGGTTTAATAATCCCAGAATTGGTATAGCACTTTCACCTAAAGAGCAAGCAATTTTATCATCATGCGATGAAAATGGTGATGTTTTTGTCGTAGGTAGTGGCGACAACTGGCCAATGGAAGAAATATGCAAAGATGGGCGATGGCCATCGACACAGAAATTAAAATGTCTGTTCAATCAGACATGGTCTGTGGGGGAGGGGCGCAGAATTTACAAACGTACAGCTATAGGACAATGGGTGCCTGTGATGGACGGATTTCCACAGGATATCAAGGAAGGCGAATGGGGATTCAACGATATTGATGCATTCAGCGAAGATGACATGTACACCATCGGTGGTTCCGGAGATATATGGAGATATGATGGTCATCAATGGAATATGTGTGGATTTCCGTCAAATGAGCAACTCAGCACCGTGGTTTGTGCACCGGATGGTAATGTATATATAGGTGGAGAAGGAGGTAATATCTGGGTTGGAAGAAATGATACTTGGCGGAGAGTGTATGAAGGTCATGCAACGATATTATGGAATGAAATGCGTTGGTTTGAGGGGGAATTATGGCTGGCCTCAGATTATATGCTAAAAGTGTGGGATGGGAAAACACTGGAAAGGCCAATGGATGGGGATAAACCCGTAGTACTATCCGGCCATATAGATGCAAGAGATGGAATTTTGGTTGTTGCAGGTGGGTATACTATTGATCTTTATGATGGAAAGGAATGGAAATCCATTATGAAACCTTTTTAACCATTTTTACATATTCCTGATATCGCAATAAAAATATATCTTATTAAGATTTATTCTCCTTCAATGCTTAGACTTATATAATATTTATGGAAACTCACGTTTATATCAATAACCGAGAAGCAAGCTCTAAAGCATCGGACGGCGTGTCAAAAGCGGCCTTTCCCGATCCGTGCTGGACACCACCTCCGCCTCCGGCTGGCCCGATTGTAGTGCCTTATCCCAATACAGCATATGCCTCAACAATGAAGGACGGAACCACAACCGTATTTATATGCAATTCGATGGTGGCAAAGGAAGATATTTCCTTTTTTTCGACCAGCACTGGCGATGAACCCGCCACACAGACGCAACCAAAAGGTGTCATCACTGGCGTCATAAAAGGAAAAGCATATTTTAAGTCATGGTCACCAAACGTAAAATTCGAAGGTAAATGTGTTGCTCGCCATGAAGATTTAATGTCACATAATCATGGTTCCGAACCAGGTAATACTTCCACTTATATTTACCAAGATACGTTGATAACAAGAAAAGCATGCCAACATGAGTTAGACAGAGTTGACAAACTTTGCAAACCTGAGACTGAAAATGAAGATGATGGTGAAAAAGAAAAAACAAAAACACATCTAAAAAAACAAAATTTGATGAAACTAATGGGAGATAAGATAGTAATTAAACTTGAAGAGGTTGATAAAAAAGTCAAAGATAGGTTTTCAAAGTTTGAAAACAGTAATAATAAATGGATATTTTCACATTGTAAAGGTTTATGGATTAAGCCTATAAGTGGTAAGACCCCAGGTCTCGATGACTTTAACAAACTTGTTAAAGAGTTATCAGATGATTTAACTAAGAATATTGAGAAATTACTCAAGCCATTCCTTGATGAATTAATTGCAGATGTAGAGCAAAGAGCGAAAAAAGTTGCTATTCATCAAGCCGAAAAGTTAGCTGTACGTGCAGGCGCAAAATGGGGAATTGCGGCAGCAGGCGTTGCAGCCGGTGGTGTTGGCGGTGTTGTAACGGAGGCAGTAGCTACCATATGGAATATTTGTGATGCAGCAGTGACAATATATGACTCGGTTCAGGCCGGTACGGAGGCGTATAGAAAAATAAAAGAAATTAAAGAATTAGGTAAATTAGCAAAGAGAGCTGCCGATGAGTTAGAATCAGCAATAAAAGCAACCACTCCTACTGATATAATGGCCACGGGAATGGCTGGGTTAGCAAAATTAAATCCATGTGTCCGGGCAAAACGTTGCCTACTATCACAATATAGCAAAACAGGAACCAAAGGTAGTATTCGAACTGGTGAGGGTTGCTGTCCTGGGCAAACTGGTCACCATCTTTTACCGGACGAAATGACTAAGGGAAATTGTGAGGGTTATGAAAAGGGAACTGCGCCAACTGTATGTGTGGAAGGTGCAAATAACGGGAATGGAACACATGGCGCAATGCATGATGCTATGATTGCACAAATAAAGAAATATCGAAGGAAAGGGTGGTTTGGTGAAAAAAAGACATTAGATTATGATACAGCAAAAAAAATAGCACTTGATTCTTTTTATAGAGTATTCCCTGAATCATTCTGTGACAGAAAATGTCTCGAAGCTCAGATGGATGCTTATTATAAAAAATGTTCATCTGATATGCCTGCTGTTGCAGGAAAAGCATTTACTGAAGATAGTGATAGTTATGATACAACCCCAAATGTAGGATAGGTGTCAATATGAATATAAGTCAAAAAGATTTACTTCAGCTTAAAGGCTGGTACATTTCTGATTGTGTGGTGAGGAATAGAAACTATTTTCATTTTTCTATGCGAAATACAAAAGAAAGCCGAAAGGCTAGTGTTATATCTGAGCATACAGTTAGAAAAGCAGAAGTCGGCGTGTATTTTGACAAAGAACCAGAAAAGGCATTGTCATTCGCTACAGTTAAAAATTGGGAGCAGGTATTCATTGGTTCTTCTGTTGGTGATGGTTGGGATGAAGTTGTATGTGTTGATGATGAGGGGAGGGTTTATGCTCGAGCAACTGATCTACGCCA
Source organism: Escherichia sp. MOD1-EC4550 (assembly GCF_963876935.1). Classification (NCBI taxonomy): domain Bacteria; kingdom Pseudomonadati; phylum Pseudomonadota; class Gammaproteobacteria; order Enterobacterales; family Enterobacteriaceae; genus Escherichia; species Escherichia sp. MOD1-EC4550. The sequence continues at coordinate 8,283 of NZ_CAWNSE010000025.1, forward strand.
TATTGGAAGAGAAAAAAATATCCCTTGTACCGCTGATGGACCTAGTCGTGGAACGATAACCCGTATTCGCAGAATTAATGGGAGGTTATATTTCATCAGCTATTACCATGGTGTAGGTTATCGTATTGGACCAAATGAATGGCAATCACTTTGTATGAATCTTCCAGCTCCAAGAGATGAAAATGAAGCAGATGAAATGATGGATGATCTTGAATTAGAAGATATAGATGGTTTTTCGTTTGACGATCTATATCTAGTTGGATGTAAAGGTCATGTATGGCATTTTGATGGAAAAGAATGGATTAAGGTAGCGTTTCCTTCAAACATCTATTTGAAATCAGTTTGTTGTGCTGGTGATGGGTTTGTGTATATTGGTGGACAATCAGGAGTTATCTTTAAAGGTAGAGGAGATAAGTGGGTTAAAATTCATGATGGTAGTTATAGTTTACCATTCAAGGATATTGTATGGCATGCTAATAAAATTTGGTGTACATCTGACTATGGTTTATGGAATATTGAAAATAATAAAATTGTCACTGCTAATGCTCCAGCGGAAATTACCATATGTAGTGGGAATCTCTCTGTAGCTGATGGCGTTATGTTATTGGCGGGGCTATATAGTGCGGCTTTTCACGATGGTAAAGATTGGCATATTTTATTTGACGTGAGAAGTATTCAGGATGAAGATGACTATACTGATGATGCTGATCAATATGATCATGAATAAGAGTGATTATTAGAACCTATCCCAATAGTAATTGTCTGGGTATCAGGGTAAAAAATGGAGGCAAGTCAGTGGCGGATGAGCGATGAACTCTGGGAAAAAATAGCGCCCTTAATCCCGGAGCATAAAACAAATCACCCTCTGAGCAGTTATCGTAAACGTTTTGAGAACGGGGTGCTAATGGAATGCCTTTAATGCCACCCAAATATGCTCATCAAGTTCAGCCTATCGCCGCTTTCAGGAATGGCGTGATGCCGGGGTTTTTGAGCGTTTCTGGCAGAAAGGATTACTGGCCTGCGAGCAACTGAATGTCATTGAGTGGTCATGGTTATCGATGGATGGCTGTATGACTAAATCACCGCTGGCAGGCTCAATTAATGCTTAGGCTGATATAATATTTAAGGAAACTCATGTTTATATCAATAACCGAGAAGCAAGCTCTAAAGCATCGGACGGCCAGGGAAAGATCATGGTGTGCCGTAGGCACAAAGATGCAAAACGGGACGTTTTGCATGTAATAAGCATAAGCTTGTGAAGAGATGGTGGCAGGCCCACCGGGATCTGCTGTCGGAAGTCGGTCCCAAACAACCCCGGCTGCTGTGGTAAAGAGCCATGGTAGTGAGCGCAGGGGGAACGATCAGACGAGATCTGATCCTGTGTGAGATACAGTGAGATGAGTAAACCCGAACCTGTGTTGAAACGTCGTTAGTCCTAAGTGACATCAAAACCGGAGGCATGATGATACCGCCGGGATTAATTTACGGGTAAATTCCGAATGCTGCGTGAATGGTGTCCGGCGTATAGCAGGCATGACGCTGTATCAGGCTCTTTGCAGGAACTACGGGAACCGGTCGTCGCAATGTCAAGAGAGAAATACAAATAACTGAAATTATGAGTATGAGAGTATCGATGTGCGAAACCGGGGCAGAGTTGTTCGTAGTAGTGAGGAAGCGTTTGTAATGAACGTGGAGCGAAGGGACAGCGTCGGGCAGTCTGCATCACAGCCCAACTGTAGGCAGGAAGAGGCTGTGTGTGAACGGACAAAACCGTTTCAGGTCAGTCGATTCTCAGAATACTGGAACACCTACAGGTAACAAGAGGTAATATTTATATGAAAGTTACTGATAAGAATATTGCAATTTTTAAAAAATGGTATATTAAGGATTGTACTGTAAGAAATAAGGATTTTTTCCATTTTTCCGTCCGTAATACTAAAGAGAGTCGTAAAGCGAGTGCCATTGCTGAAAACAATGTCACAAAAGGTGAGGTTGGTATATATTTACACAGAAATCCTTATGATTGTATATCATATCAAACATTTAAGAATATGGGGCAAATGTATATAGGTAGTGCATCATATGATGGCTATGATGAAGTTGTATGTGTTGACGAGGAGGGGCATGTTTATGCTCGTAATAGTGGTTGTAAATATGATGGAATAGAGAAGAAAATTCCTTTCGGAATTGATGGTCCTCTAAGAAATATAATAACGAAAATTAAAAATATCTCAGGGAGGCTGTATATTGTTGGGTACAATAACTCTGTGGGATACAGGGACGGAGTTAATGACTGGCAGTCACTCTGTTTTAATCTCCCTGTTTTTGATTACTCAAAAGAAAAAGGTAGATTTGGCGATGAATTTAAACTAAGAGATATAGATGGTTTTTCCCATGATGATTTGTATGTGGTCGGCGGTAAGGGAAATGTCTGGCATTTTTCTGGAACAGAATGGGAGCAAATTAATTTTCCCTCAAACATCTATCTGGAAACAGTGTGCTGTGCAGGGGATGGTTATGTCTACATTGGTGGTCAATCTGGTATATTATTTAAAGGCCGTGGGAATAAATGGGAAAAAGTCTCTGCGGGTGGTTATAGCCTTCCCTTTGAAGATATCGTCTGGCACGCCGGAAAAGTCTGGTGTACATCTGACTACGGTTTATGGTGTCTGGATGATGAATATTTAATTCCCGCAGATCTTCCTTCTGAAATAGCCGTGGCGGCAGGTCATTTATCGGTAGGTGATGGTGTGATGCTAATGGCCGGAATGTATGGTGCTGCATGGCACGACGGCCAGGAATGGCACTTACTTTTTAACTCTGTTGAATGGCAGTCAGATGATGAGGCAGAAGACTAGTATGAATCATCAGGTAATACAGCCGATTATTCGTCAGCATGCCGCGAATGCGGCATTTTACTGGCTTCAGAAAGAAGAAAGCAGATTTTCACCATTAGTTAAAAGCGCCGATCTCAGGCAATTTAATCAATATATTGATGCTAATCTGGAGGGGCTACATGTTGCTGGTGATGATGGATGGGCGGAGAGCTATGCGGCACTGAGACGCTGGCACTCTCAGGGAGAAGCGTTTGTTTGCGGTTTTCTGGCGAATCAGTGTCAGAATCCTGACTGGATGAAAGCAACCTGGTCGTATGTATCTAAATATGCAGATACAACGTTGAATGGGTATGTCTCTGCGTTATCACATTCAGCTAAAGAACATGTTTATGATACTGTTAATCAATTCTTACTTTCCTCTATACCTTCCGAGGTTCAGATAGCATTAAATATTTGTTCTCAGAGCAAATTACACTTATCAGAAGATTTTTTGATAAAAAAACTAGATACCGGAAATATACAAGAAAAGGTAGCTGTGCTGGATTATATTCGCAAACTTGGATTACAGAGCTATCTTCCTGCGTTAACGGTATATTTTGGTAGCAATGAATTATCAGTCAGATTTTCAGCAGTTAGTGCTGCATGTTGGCTTTCATCAGATAAGTCAATGATGATTAATCCATTATGTCTGTTGATTGATGATTATTTAACCCTGCCGCCTCTTAGAGGCATTGAAGGTATCAGGAAAAACCAGCAAACTGAGATGTTAGTTCGACTTCTTGGGCAATGTTGTTCTGAACTGACTTACCCTTTTGCATTTATTTCTGGTTTGCCTGAGTATTTACAAATCATTTTTTATGCCCATTATGCAAATACAAAAACTCTACCTCTATTACTTTCATTAATGGAAAAAGAAGAACTTTCTCGTATTGCGTTTTTTGCTGTAAGTCTGATAACTGGCATTGATATAGATGATAAGGAATATCTATTACCGGCAAAGGATGAAAAGTTACCTGAGATTACCTCCCGGTTAAATATGTTTGGAACCGGCATAGGAATGCCTGATATCCATAAAATAACATCAGTGTGTCAGCAGTATCGTAATGAGGAACGACTGTTCCTGGGAAAATTAGTGACTACATCGTGGTGTAATACTAATTTTTCTGACGGAAGCCAACTTGTTCGCTGGATTGCTTCATGGCATCTATTTCATTTGGACAAAAATACTTTACCAAAGGATAATTTGCTTAATTATTAAAAGGAAAAGAAATGATATATTACCCTGAGGATAATGTTCGACAGATTGGAGGGTTTATTTCCACTAATAATGATAATAAACTAGTTGTTTGTTTGTGTGCGGATTGGTGCAATAATTGTAATGACTGGAAAAATCAATTCATTGCATTATCGGAAAAATATCCAAACGATTTTTTTATCTGGATGGATATTGAACGGCATTCTGATATGGTTTCAGAGGTAGATCTTGATACTCTTCCTGTTTTATTAGTCCAAAAAAATAATGATATTATATTTTTAGGTGCTGTAGTTCCTCAAGTGGATACCATTATCCCATTATTAGAAACAGAACATTCTGTTATGCGGGCTTATGATCCAGGTATCATGCAATTTTTACTGGATGATTATTTTAATTCATTATCTATTTCATTCGCCATTAATAGATGAATGTTTTTGGGGAATTATAATGCTCAAATGTGATGTGATAACTGGCTGAACTAGTTAGTAATAGAGAAATAAATATGTATTTGATTAGGGAGATGCAATCAAATAAAAACGGTTTGCCATCGTATGTAAGTGACTGCGTGAAATAATGTTCCACTTTCGATTAGTCCTTGCAGCAGGGCAAGCGTATGGCTTATGAAAGCAAAATGAACATTCATCTTAGTGGGAATATTTAGAGGAGGGAATTTTCTTCTTTGAGCGGTTTGCGGCGGACAGTCCTGAGCAGAAGCTGACGCTGTGCGACGATGTGGCGGGGCTGTCACAGGCGGGAGAGCTTCTGTTTAACCCGGACACATCGGCAGGAGCGGAGACAGAGTGTGTCAGTATGTTCCGTTATGAGGCGCATGTCCGCCCAGGGAAAGATCACGGTGTGCCGTAGGCACAAAGATGCAAAACGGGACGTTTTGCATGTAATAAGCATAAGCTTGTGAAGAGATGGTGGCAGGCCCACCGGGATCTGCTGTCGGAAGTCGGTCCCAAACAACCCCGGCTGCTGTGGTAAAGAGCCATGGTAGTGAGCGCAGGGGGAACGATCAGACGAGATCTGATCCTATGTGAGATACAGTGAGATGAGTAAACCCGAACCTGTGTTGAAACGTCGTTAGTCCTAAGTGACATCAAAACCGGAGGCATGATGATACCGCCGGGATTAATTTACGGGTGAATTCCGAATACTGCGTGAATGGTGTCCGGCGTATAGCAGGCATGACGCTGTATCAGGCTCTTTGCAGGAACTACGGGAACCGGTCGTCGCAATGTCAAGAGAGAAATACAAATAACAGAAATTATGAGTATGAGAGTATCGATGTGTGAAACCGGGGCAGAGCTGTTCGTAGTAGTGAGGAAGCGTTTGTAATGAACGCGGAGCGAAGGGACAGCGTCGGGCAGTCTGCATCACAACAGCCCAACTGTAGGCAGGAGGAGGCTGTGTGTGAACAGACAAAACCGTTTCAGGTCAGTAAATTGCATGTTGTGGAAGCGTATCGGCGGGTAAGGACGAATGCCAGAGCTGCCGGAGTGGATAACCAGACGCTGAAAGATTTTGAGCGGGATCTGAAAGGAAATCTGTACAAAATCTGGAACAGGTTATCGTCGGGAAGCTGGATGCCGCCGCCAGTGCGTGCGGTGGAAATTCCGAAGAAGGATGGCAGCAAAAGACTTTTAGGAATACCGACAGTAAGCGATCGAATAGCGCAGATGACGGTGCTGGTAACGTTTGAACCATTAGTGGAGCGTTATTTCCTGAATGATTCATACGGATACCGGCATGGAAAATCAGCGCTGGATGCAATAGCAGTCACCAGAAAACGTTGCTGGCAATACGACTGGTGTCTTGAGTTTGATATTAAAGGGTTATTCGATAATATCCCCCCACGATTTATTACTCAGGGCAGTAGATAAACATTGTGCGGATAAATGGGTAAGACTGTCTATTCGCCGCTGGCTGACAGCGCCGGTGCAGATGCCGGATGGAACACTGAAGGAAAGAAATAAAGGTACGCCACAGGGTGGAGTCATCAGCCCGGTACTGGCGAATTTATTTCTGCACTATGTGTTTGATAAATGGCTGACGTTACATTATCCGGAAATTCCCTGGTGCCGTTATGCAGATGATGGATTAATTCATTGTGGCAGTAAACAACAGGCAGAGGAATTACTGAATAAGCTGGCAAAACGTTTTCAGGAATGTGGACTGGAATTACATCCGGAGAAAACGAAAATAGTTTACTGCAAAGACAGCGAACGACAGGCGAACCATGAAACAGTGCAGTTTGATTTTCTGGGGTATACGTTCAGAGCGCGAAGAGCACGTAACCACCGGCGGGGAAACCTCTTTACGAGTTTCAGCCCGGCGGCGAGTAACCGTGCGCAGAAAGGCATGATTGGCAGGGAAAGATCACGTAACGCTGTTTTTTTGTACTAAACAATTCGCATTTTATGTTTAAAAATTGAGATATTCCTCATTACCTGAAGCTGTTTTTTATTGCTTATACATGATCAAATACTCCTTACATAATTAAGGAGAACAAAATGGAACTTAAAAAATTGATGGAACATATTTCTATTATCCCCGATTACAGACAAGCCTGGAAAGTGGAACATAAATTATCAGATATTCTACTGTTGACTATTTGTGCCGTTATTTCTGGTGCAGAAGGTTGGGAAGATATAGAGGATTTTGGGGAAACACATCTCGATTTTTTGAAGCAATATGGTGATTTTGAAAATGGTATTCCTGTTCACGATACGATTGCCAGAGTTGTATCCTGTATCAGTCCTGCAAAATTTCACGAGTGCTTTATTAACTGGATGCGTGACTGCCATTCTTCAGATGATAAAGGCGTCATTGCAATTGATGGAAAAACGCTCCGGCACTCTTATGACAAGAGTCGCCGCAGGGGTGCGATTCATGTCATTAGTGCGTTCTCAACAATGCACAGTCTGGTCATCGGACAGATCAAGACGGATGAGAAATCCAATGAGATTACAGCTATCCCAGAACTTCTTAACATGCTGGATATTAAAGGAAAAATCATCACAACTGATGCGATGGGTTGCCAGAAAGATATTGCAGAGAAGATACAAAAACAAGGAGGTGATTATTTTTTCGCTGTAAAAGGAAACCAGGGGCGGCTAAATAAAGCCTTCGAGGAAAAATTTCCGCTGAAAGAATTAAATAATCCAGAGCATGACAGTTACGCAATGAGTGAAAAGAGTCACGGCAGAGAAGAAATCCGTCTTCATATTGTTTGCGATGTCCGTGATGAACTTATTGATTTCACGTTTGAATGGGAAGGACTGAAGAAATTATGCGTGGCAGTCTCCTTTCGGTCAATAATAGCAGAACAAAAGAAAGAGCCAGAAATGACGGTCAGATATTATATCAGTTCTGCTGATTTAACCGCAAAAAAGTTCGCCACAGCGATCCGAAATCACTGGCACGTGGAGAATAAGCTGCACTGGCGTCTGGACGTGGTAATGAATGAAGACGACTGCAAAATAAGAAGAGGAAATGCAGCAGAATTATTTTCAGGGATACGGCACATCGCTATTAATATTTTGACGAATGATAAGGTATTCAAGGCAGGGTTAAGACGTAAGATGCGAAAAGCAGCCATGGACAGAAAGTATCTGGCGTCAGTCCTTGCGGGGAGCGGGCTTTCGTAATCTTTCCCTGGCTCATGGCCGACCTGAAACCGGTGTACCGTGCGGTATCGAAGGAGGCGGCAGAAACAGCGCTGGACGAGCTGGAGGCGAAATGGGGTCAGCAGTATCCGGTGGTGCTTCAGTCGTGGCGGCGAAAATGGGAAAATCTGTCGCATTACTTCCGTTATCCGGCGGGTATCCGTAAGGTGATTTACACGACCAATGCTATCGAGTCAGTTCACCGGCAGTTCAGAAAGCTGACCAAAACAAAAGGTGCCTTCCCGAATGAAAACAGCCTGTTGAAGCTACTTTACCTGGGACTGATGAATGCGCAGAAAAAATGGACAATGCCAGTTCAGAGCTGGAATTTGACATTGTCACAGTTAGCTATTTATTTTGAAGGGCGGCTGAATAATGTGATGACGCTGTAGAATTTTTAACGTCACACAGAATTCTGAACGCTCTCTCTTTAACCAGCGGCAACTCGCTTGCCGCTGGTAACAAACGTGCCAGCACCTAAATGATGTAGTGTATTGAGTTTGTCATCATCAAACTGCCAGCGGCCTTCGACAAATACTCGTGCGTCTGCCGCTGCCGATACCACTTCGCCAAATAGCGTATCGTATTTTTCTTGCGCAGAAGTCGCTGGTAGCAATCGACACTCCATCCATGCCAGACATTTCTCTTCAACCAGCGGCAATCCAAGCACCGGACCTTTCACAACCGGAATGCCATAGCAATTAAATTTATCTTCTTCACGACCCGACACACTTCCCACCGCCCACGTCCAGTTAGTCGCCGCAACGCCCGGGATAACGATGCCAAATTTACCGTTACGCTCAATCAACTCCCTGGTCCATGTCGATTTATCTACCACAATCGCTATGCGTGGCGGTTCAAACTCCACCGGCATCGACCAGGCCGCAGCCATCACATTACGTCGCTGTGATTTTTCATCAAAAGTTGTTATCAAAACTGTGGGGCCGTGGTTTAACAGACGGCTGGCATGGTGTAATTCGACGGGGATGAATCGGCTCACGGTATCGCCTCGCTAAGAAGGTTGTTTTAAAAGCGTAGCTCGTAACGCAATAAGTAACGAAATTAACGGGATTGGCGATTTGCGAACGAGATGCATGTCCGCGATCGCACAAAATAGCCGGTGCGGCGTCTATTCCAGGTTATAAATTGAGAAAACCACAAACGGAAACGCCTGATGACGCCCATTCTGAATCACTATTTTACCCGCATTAACTGGTCGGGAGCGGCTGCGGTCAATATCGAAACGCTGCGCGCATTACACCTGAAACACAATTGCACCATTCCATTTGAAAATCTCGATGTTTTGCTGCCGAGAGAAATGCAGCTTGATGATCAATCGCTGGAAGAGAAATTGGTGCTCGCCCGGCGTGGTGGTTACTGCTTTGAGCAGAATGGCGTGTTTGAGCGGGTGTTACGCGAGCTGGGTTTTCAGGTACGCAGTCTGTTAGGGCGCGTAGTGTTATCTAATCCGCCAGCATTACCGCCGCGTACCCATCGTTTGTTGTTGGTGGAGCTGGAAGGCGAACACTGGATTGCCGATGTCGGTTTCGGTGGGCAGACTTTGACTGCGCCGATTCGTTTAGTGGCGGATATCGCGCAAACAACGCCACATGGCGAATATCGGCTGTTACAGGAAGGGAACGACTGGATTTTGCAGTTTAATCATCATCAGCACTGGCAGTCGATGTACCGTTTTGATCTTTGTGAACAACAACAAAGTGATTATGTGATGGGGAATTTCTGGTCGGCGCACTGGCCGCAATCGCATTTTCGCCATCATTTGCTGATGTGCCGCCATTTGCCGGACGGTGGCAAACTGACACTGACCAATTTTCATTTCACCCATTATGAAAATGGACATGCAGTGGAGCAGCGAAATCTACCGGATGTGGCGTCGTTATATGCCGTGATGCAGGAGCAGTTTGGTCTGGGCGTAGATGACGCAAAGCATGGCTTTACTGTGGATGAACTGGCGTTGGTGATGGCGGCGTTTGATACGCATCCGGAGGCGGGGAAATAGTTTGTGCCAGGGGCCGGATGCGGCGTAAACGCCTACAACCGGCCCACATTAGCCCGGTTGTAGGCCTGATAAGCGAAGCGCATCAGGCAACGGTATCAAAAATCAATGGCCCATTCAGCATGGAAAAGAATCACCGCCGTGCCGGAAATGGTAACTTTCTCCGGTTGGTTATCTCGAATTGTCACCGTCACATCAATCACGCCATCACGCCCCAATGCGCGCCCCTGATGGCCTTTAACACGCAATACGTTGCCATCGTGGGGTAATACGTTGTGATGTACTAACCATGCGCCCATCGGGCCATTGGCATTCCCGGTCACCGGATCTTCCACAATACCTATCGCTGGTGAGAACATACGACCATCGGTTTCATTTTTGCCAGGGCGGATCTGGAACGGGAAAAAACCATTGCAGCCAATTTGTTTACTAATAGCGGTCAGCGCAGCAAGGTCAGGCGAAAGAGCGTCGATATCCACTTCTGGTTTCAACGGGATCATCACTTTTGAGTGTCCTGTGGTTGCCACCTGGATTGGCAAACCCGGCAGAATATTGTCTTCGGTAAGATGCAATGCGTTGATAATCGCCGCACGTGTTTCACCTTCCAGCGGTGGCTCAAAGCCCGGCGTACCTTGTTCCAGCGAAATACGATAATCATCGTTGTGCTTTTCGATAGTCACGCGATGTTTTCCTGCCAGCGACGTTTGCCAGACCGTGCAATTTCCCAAACCTAATACCTTTGAACGTACATAGTGCGCAGCCACCGTTGCGTGACCGCAAATTGGCACTTCAACCGTTGGCGTAAAGTATCGAACGTGTACATCGCTGTCGTCGCTGTGCAGCAGAAAAGCAGTTTCCGAATGACCTAATTCGCGGGCGATAAGCTGCATTTGCGCTTCGCTAAGTTTATCGGCGGGAAAAACAACACCGGCAGAATTGCCGCGAAACGGTTGAGCGGTAAAAGCATCGACGTGATAAACCTGCGGTTTCATTAACGTTCTCCTGTGGCTGGAGAACTATCATAGCCTGCAAGTGGCCGGAGAGCGAAGGACTATCCGGCCAGGGGGAGAATTATCGCCGCGAGCGCACAATCTGGTACCGACGAGTAAAGTACTCAAAAGGCGCGCTCCACACATGCACCAGTCGGGTGAACGGAAAGAGCAGGAAGATGGTCATTCCCAATACCAGATGCAGGCGGAAAACGAACGCTACGCCGTTAAGCATTTCTGACGATCCACCACGGAAAGTGACAATGCTTTGAGCCCAACCCACCAGCTTCATCATTTCGCTACCATCAGGATACTGTGCTGAAAACGGTATGGTACTTAGCCCCAACAAACATTGGATCAGCAATATGCTCATGATGATGATATCCGGCGTGGTGGAAGTAGCACGCACACGCTGATTTGTCAGCCTGCGCCACAGCAGTCCTGCACCGCCAATCAACGTCAACACACCGCAAATACCGCCGAGCACCATCGCCATGAGTTGTTTCGCTGCCACTGGCAAAAACCACGCGTACATCCAGTGCGGCGTTAACATGCCGAACAGGTGCCCGAAGAAGATCCCCAGAATGCCGATATGGAACAGATTCGACCATATCACCATCCCGCGTTTATCGAGCATCTGACTTGAGGAGGCGCGCCAGGTGTACTGCCCGTAGTCGTAGCGCAACCAGCTGCCGAGGAAAAACACCGTCGCACAAATGTACGGGTAGATATCGTAAAAAAAGACGTTCAGATACTGAATCATTTCCCACCTCCCGCACTGATGTCGACGTACTGCGGCGCGACATCCTGGCTAAAGCGTCGCTGATATTGATTAAGCGGCGAGCTGTCACACGCCGTGGCGTTATCTTCAATAAACTTCACCTGTTCTTCTTCCCACACCGCATCCAGCGCCTGGCGGGTGTCGTCACGCTCTTCACTACGAATTTGTTTTGTGACACTGTCACTTGACAGGGGACTTCCTGCCAGTTGCAAAAGGGCGTCAAATAACGCGTACCACGGTGTCTCGCGTTGTTTTAAGCGTCCGCCAAGCAGGGCGAGGATCGGCGCAACGTTGAGTAATCCTTCTTTTGCCTGATCGTTCGGCAGCACACTTAAGTACTCCAGGTACAGCGGCAGATAATCGGGCAGTTCCCGACAATCCAGTTGCAGACCGACCTTTTCATACTCCGCCAGCAGGTCCACCATTGCCTGGCCTCGATCGCGGGATTCGGCATGAACATGTTCGAACAGCAGCAGCGACGTGGTGCGCCCGCGGTCGAACACTTCACACCATTCGGCCTGTTTATCCAGCAGCGGCGCGTTGAGCAGGTCGAGTGCAAAATCGGTGAGCATCGACGCGTCGCGGCGGATTAATGCCAGCGCGTCGTCCTTACACTCCCACAACAGCTCGTCCGGGTACTCCATCAACAGGCCGATCACTTTGAGGATCTGCATTATTCTCCCTCCGCTTTATCGCGCACTTCGGTAATGTTGATGGCATCGATACGGCTACTGTTGAACAGGTTGAATTTGCTGTCTGAGCCGTGGCAACCGTCGCCAAAGCTGAAGCCGCAGCCGTTGCGTTCTGCGAAGGCATCACCCGCCATTTCCCGATGACTGGTTGGAATGACAAAACGGTCTTCATAGTTGGCAATGGCGAGGTAGCGATACATCTCTTCGACCTGGGCGACGCTCAGGCCTACTTCGTCAATGGCGCGGGTATCGGTAACACCTTCCACGGTTTGTGAACGCATATAGTGGCGCATCGCCATCATCCGTTTCAGCGCCCGCAGTACCGGACCGGTATCACCGGCACTCAACATATTGGCGAGATATTGCACCGGAATACGCAGGCTTTCGATGGCGGGCAGCACGCCTTCGCTTTTCGGCAAGCCGCCCGCATCTGCATAGGACTGAATCGGTGACAGCGGAGGAACGTACCAGACCATCGGCAGGGTGCGGTATTCAGGGTGCAGCGGTAACGCCAGTTTCCAGTCCATCGCCATTTTGTAGACTGGTGAACGCTGGGCAGCTTCAATCACGTTTTGTGGAATACCTTGTTTCAGGGCTTCTTCGATCACTGAGGGATCGTGCGGATCGAGGAACACTTCGCACTGACGTTCGTAGAGATCAACCTCGCGTTCGGTGCTCGCCGCTTCCTCGATGCGGTCGGCGTCGTAAAGCAGCACGCCCAGATACCGGATGCGACCCACGCAGGTTTCTGAGCACACGGTGGGTTGGCCTGACTCAATTCGTGGGTAACAGAAGATGCATTTTTCTGACTTGCCGCTTTTCCAGTTGAAGTAGATTTTTTTGTACGGACAACCGCTTATGCACAAACGCCAGCCACGGCATTTATCCTGATCGATCAGCACAATGCCGTCTTCTTCGCGTTTGTAGATAGCGCCGCTTGGGCAGGTCGCCACGCAACTGGGATTGAGGCAGTGTTCGCACAGGCGCGGCAGGTACATCATGAAGGTGTTTTCAAACTGCCCGTACATCTCCTTTTGCATGGCCTCGAAGTTGCGGTCACGGGCGCGTTTTTCGAATTCGCCGCCCAACAATTCTTCCCAGTTTGGCCCCCAGATCACTTTGTCCATCCGTTTGCCGTCAATCAGTGAACGCGGGCGAGCAGTAGGGATATGTTTGCCTTCCGGTGCGCTATGCAAATGTTCGTAGTCGAAGGTGAAAGGTTCGTAGTAATCATCAATCTGCGGCACCACCGGGTTGGCGAAGATTTTGGTTATTACGCCCATTTTGCTGCCCAGACGCGGGCGGATCTTACCGTTGACATCACGCACCCAGCCGCCTTGCCACTCTTCCTGATCTTCCCAGTTTTTCGGATAACCAATGCCCGGTTTGGTTTCGACGTTGTTAAACCATGCGTACTCCATGCCTTCGCGTCCGGTCCAGACGTTTTTACAGGTCACCGAACAGGTATGGCAGCCGATACATTTATCGAGGTTAAGCACCATGCCGACTTGCGAACGTATTTTCATTTTTTCGCCTCCTGTACCTGATCGCGACCTTCATCATCCAGCCAGTTAACGTTCTTCATCTTGCGGATCATGATGAATTCGTCGCGGTTCGAGCCGACGGTGCCGTAGTAGTTAAAGCCCCAGGCCAGCTGCGCGTAACCGCCAATCATATGCGTTGGTTTCGGACAAACGCGGGTGACCGAGTTATGAATGCCGCCGCGCATGCCGGTTACTTCCGAACCAGGAATATTCATAATGCGTTCCTGAGCGTGATACATCATGGTCATACCCGGCGGTACACGTTGGCTGACTACCGCGCGGGCAGTCAGCGCGCCGTTGGCGTTAAACACTTCCACCCAGTCGTTATCGACAATGGTCAATTCACGGGCATCGGTTTCGCTGATCCAGACAATCGGTCCACCGCGAGAGAGCGTCAGCATTAGCAGGTTTTCACTGTAGGTTGAGTGAATGCCCCATTTCTGGTGCGGCGTCAGGAAGTTAAGTGCTTTTTCCGGGAAGCCGTTTGGCGGTATCTGGCGCATTTCGCTGACGCTACGGGTGTCGATAGGCGGGCGATAAGCCACCAGACTTTCACCAAAGGCACGCATCCACGGATGATCCTGATAAAGCTGCTGGCGTCCCGACAGCGTGCGCCACGGAATTAACTCATGAACGTTGGTGTATCCCGCGTTATAGGAGACGTGATCGCTTTCCAGACCGGACCATGTGGGGCTGGAGATAATTTTACGCGGCTGTGCCTGAATATCGCGAAAGCGGATCTTCTCGTCCTCTTTGTGCAGCGCCAGATGGGTATGTTCGCGTCCGGTGATCTCGCCCAGCGCCTGCCACGCTTTGACTGCAACATGACCGTTGGTTTCCGGTGCCAGCGCCAGAATCACTTCTGATGCGTCAATGGCGGTGTCAATCAGCGGTCGCCCCTGTGCCGGGCCATCACGCTTGGTGTAATTGAGTTTGCCGAGGAAATCGATTTCATCCTGGGTATTCCACGAAATCCCTTTACCGCCGTTGCCAAGTTTGTCCATCAATGGCCCGAGCGAGGTAAAGCGATCATAGGTAGCAGGGTAGTCGCGTTCCACCGCTACAATATTAGGCGCGGTTTTACCCGGGATCAGGTCGCATTCGCCTTTGCGCCAGTCGAGCACTTCACACGGCTGGGAGAGTTCTGCCGGAGAGTCATGCAGTAGGGGTTGTAATACCACGTCGGTTTCTTTGCCAAGATGCCCTACGCACACTTGCGAAAATGCTTTGGCAATACCTTTGTAGATTTCCCAGTCGCTGCGTGATTCCCACGCCGGATCGACCGCCGCAGAAAGCGGATGAATAAACGGATGCATATCCGAGGTGTTCATATCGTCTTTTTCGTACCAGGTGGCGGTGGGCAGAACGATATCGGAGAACAGGCAGGTACTGGACATACGGAAGTCGAGCGTCACCAGCAGGTCGAGCTTGCCTTCAATCGCCGCAGTTTGCCACTCGACATCTTCCGGTTTGATCCCGTCACTGGCACCGAGTTCTTCACCCTGAATCCCGCTTTCGGTTCCCAGCAAATACTTCTGCATATACTCGTGACCTTTGCCGGAGGAGCCAAGCAGGTTAGAGCGCCAGACAAACAAGTTACGCGGATGATTGCTACCGCTATCTGGCTGTTCGCAGGCCATACGTAAATCGCCCGATTTCAGCGCCTGAGCGGTAAATTCTGTGGGGGATAATCCGGCCTTGTCGGCTTCGGCTTTCAACGTGAGCGGGTTACGCCCCAGTTGCGGCGCAGAAGGCAGCCAGCCCATGCGTTCGGCGCGAACGTTGAAATCAATCAGATGACCGCTGTATTTGCTGGCATCGGCCAGCGGCGAGAGCAACTCCTGAGCAGAGACTTTTTCATAGCGCCATTGACTGGAGTGATTGTAGAAAAACGAGGTGCTATTCATCTGGCGCGGTGGTCGGTTCCAGTCGAGTGCAAAGGCCAGAGGCAGCCAGCCGGTTTGCGGGCGCAGTTTTTCCTGACCGACATAATGTGCCCAGCCGCCACCGCTTTGCCCGACACAACCGCAGAAGATCAGCATGTTGATCATCCCACGGTAGTTCATGTCCATGTGATACCAATGGTTGACGCCAGCACCGAGGATAATCATCGAGCGCCCATGCGTTTTATGGGCGGTATCGGCAAATTCGCGGGCGACGGTTTCAATGTACTGGCGCGGTACGCCGGTAATTTGCTCGCCCCAGGCTGGGGTGTAAGGTTTGATTTCAGCGTAATCTTTCGCGCTGTTTTCATCTTCCAGCCCGCGATCGAGGCCATAATTCGCCAGTACCAAATCATAAACGCTGACGACCGGACAGGTGTTGCCATCGGCTAATGTCAGGTTTTTAACGGGCAATTGGCGCACCAGGACCGGATTGTGTTTTACGCTGCGAAAATGCGGATTTTCAATGCCGCCAAAGTAGGGGAAGGCCACGCCTGCAACGGCATCATGTTGACCGAGCAGAGTTAACGACAATTCGGTTTCCGTACCGGCGGCAATGGATTCCAGATTCCATTTGCCTTTTTCTCCCCAGCGAAAACCAATCGAACCGTTCGGCACCACCAGTTCACCTGCTGTATTAATTGCTACGGTTTTCCACTGCGGATTGTTGCTTTCGCCCAGTCCATCTACCAGGTCAGACGCGCGGATCATGCGCCCGGGAACGTAGCTACCATCGTCGCGAGGTTCCAGCATTACCAGCATCGGCATGTCGCTGTAGCGGCGGCAGTAGTTGATAAAATAGTCGCTGGGATTATCGAGATGGAACTCTTTTAAAATCACATGGCCCATTGCCATCGCCAGGGCGCTATCAGTGCCTTGTTTCGGTGCCAGCCACTGGTCGCACAATTTGGCCACTTCAGAGTAGTCAGGGGTAATGGCGATGGTTTTAGTGCCTTTGTAGCGTACTTCGGTAAAGAAGTGGGCGTCCGGCGTACGTGTCTGCGGTACGTTAGACCCCCAGGCGATGATGTAGCTGGAGTTATACCAGTCGGCAGATTCTGGCACGTCGGTTTGCTCGCCCCAGGTCATCGGCGAGGCAGGCGGCAGGTCACAATACCAGTCATAGAAACTTAAACAGGTGCCACCTAACAGCGACAGATAGCGTGTTCCGGCGGCGTAAGAAACCATCGACATCGCCGGAATCGGCGAGAAACCGGCAACGCGATCAGGACCGTAAGTTTTGATGGTCCAGACGTTAGCGGCGGCAATCAACTGGTTTAGCTCCTGCCAGTTGGAGCGGATAAAGCCGCCACGCCCACGCACTTGTTTGTAGCTCAGGCACTTTTGCGGATCGTTCATAATCGATGCCCACGCCAGTACCGGATCGCTGTGTTGCTTGAGGGCTTCGCGCCACAGTTCAATCAGTCGTTTACGAATGAGCGGGTATTTCAGGCGGTTAGCGCTGTAAAGATACCAGGAGTAACTTGCGCCACGCGGGCAGCCGCGAGGTTCATGATTGGGCAGGTCAGGGCGAGTGCGCGGGTAGTCGGTCTGTTGGATTTCCCAGGTCACCAGACCATTTTTAACGTAGATTTTCCAGCTACAGGAGCCTGTACAGTTAACGCCGTGGGTGGAACGCACGATTTTGTCGAACTGCCAACGCTGGCGATAGCTGTCCTCCCAGTCGCGGTTGCTATGCATCACCTGTCCGTGACCATCGGCAAAGGTTTCGCCCTTTTGTTTGAAGTAGCGAAAGCGATCCAAAAGTTTACTCATGACATAACTCCTGCTCCAGGAATGAATGGGATCTGATGCCTTGTCGGATGCGACACGGTTGTAGCCTGATAAGACGTGTCAGGCATCGATTTCTTATTTTTGGCTGAACTTCCGCCGACCATAAACCAGCCAGGTCAGCAGCACACAAACGATGTAGAAGATTAAAAACACTTTCATCGCGCCTACCGGAGAGCCGGTCATATTGAGCGACATGCCAAACGCCTGCGGAATGAAAAAGCCGCCCACTGCGCCAATGGCTGAGATAAAGCCCAGAGCCGCCGCCGTTTCGGTGACGGCTTCTCTCTGAGCTTGCTCATCACTACCGCCTTTCATCTTCACCCGATAAATGGTTATCTGGCGAAAGATGACGGCGATCATCTGGAAAGTAGAACCACTTCCCAGACCTGCGGTCAGAAACAACCCCATAAATACGGCGTAAAATGCGATGAAATTACCGGAGCCTGTGCCCGGTAAGGTAAGGAACAGCAGGGCGCTGAAAATCGCCATAAAAATGAAGTTGATCAACGTCACCCGCACGCCGCCGAATTTATCGGAAATAGCACCACCAACCGA
Organism: Escherichia sp. MOD1-EC4550; assembly: GCF_963876935.1. Classification (NCBI taxonomy): domain Bacteria; kingdom Pseudomonadati; phylum Pseudomonadota; class Gammaproteobacteria; order Enterobacterales; family Enterobacteriaceae; genus Escherichia; species Escherichia sp. MOD1-EC4550. The sequence continues at coordinate 26,361 of NZ_CAWNSE010000025.1, forward strand.
CCGCGCGATGGCACCAATAAATGGGCCAAAGAACGCCAGACGCAGAATATTCACATCCGGGAACTGGGTTTTCGCCAGCATGGCAAAACCCGCAGAAAAACCGATAAACGAACCGAAGGTGGCGAGATAGAGAAGACTGAGCAGCCAGAGATGCAGACGTTGTAATACAGGCAATTGATCGGCGATTGACGCGCGTGAACTGGCGATATCATTCATCCCTAACCAGGCGGCAATAGTGGCAATCGCCAGTAATGGCACCCAAATCCAGGCGGCATTCGCCAGCGACATTACCGAACCGTCGGCCTGTGGTACGCCATTGACGCCGAGAAAGGCAAATACGGGGATAAAAATCACCAGCGGCGCAACCAGCTGCATCACACTTACACCTAAGTTTCCTAATCCGCCATTAATCCCAAGTGCGCTCCCTTGTTTGGCTTTTGGGAAGAAGAAACTGATATTGCCCATGCTCGAAGCAAAGTTCGCACCTGCAAAACCGCATAGCAAAGCGATAACGATAAATATCCCAAAAGGAGTATTCGGATTCTGCACGGCAATTCCGAGCCAGACGCAAGGAATAATCAGGATTGCAGTACTAAAAACCGTCCATCGGCGTCCACCAAATATAGGCACCATAAAGGAGTAGGGGACACGCAATAATGCGCCAGAAACGGAGGGTAATGCGGTTAATAAAAAGAGTTGATCGGTAGTGAAATTAAAACCGATTTTATTGAGATTAACAGTAACTGCGCTAAATAGCATCCAGACACAGAAGGCAAGAAGTAGGCAACTTACTGATATCCAGAGGTTTCTTCGTGCAATATGCTTTCCTTTATTTTCCCAGAAGGCCGGATTTTCTGGTTTCCAGTCGCGCAAAAGATAACGACTATTTTTCTCATTTTGCAGTGCCATATTGTTCCTCACATGCACACATTGGTAATGAAAAAAAGACAAAACAGGAGGTAAGGCGCAATAGCCAGTTATTAGAATTAAGGATGAATTGGGTGAAGTGCTGATTGAAAGAATAGATAAGAAAGTGTAACCGCGGGGGCTGAATGTGGATTAAAAAGGCGGATATGTGTTACTAAATGTAACTAACAGGCTAACCTTCAAACGGGGGTTAATCTTTGAACGTATGCCATGTTTCAACCCTTCAGATCGTGAATCTAAAGGGTTGCATATTAACTATATTCTTAATAAGACCAGACACTTATAGAATTAGTGATGATTTATTCACTAAAAAGGCCATGAGCTGGAGGAAAACGATCTGTCCAGAAAGTCTATCGGTTCCTCTCTTATCGCCTCATTGTAATAATCGTTATTACAGTAAGTATTGTTTATTTCATCTAAGGTCATATTTTTAATTTTTATATTCATCTGATTTACAACTTCTTCTGTTTTATAAGTGTGTATATTATATGGGGTGTATGCTTCTTTAAAAGTATAATGAAACAATTCGTTATCCACATCTACTCCGTCAGAGTGAACTTCAAATGCACCAGGCGAAAGAATTGCCAGGCCAGTATTAAGCTTAAGTGCTGGGGAAAACAAATTAAATAACATGAGCTGCATAGTAGGGCAATTGTTCTTCCCAGAAACATTTAAAAAATTTAAGTTTTTGCTCTGTTTTATTATGGGGAATAAAGTTCCAATATCGGATGTATTCTTAGTGTCAATGCGGGTTATTTTATTATTGTCCAGCCTTAAACTTTTGATAGATGAAAGATAAGTCAGGAAATGAAGGTTTATTTTTTTCAACTGATTGTTCGCAGCGTTTAATGTCTGTACATTGCAGAAGTTGCTAAAGAATATTTTAATTTCAGAAAGCAAGTTGTTGTTGATAAGTAACGTATTCAAGTTGGGAAATAAGGCATTATGTAAACTTGTTAGTTTATTATGGGATAGATCCAGAAGTAAGAGTTCATCTTTATTTCCTGCAGCAATATCAGTTAATTGATTGTGGCTGAGATTCAGGTACTGCAGCCTTTCGCAACATTCTAATTGCACAAGCTCTAGTTGATTATGTGCCGCACTAAAATAAGTAACTGATGAAAGCCCATCTATATCAATATTTCTGAGAGCATTATTATTCACAGATATATGTTTAATGCTTACATTTCTGCCTTGAGGAAAATTTATAGACTCAAGAGCATTACTATTCAGACTAAGGTTGATGAGTTTATCGTAGTTGGTTGCATCAAAATGTTTGAGTTGGTTCTCATCAAGATTGATAGAGGTGAAGTTTTGCAGCCCTGGTGGTTGAGTAGTTAAATTAAGTCGAGATAAATCAATGTCATTCTGCTTCGACAAAAAAGCACGGTTTATCCTTTCTGCCGCTTCTTTTCGGCATTCTTGACGATGAAGTTCACCTGTGACTATGCATTTTTCTTTCCATTTATTCAATTCATGCATCCAGCTATATAAATTCTGTTCGGGGAGTCGCTGTAGGGACTGCTTTGTTTTAAAAAAGATTAAAGGAAACTTCATAACTACTCCATGGCAATAATATATTTTTTGATTTATTATCCTTGATTAATCAGGATGTTTTTTATAACTCTGTGGTAAAGGATTGGCTTAACCAATTATGAAATGTTGGTCCATAACCTAAGGAAGTTTTATTCTCATCATAAATGTAATAACAGATAGGGGTGCCTGTTGCGTCCTTGAGTTCTGAGGATGAGGATGAGGATAGGGGAGTGTCGTTATCAAACCGACACGCGCGATACATAGGCAGAATAGCTTTTAATTCTTCTTCAGAAAGTGTTGTTTCTTGTTCTGTTAAAGTTAAATTGCTGAAATAAGGTTTTGAACGGTAACGAATCGACATTGAATCATTGTTTTCTTTATTATCACCTTCAGTATTTTTGCTTACCTCTACAAGATGCTTATTACTGGTATCGATATTTTTAATTGCTAGATCATAAGATATCTTAATGGTCATTTCATTAATATGATCAACTAAATCCATTATTGCATTCCAGTACTGCATTTGTGCAATAGGATCATTGTTAATACCGTTAACTGATAAATACCAAAGATGTTTTGATGATATTAACTCATTAATGTTATCTGTTGGCAATAAATTGTTGTTACTTAAGTCTAAATATTCAAGTATCGCAGTGCTTTTAGCGTTTAAATTTGCAATATGGTTGTCGTTTAAAGCGATTTTTTTCACCATGGGGTGATAGTGTAATTTAAGATCATTGATCATATTGTGACAAGCACTTAACTCAATCAGAGATTCTTGTTGAGAAACATCCAGCGATGTTAGCTGGTTATTATCAAGGTTAAGAAATTTCAGTTTATAACTGTCAGAAATATTAATTTCTTTTAGATTATTATTTTGCGCTTCCAGATTAACCAATGAATGCTGATTTTTTAAATCTAAACTTTCCAGCTTGTTGCAATCGATATAAATATTTTCCAGTTTTGATTCATTTGGAAAGGTTATCGTTTCAATATTATTCAAGGTGAGGTTGATATTGATAAGACTAGCATTGTCGCTAAAGTCAAGGAAAGTTAGACAATTCCCCTCCAAATTCAATGTTTTAACTGTAGGGGGGATAGGCGGTAACTCACTCAAATCAAGATATGACAAATTAAGAGATTCCATGTTTGAGTTGTAAGCTTCATTAATTCGCTCTAGAATAGTTCTTTTTTCTACGCCATTATTAAGCGATTTCTCACCCCATTGTGCCAGTTGTTCAAAAAAATTGCTGGCGATGGTTTCTCTGTTAGGTAATGCGTTATTCACTTGATAACTGGCATTATTTTTTACACAAGCTGTATTAATATTGGCCATAATCACTCATCAATAAATATTATAGTAAGATGTCCCCGGAGGGTATGGAAGAATATTAATTGAGGTGAATGACCAGAAATATCAAAAATTGCTCATTTTTACTTAAGGAGTCATACAGCAGCACTTAAATCAAAAACCAGCCCAGAGAAGGGCTGGTCAGGAGAGGATGTTAGAACTGATAGGTAATGCCCGTTGCGACGATGTTATCGGTGCGAATATCTACGGCACGGGTAAAGTCGCTTTCATCGATCAGGTTGATTTTATAATCAACATAGGTCGACATATTTTTGTTGAAGAAATACGTTGCACCAACGTCGATATACTCAATCATGTCCTGATCGCCGTAACGCCCCAGATCTCTGCCTTTTGATTTCAGGTAAGCGAGTGATGGGCGCAAGCCGAAGTCGAATTGATATTGGGCCACCACTTCGAAACTTTGTGCTTTGTTAGAGATATAACCATCACCATAGGTGGTCATGTTTAATGTTTCAGCGTAATTAGCTGCAAAGTAAATGTTGTTGGCATCATATTTTATACCTGTTGCCCACAGTTCTGCATTCTTACCGGAGGCATTGAGAGGATTAGCCGCTGCTCTTTCCTGCGCATTTGTCCGATCAGATTTGGTATACACAGCACCGATCCCAAAGCCATCATAAACATAAGTTGAGGAGATACCGAAACCGTCACCATTGGCACGCGTATAGTCAGCACCATAAAGATGAGCGTTATCAGAGCGTTCATTTTTGCCTTGATATTGTGCGGCAAAGTTCAGCCCTTCAATTAAGCCAAAGAAATCGTAGTTGCGATAGGTTGCCACACCAGTGGTACGATATGTCATGAAGACATCTTTCTGGCTCCAGGTATCTCCACCAAATTCTGGCAACATATCGGTCCATGAACCAATGTCATAACCGACACCGTAGTTACGACCATAGTCCAGAGAGCCAAATTCACTAATTTTTAAACCTGCATAGGCAAGACGGGTTTTGTTGCCGCGCGAGCCGTTGGCTTCATCGTTATAGCCTTTAAAATCATATTCCCAGTGACCAAAACCAATCATTTGATCATTGATTTGCGTTTCTCCTTTAAAACCGAGACGGGCATAAGTTTTATCACCATCGTCACGCTTATCATCAGTAAAATAACGTAGAGCGGTAACCTTGCCATAAAGGTCGAGTTTATTACCATCCTTGTTATATACTTCGGCAGCATGTGCTACGTTCGCAGCTAACAAACCAGTTACAACCACCGCAACTATTTTTAATTTCATTTAACAGTATCCTTTTAATTATCGTTAAACCTATTTTCTAAACGAATTTTAAACGGCGTCATTTACAAATGACATACTGTTTTTAAAATAGAATGGTGATTAAAAACAATGAGAATACTAGATGAAATAATATTATTTGTCGATATGTGATCGAAGTCGAAATGAGATATAAGGTGAATTACTGGTATTTGAAATTTATTTTTTATTATTGTCGTAATTTAGCGGGTTAACTGCCGGGTGCTATGACCCGACAATAATTTTATCCACGACGTGTCGCCAGCCAGCAGAGCAGGGAACCGCCGCAGACCATCAGTGCGCCTTGCCAGAATGAGAACGATAGCGGAGCACTAAGCAGTACCGCAGCAAGCGCCGACGAAAGTACGGGCGTAAAATACGAACCTACTGCCATAATGGTGACGTTGCCATGTAAAATGCCAACGTTCCACGCAGCGTAAGCAAATCCTAAGGTAAATGCCGCAGAGATGAGTTTAATCATGACGGGTGTGCTAAATACCATCTCCGGTTGCGGCGTTAAAAAATAGTAAACCCACAAACTTGCTCCTGTCAGCAGGACGAAAACGGTAATACCGTTAAATCCGCGTGCGTATTTATTCGTTACTGTACAATAGGCTGCCCAGATAAAAGCGCCAATGAACGCCAGGAAATAACTTAATGGACTGGTGGTAATATTATTGATGATTTCATCATAGTGTAACCCATTGTCACCGCCTAACACCCAACAGACACCGACCAGGGCTAATAATAATCCAGGTACAATCAGCCAGTTGGTTTTCTGACCATTAAACAGAATGGCAAAGAGAATTGTCAGACTGGGCCATAGATAGTTCACCATACCTACTTCAATCGCCTGATGACGGCTCGCCGCATACCCTAAGGAAAGCGCCAGACAGATTTCATAGCTGACGAATAACAGACTCCCGGCGAGCAAATAGCCTTTCGGGATCTGCCGAATTCGCGGAAATCCAACCGTGAAGATTAACAGCAGCCCGCTTAATGAATAGATAGCAGCTGCGCCGCCGACCGGGCCGAGCCCCTCACTGACACCGCGAATCAATCCTACCATTGTGCTCCACAGGACGATCGCTATTAGCCCTATGAGCGTTGCTTTTTGTCGTGTCATGCTCGCTGTTTTGTCTCTCTTGCCGTTAAAAATTAAGCTGAATTTTATAGCATTTTTTTAACTGGCCTGTCAGGCAGTGGTGCGTTTTTCTACCGCTATTGAGGTAGGTCAATTTGCGCAGGCGGATTATTTTGTGGCAAACAGCTGTTCTTTTTGATTTCGCGCAAAAAGATTCAGAATTTTACTGTTAGTTTCCTCGCGCAGTAATACCCCTGAAAAAAGAGGAAAGCAATGGACGTCAGTCGCAGACAATTTTTTAAAATCTGCGCGGGCGGTATGGCGGGAACAACAGTCGCGGCATTGGGCTTTGCCCCGAAGCAAGCACTGGCTCAGGCGCGAAACTACAAATTATTACGCGCGAAAGAGATCCGTAACACTTGTACATACTGTTCCGTAGGTTGCGGGCTATTGATGTATAGCCTGGGTGATGGCGCGAAAAACGCCAGAGAAGCGATTTATCACATTGAAGGTGACCCGGATCATCCGGTAAGCCGTGGTGCGCTGTGCCCGAAAGGGGCCGGATTGCTGGATTACGTCAACAGCGAAAACCGTCTGCGCTACCCGGAATATCGTGCGCCAGGTTCTGACAAATGGCAGCGCATTAGCTGGGAAGAAGCATTCTCCCGCATTGCGAAGCTGATGAAGGCAGACCGTGACGCTAACTTTATTGAAAAGAATGAGCAGGGCGTAACGGTAAACCGTTGGCTTTCTACCGGTATGCTGTGTGCTTCCGGTGCCAGCAACGAAACCGGGATGCTGACACAGAAATTTGCCCGCTCCCTCGGGATGCTGGCGGTAGACAACCAGGCGCGCGTCTGACACGGACCAACGGTAGCAAGTCTTGCTCCAACATTTGGTCGCGGTGCGATGACCAACCACTGGGTGGATATCAAAAACGCTAACGTCGTAATGGTGATGGGCGGTAACGCTGCTGAAGCGCATCCCGTCGGTTTTCGCTGGGCGATGGAAGCGAAAAACAACAACGATGCAACCTTGATCGTTGTCGATCCCCGTTTTACGCGTACCGCTTCTGTGGCGGATATCTACGCACCTATTCGTTCCGGTACGGACATTACGTTCCTGTCTGGCGTTTTGCGCTACCTGATCGAAAACAACAAGATCAACGCCGAATACGTTAAGCATTACACCAACGCCAGCCTGCTGGTGCGTGATGATTTTACTTTTGAAGACGGCCTGTTCAGCGGTTATGACGCTGAAAAACGTCAGTACGATAAGTCGTCCTGGAACTATCAGTTCGATGAAAATGGCTATGCGAAACGCGATGAAACACTGACCCATCCGCGCTGTGTGTGGAACTTGCTGAAAGCGCACGTTTCCCGTTACACGCCGGACGTAGTAGAAAACATCTGCGGTACGCCAAAAGCTGACTTCCTGAAAGTATGTGAAGTGCTGGCCTCCACCAGCGCGCCGGATCGCACAACCACCTTCCTGTACGCGCTGGGCTGGACCCAACACACCGTGGGTGCGCAGAACATCCGTACTATGGCGATGATCCAGTTGCTGCTCGGTAACATGGGTATGGCTGGTGGCGGCGTGAACGCATTGCGTGGTCACTCTAACATTCAGGGCCTGACCGACTTAGGCCTGCTCTCTACCAGCCTGCCGGGTTATCTGACGCTGCCGTCAGAAAAACAGGTTGATTTGCAGTCGTATCTGGAAGCGAACACGCCGAAAGCGACGCTGGCTGATCAGGTGAACTACTGGAGCAACTATCCGAAGTTCTTCGTTAGCCTGATGAAATCTTTCTACGGCGATGCCGCACAGAAAGAGAATAACTGGGGCTACGACTGGCTGCCGAAGTGGGACCAGACCTACGACGTCATCAAGTATTTCAACATGATGGACGAAGGCAAAGTCACTGGTTATTTCTGCCAGGGCTTTAACCCGGTTGCGTCCTTCCCGGACAAAAACAAAGTGGTGAGCTGCCTGAGCAAGCTGAAGTACATGGTGGTTATCGATCCGCTGGTGACTGAAACCTCTACTTTCTGGCAGAACCACGGCGAGTCGAACGATGTCGATCCGGCATCTATTCAGACAGAGGTATTCCGTCTGCCTTCGACCTGCTTTGCTGAAGAAGATGGTTCTATCGCTAACTCCGGTCGCTGGTTGCAGTGGCACTGGAAAGGTCAGGATGCGCCGGGCGAAGCGCGTAACGACGGCGAAATTCTGGCGGGTATCTACCATCATCTGCGCGAGCTGTACCAGGCCGAAGGTGGTAAAGGCGTAGAACCGCTGATGAAGATGAGCTGGAACTACAAGCAGCCGCACGAACCGCAGTCTGACGAAGTGGCGAAAGAGAATAACGGCTATGCGCTGGAAGATCTCTATGACGCTAATGGCGTACTGATTGCGAAGAAAGGGCAGTTGCTGAGTAGCTTTGCGCATCTGCGTGATGACGGTACAACCGCATCTTCTTGCTGGATCTACACGGGTAGCTGGACAGAGCAGGGCAACCAGATGGCCAACCGCGATAACTCCGACCCGTCCGGTCTGGGGAATACGCTGGGATGGGCCTGGGCGTGGCCGCTCAACCGTCGCGTGCTGTACAACCGTGCTTCGGCGGATATCAACGGTAAACCGTGGGATCCGAAACGGATGCTGATCCAGTGGAACGGCAGCAAGTGGACGGGTAACGATATTCCGGACTTCGGCAATGCCGCACCGGGTACACCAACCGGGCCGTTTATCATGCAGCCGGAAGGGATGGGACGCCTGTTTGCCATTAATAAAATGGCGGAAGGTCCGTTCCCGGAACACTACGAGCCAATTGAAACGCCGCTGGGCACTAACCCGCTGCATCCGAACGTGGTGTCTAACCCGGTGGTTCGTCTGTATGAACAAGACGCGCTGCGGATGGGTAAAAAAGAGCAGTTCCCGTATGTGGGTACGACCTACCGTCTGACCGAGCACTTCCACACCTGGACCAAGCACGCGTTGCTCAACGCAATTGCTCAGCCGGAACAGTTTGTGGAAATCAGCGAAACGCTGGCGGCGGCGAAAGGCATTGCCAACGGCGATCGTGTCACTGTCTCCAGCAAGCGTGGCTTTATCCGCGCGGTGGCTGTGGTAACGCGCCGTCTGAAACCACTGAATGTAAACGGTCAGCAGGTTGAAACGGTGGGTATTCCAATCCACTGGGGCTTTGAGGGTGTCGCGCGTAAAGGTTATATCGCTAACACTCTGACGCCGAATGTCGGTGATGCAAACTCGCAAACGCCGGAATATAAAGCGTTCTTAGTCAACATCGAGAAGGCGTAAGGGGGCGAACAGATGGCTATGGAAACGCAGGACATTATCAAAAGGTCCGCAACTAACTCCATCACGCCGCCTTCTCAGGTGCGTGATTACAAAGCAGAAGTCGCGAAACTTATCGACGTTTCCACCTGTATCGGCTGTAAAGCCTGTCAGGTGGCGTGTTCGGAGTGGAACGATATCCGTGATGAAGTGGGGCACTGCGTCGGGGTTTATGATAACCCCGCCGATCTGAGCGCCAAGTCCTGGACGGTGATGCGCTTTAGCGAAACCGAACAGAACGGCAAGCTGGAGTGGCTGATCCGTAAAGACGGTTGTATGCACTGTGAAGATCCGGGCTGCCTGAAGGCGTGCCCGTCTGCTGGTGCAATCATTCAGTACGCTAACGGGATTGTCGATTTCCAGTCGGAAAACTGCATCGGCTGTGGTTACTGCATTGCCGGGTGTCCGTTTAATATTCCACGCCTCAACAAAGAGGATAACCGGGTATATAAATGCACACTCTGCGTCGATCGCGTCAGCGTTGGTCAGGAACCGGCTTGTGTGAAAACTTGTCCGACCGGGGCTATCCACTTCGGCACCAAGAAGGAGATGCTGGAGCTGGCGGAACAGCGCGTGGCGAAACTGAAAGCGCGTGGTTACGAACATGCTGGCGTCTACAACCCGGAAGGGGTCGGTGGTACGCACGTCATGTACGTGCTGCATCACGCCGATCAGCCGGAGCTGTATCACGGTCTGCCAAAAGATCCGAAGATCGACACTTCGGTGAACCTGTGGAAAGGCGCGTTGAAACCGCTGGCAGCGGCTGGCTTTATCGCCACTTTTGCCGGGTTAATTTTCCACTACATCGGTATTGGCCCGAATAAGGAAGTGGACGATGACGAGGAGGATCATCATGAGTAAGTCGAAAATGATTGTGCGCACCAAGTTTATTGATCGCGCCTGTCACTGGACCGTGGTGATTTGCTTCTTCCTGGTGGCGCTGTCCGGGATTTCGTTCTTCTTCCCGACGCTGCAATGGCTGACGCAAACCTTCGGTACGCCGCAGATGGGACGCATTTTGCACCCGTTCTTCGGCATTGCGATTTTCGTCGCGCTGATGTTTATGTTTGTGCGTTTTGTGCATCACAACATCCCGGATAAGAAAGATATTCCGTGGCTGTTGAACATTGTCGAAGTATTAAAAGGCAATGAACACAAAGTGGCGGATGTTGGTAAGTACAACGCCGGGCAAAAGATGATGTTCTGGTCGATCATGAGCATGATTTTCGTGCTGCTGGTAACCGGGGTGATTATCTGGCGTCCGTACTTTGCGCAGTACTTCCCGATGCAGGTTGTCCGTTATAGCCTGTTGATTCACGCGGCTGCGGGTATCATCCTGATCCACGCCATCCTGATCCATATGTATATGGCATTCTGGGTGAAAGGGTCGATTAAAGGGATGATCGAAGGGAAGGTGAGCCGTCGTTGGGCGAAGAAACACCATCCACGCTGGTATCGTGAAATCGAAAAGGCAGAAGCGAAAAAAGAGAGTGAAGAAGGGATATAATCTCTTTTGAACTTTAAGCTGAAAATGGCGCTGTAAAAAGCGCCATTTTTTTATGCACAGAAAACCCCCAGCTAGGCTGGGGGTTCCGGAAAGCTTT
>NZ_CAWNSE010000026.1:0-21835 GCF_963876935.1 Escherichia sp. MOD1-EC4550
CTTCTCCCAAACCAAGGTTTTCGAGAGCTGTTTTCACCGTGCCATCCGATTTGATATCGCCAAACGGATTCTTGCGGCTTAACAGCAGCGCACGAAGCGCGGTAAGCAGCTGGTCATGCCGCCCCTTCTCCAGGCTGGCACCGGATGCCTCCACAACGCTGCAAAGCTCCTCCTGCAACATGTCAAAGTAGTCATCATCCAGATCGGTGGCAGGCGTGCCGGTCTGGGGGTTACCACGGGTAAAACCGTTCTTACCCGCGCCGAACTTATCCTTCTGCGCGGTTTTCGTGTCTATACGATGCATGGATTACTCCGGATATTTAAAAATCACATAGGTATGCGACGGGCAGAGTTTGTTAAGAACACACTCGACAACGGTGTCCCCCCAGAAGCGCAGCGCGGAATCACAGGGATCGCCACATGTCATCCAGGTGGTGTTGGTGGCGGCTGGCATGTTGACCTGCCAGTAATACCGCCATTCCGGCGCATTCACCGCGTCAGTACAGGCCGATGAGCAGGTGAACGTGCTTTTGTCGTATCGCGTGATGGTGGCGTCTGGTCTGCCCAGGGCAGCAAGCTGTGCAAGATAAAAATCCTCATTGATGCCGCCCGCCAGGTTAACCTTCGCATCCAGCCGTTGCTGACGCTGGCGAAGGGTCTGCGTCCCTGCCGGAATACATTCATCCGGCAGGCCGCACAGACGCTCCCAGCGGTTTATCAGTTCGGTGGTGGTGCGCGGATCCAGCTCCTGCATCAGGGCATCCGCACGCTGATGAACACGGGTTAATGACGGTGCCGCACCGGCAATCGCCGGATCGCTGGCTGACCACGCCGGACCGGGCGGCAACAGTGCTGACAACAGACGGATGTAATCATCGTTTGTCACGTCCATGAAATCGCCCCCAGAACCGCCAGTTCATTTTTCGCAATGGTGATATTGTCCGCCGGTGCAAGCAACTGATGGCTGTATTCCCCGTTCGCACCGGAAATCGCTTCACTGATACGTGACACCTTCAGTTCTCCCTGCGGATAACCATCACGCAGCAGAAACGAACGCAACTCCGCGGTGATGGCAGCCCGTATTTCCGGTGTGTCCGGCGTCACACGGATATGAAAATCCACCGTATGTGCCACCGGCCTGAACACAAACAAATCAGAGCCTGCCACCGGGGCCAGTGGCCCGATATGTTGTCTTGCCGCCGTTTCCGTTGATTCTTCCGGAATGGGATTAATCAGGTCACTGCTGGCAATCATCACACCGACAGTCCCCGTTCCCATCCAGTGTCGGTATGTCCATGCGCGGGTAATGCCAGGCACTTCTTTAGCCCAGACGACATAGTCCCCGTCAGCCCCGCCCTGCGGCGTCCAGTAATACCGCTCAATGACGCGGGCGCGCCACGTTTCCAGCTCTTCAGTATCAAATCCGCCTGTCACGGTGTCAGCCACACCGGAAGACGGCAGACCATTCACCGGCGTGACCAGGATTAATGCCGTACCGTCGTCAGCGTTACCGACCGCACCTGCACTTGAGCAGGCGATCGGCACGCGCAGGACACCACCGGAGCTGGTTGCATCGTCAGTTGTCGTGTACTGCACCAGGTCATCGCGCTGAATAACACTCCCGGCGGTCACCTTCAGGCCATCGCTGACACCTTCCCAGCGCATATACCCGCTGGCAGCCGTGGCCCCCTTGCGCGGACACCGTTTCATCGCAGCATGTCGCGCCAGCCAGGACTCATCGCACAGGTCAGGCAGCATGTTCATTGCCAGATAATCGATGTACCCGTAAACCGTATGCAGCGCCGCCGCATACACCTTTGCCCGCACGTCTTCATCCATGCGCCGGAGCGTGTCGCTGACGTCCAGCCTGGCGAATAAATCGTTACGGAGCATACTGATATTTTCTGCCAGCGTCGGGCGCTGAAATTCACTGTCCGCCATGCGTTATCGCACTCCACAGATCATCAAAAGAAATCATTACCGGTCCGTCACGACGCCAGAGAGTGATACTGTTACCCAGTTCATTAATCCCGGTGCGGCGGATATCCAGATCAATACGGGACACCACGCCGTCATCAGTCATCCATTGCAGGCATTCGCGGATATACCCCCTTACCGTCTGCACCAGCTGATTGGTCAGTTTGCTGCGCTGAAGCAGCCACAGTCGGGAGCCGTAACGGTCATTCTGTACCGCAGGCCAGGTATCCCCCCACCATCCCATCGGGACGTCGGCGTTGTCATCAGGCTCCGCCCGCCGCCAGGTAAACAGGGAAATCACCACGGCGCGGGTCAGCGGATCCAGCGGTGCGCTGGCGCAGGTGCGTTTACCGTTCACCGTCAGCCACACTTCCATCATGCCTCCATCGCTTTATCAGGTTTGTCGGTGTTACTGCCCTGACCGTTCTCTCTGTGACGATGCCCGTTATAGGCAAGCCGCATCGCTGACATGGTGGTGCCGCCGGAGTCGCACAGGTCTTTCACCTGTCCGGTCACTTCCAGATCCATTTCAAAACGTGCTTCAGGTGCATTGCGAAACGTGATCGTTTTACCTGCACCGTCCACCACGATCCCCTCCCGGGTCAGCGTCACGGACTGCCCCTGATCGTCATAGACAGCCACCTCACCCGTCTGCAACCCTTTCAGGCGGTAACGCCGGTCCGACACCGTAACAACCACCGCATGAGAACGGTCACCATCCGGAAACAACACCACCGCTTCCGCACCGCTGTTTGCCCTTGCGGTAAAACCGTAAGGTTCAAGATGTTCAACCCCGGCTTTGGGTTCACCGGCAATCAGGGACACATCCACGGTCTGACATTTCGTGGCGGCACTGATGCTTTTCACCACGGCCCGCCCAATCAGCCCGAGGAGTTGTCGCTGTATGGTTTCAATCGCCCTCATCAGAACGGGTCCTCCTGTACTCTGGCTTTTTTCTTTTTCCGCGCGCCGGGATCTTCGGGTTCAGGCAGATAAGCATCAGGCGGGCCGACACGGATTTCCGTCAGGGTGCCGTTCTGGTCCTGAGTAAACGTGACTTCCGAAACAAGCAGTTCGGTATTGTCGAAACCACAGACCGGATCAAAGACAATCACCCGCTGGTTGGGCTGCCACAGCGTACCGTTACCCTGTCGCCAGCCCTGCACCACATAGGTGGTTTCATCCGTCCGCGCCGCCCGTTGTCGGGCTTCAAAGTCAGCACGCGCAATACAACCTGCCCCCGTGGCCTGCCCTGTCTGCCTGATATACATCGGACGGTAACGGGCAATAAATGCGTCCTCTGTGCGGGCCCGCAGCGCGGTGGTGGTGGCCTCACCGAAATCATCGTCGTTTCCGGCACGCTGCCCCGCCACCTGGTAAACTGAAAACCGCTCCCGGATACTCTTCTCCGTATCACAGGAAAGGATGTTTTCCCCAAGTACCAGCGCGGTATGTGCCCGCGTTGAGCCAATACCGCCAATCACCAGCCTGCCGTGCGGGTCGTCGTAAGCCAGTGCCTGCTGCTGACCGAGTATTTTGTTGATTACCTCAATCACCGTTTCACCGTGATCAGGCTGGACATCAGGAATAACACCCGACGGCGCACCGTTGTTCACCACCTCAATGCCGAAAGGCGCAGCAAGCGCCTACGCAATCTGTACCAGCGATCGTCCGTTAAACTGTGTCGGTTCGGCTGCACAGTCAATCAGGTCAGCGGTCAGACTGCGTCCGGCAATACCGGTGCTGACCGAACGGGCATCGTAACGAACGGGCGTCGCCTCCACCCAGCCGGTGATCACCAGCTCATCACCAATCAGCACCTCCACTTTTGAACCGTTTTTAATGCACGGCTGAAGCGTGGTAATACCCTCATCTCCCGGCCACTGGCGGGTGATCTCCACACTGAAATCCCGCGCCAGCCGTTCAATACCGGCACCGATGCGCACCGATGTCCAGCCATTCCACTCCCGGCCATTTACCCGTAGCGTGACATTGTCGTTCATTGCACTGGCACCTTCAGAGGGATCACCGGCACAAAGCCGGGATGCGTAATGGCATTACGCCGGATAATGTCCGCGTCACGCGCCGCGTTATCAAACCAGGTCGCCGCCAGCACCAGCGCGGGTAAAACCTCATCCGGCGTGCGCTGAATGATCCGTGCAGACTGTTCAAGGCGCGTGTTGATATCCGCATTCAGATCTGCTTTCACCCGGCGCAGCGCCAGAAACAGCGCATCACTGGTTGTACGGGACAACTCCTTATCAATTGCCGTATTCAGTGTGTCGCGAATGTCGGTCAGTTCTTCCCACGTTGGCAGGTCAACCGTGTTTTTCACCGCCGGTGCATTGTTCAGTGCCGGATGCGTGACAGAAGGCCAGCCGGTGCTCTGCGCGGGTGTTGTTGACTGCCCCACTGTGGCATTCTGCATCACCGCGGAAGTTGTGGGCGCAGGCAATCGTGTGACGGCATACGCCGCTTCGCTGATTGCGGTCGTACGAAGGGTGCTGGCAACCACGTTACGCTGCTGCGTCGCCGTGGCGGTGGTTTTACTGTCCGTTTTCCAGACGCCGCGCGGTTGCAGATCGCTGCCGAGGATGACACCGGAAAGCGTTTTGATCATGGTGACCAGGTCGCTGGCGTTACCATAAAGGCGTTTCCCGGTACGCCACATTTTCTGCACCTGCTCAACGAAATTTTTGCCTGACGATGGCGGCGGCAGAAGTACCGAGATATCCCCCTGCAACAGCCTGGCGGCATCCGATACGGCAGAATCCACCACTTTCATCGCATCAGAAACATACCCAAGCATTGTGCTGGCATTACCGACGACGTCGTTCTGCACAAAATCTGCCACGCCATCGATACTGAAACCACTGAAGCTGTCACTGATGCAGTCATCCAGTGCAGAACAGGATGACATCAGCGTCTGCGCCGTCGCCGCACCTGAAGTGGGGTAAGAGAGTTCTCCCGCTTCGACAAACTTCAGGTCAAAGCGGACAATACGCCCTTCACTCTTCGATGTGCTGACCCGAACTTCCCCGTCAACACAGACTTTCAGCTCACCGTAAGTCGGATGGACAAGCGTGCCGGGACCGGGTTTATTCAGCGCGTCAATCAGGCGATCGCGCTGGTCAAAGCAGTCATCTCCCACCACATAAGCTGTGATGGACGGGCGGAAAGTGATTTTCCCCAGGTCTTCGGTATAGGGTTTGTCGCGGTTCGGGTATTCGTGCGTTTCCACACGACGACCGGTTCCCGCACTTTCTTCTTCAACCTTAAACGGCACACCGCGAAATGACGCGTCCTGAAGTCTGTCTTTCCACGTCATATAAACTCCGTACATAAAAAATCCCACCGGAGTGGGACTCATTAACAGATTAATTTTTCATTACCTGCCAAAGCGCGTATAGCCAACATCATGGCTGACATCAAAACCGCTGGATCGCGTTTCCATAACCCGCATACCCGGAGGCGAATTCACAAAAGAGACCTTGATCTCACCATCAACTTTTGGCGCAGAAGCTTTGTTAATCATGAAGGGATTCGGGCCTGTGGCATCGGAGGCGTTGTTTGACTGAGCCGGATCTACCGCCTGATAAGGTGTGTATCCCCGTGCCGGTATTCCCGTCCCATAAGCATCATAAGCACCCGCGCCCCACTGCGCAGAGTTAATGGCATCGACCGTGTCACCGGAACTGTCGGTAAACCACTCAATAATTGGCTTCAGCTTGTCCCACATATCCTGAAACCACTTAACAACCGGTCCCCAGTTATTGATTACCATCCCCAGCGGCGACCAGGCAAAAACCTTCTTCAGAAGTTCCCAGCCAGCCTCAAAATAAGGACCAATGGTTTCCCAGAGCTTCTTGAAATAAGGTCCGACAACATCCCAGTTAGTGATAATTAATCCCGCAGCCAGGGCTATCGCCGTCGCAATCATGCCAATCGGCGTCATCGACATGATCCTGCTGACAATGCTGATGGCACTGCCCACGCTCATCAATCCCAGTTTCAGAATCGCAAGACCGGCAGCAAGCCCGACGACGCCGCGAATAACCCGGGGATTTTCATCCGCAAACTTCGTGAATTTTTCCCCCAACTCCCCCAGCCATTGCGTGATATTTTTGGCGTCACCAGAAAATGCGCCGCCAATAGCCGCAAGGCCGTTAGTTGCGGTCCCCGTCATTGCCTCCCACAGGTTGGACAGCGTACCAAGCTGTGCCTGAACACGTTTATTCAGGCTGGCCTGTTTATTCATCTTTTGCTGGATCTGATCGTAACCATCCTTTCCTTTATCGATCAGCGCATTGACCACCTGAAGGGTTTCGGCATCATCACCAAATATTGCCTTAAGTACACCTGTTCGCTTAACGTCGGTCAATTTTCGCAGCTTTGCCAGTTGCTTAAACATGTTATCAAGACCGCCAAAACTTCCTTTGCCGTCAGTAAAATCGAGCTGTACCCCGAGTTTCTGACGGGCCATAACTTTATTGACGTCCCTGATTTTCTTAACGCTTAATCCGGACTGGATAACTTTTCGCAGGGCATTACCTGCCGACTCCCCGTTCATCCCCATCTGATCCATCATGACGCTGATGGGGGCAAGGCTCTGTGCAGCCTGAAGACCGTCCTTGTTCACCATCTTCAGAACAGAACTGGTTTTAGTGAAGAAGGACAACATGTTGGTATCGTCAACGCCCAGATAAAACGCCTTCTGGATAGTGTCGAACAGCCCCATCATGTCTTCTGACGCCGTTCCGGTAGCATCCTGCATCTTTGCAGCAAACTCAGCAGCCGCTTCCGGTGTTTTTTTCAGTTGTACCGCAAGATAAGCTGTCGCTTTACCCACACCGCCAAGAATATTTTCTGCCGGGATCCCCTGACGCACCAGCATCTGCATCATGTTCTGGAAATCAGCCGTTGTACCGGGTAGCTGGTTACCCAGGCCAATAGCCAGTTTATTGATGTCCTGAAAGCTCTTTCCGACCTCGCCGTTCGCATCCATCATGGCGACTTTCAGCCCGGTGGCGGCGTTTTCCTGATCGGCATAAGATTTCAGGGAAAGCGTCAGACCCGCTGCCAGTCCGCCACCAAGCGCCAGCCCACCCTGTGATGCTTCTTCCGCCTGGCGTTTAAATCCCCGGATTTTCTTTTGCATTTTCGACAGCGCGGGAGAAAGTCTGTCGACACCGGTGATCAACGCCTTAAGCTCAAATTCAGCCATGTGTGCGTTTCTCCTGCTCTATCCTGTTTGCCTGACTGACCAGCAAGGGAATTTCACTGATCGGCATATTCAGCAATTCGAAGGGATTAATGCGCCAGTAACTGGCGCAGTCAAAGAAGCGATCAGTGAGGTATTCAGCCGTCAGGCCTGGAGGAAAAAACCGGCCACAAGCCACGCCGCTGCATTCAGGTCTGCCGGAGACATCTGGTCGACAGAGCTTTGCGGCACTTTCGCCAGCCGCACAATGTATTTCGACACCACATGCGCCAGAAGTCTGACGGACTCATCCTGATTCATCTGGTAGGGATACCCCAGCTCGCGGACATCCTTCCCGGTGGGTTCATCAAACTCCAGTACGGAAAGTGTCTCACCATGAGCGATAATCGGTTTCTTTAACTCAAGCTCTTTCATTACTGGTAATCCCCTTCTTCACCGTGGAACTCAAGATCAACCGTGCCTTCTTCGGCATTATGGTTCGCTTCGCCGTGCAGCCAGGCGGACGACAATACATAGACCTGACCGTTCGCCAGCTCTGCAGTGATGGTCATCTCATCAGACGAGGTGATTTTGCTCACCGGAAAATTCTTCGGCACCTTGAAGGTCCCTTTGACATAAGGCGCACGGTGAGTTTCCTTGCGGTCCACTGAACCGTCCAGGCCGATGATGTCATCATTGACCGTCCTGTTCATGGGCACCTCAATGCCGCCGGTCAGCGATAGCTGCTGACCGTCAATTTTGAAATAACAGGTTCCCCCGATACGGGCCATTATGCGGACTCCTCTGAATACTGAAGACGGAACTGGTTAACCACGGCAAAGACACGCAACTGGTTAACATAGTCAGGCGGGAACAGCGTGTTCAGGCGGTTCGGATCGCTGGCATCACGCTCCACAACCAGGTACTGCTTAAACAGTTCGTAGTTTTCCACGATCCCCGCACGCTCAAGCTGACGGTAGGTTGCCAGCAGTTCCCCTTTGATCACCGCCGGTGTGACAATCGCCTGACCGGGACCAAAGCGGGTACCGTCGCTGGCAAGCTTGTGACGCCCGTACTTACTGGTAATGACGGATTTCAGTTTGCGCAGCACATACGCGCTGGTATGCAGCGTCTCGCTGTCGAGGTAGCTGTTATCCGCAACACCGTAAGCGTTTTTCCTGTACGTGGTGACATCACGCTGAATGCGCAGCACCCCGCTTTCGACATACGCCGTTGCCACGCCATGAGACAGCAGGGTCTGTTGTTCGGTCATCGTGAACCGTTTCCCCTTCGGCGCAGGCAGCATCCCCACCAGCTCACCGGTCTGCGTGGGACGTGCCGGATCGTTGCGAATAAACACCGCTGCGCGGGCGGTACGGCTTGCCGCCAGCTCGTCGGCAGGCGTCTGGGTCTCTTTTTCGTATCCCGCCAGGGTAATGTG
The DNA here is from genome assembly GCF_963876935.1 of Escherichia sp. MOD1-EC4550. NCBI lineage: Bacteria > Pseudomonadati > Pseudomonadota > Gammaproteobacteria > Enterobacterales > Enterobacteriaceae > Escherichia > Escherichia sp. MOD1-EC4550. The sequence goes on from NZ_CAWNSE010000026.1 coordinate 8,619, forward strand.
CTGCTGGTTAAACTGGTCACCTGCGGTCACCAGTTCTGACAGCGTGCCGATCTTTGCCGTATACACATGACCATACAGCTGACGCGCATAGCTCCAGCGACCGCTGGTATCGTTCATCTCGGTCACCAGCGTGTTAACGGAGGCCGTGTCGTTGAACGGCAGGCCGATATAATCAAACGGCTCATCCGCCATTGCAGCCACCGCGCCGGTGAGAACCGGAGCGCCCGTTCCGGCGGTCCCCGTCGCCACGGCAATCTGTACGCCCGCTGGCAGCACTTCGCCCCCACCAAAGCCGTAGTAATTGAGGCTGACAGGAATTTCATTCCCGCAAAGCCCCTTATGACGCGCGGTCAGCGTGACCACGCCTGCCGAAGATGAGGCCGTAAACGGCAGGGCCGGAACGGCATTAATGGCATCCTGGATACTGCCGGCAATCGTCGTGACGTTATCTCCGTTGGTCACCGGTGCCTGCACGCGGGTACGTCCCACATAAACATTCACCGTGCCGGTTTCGGTTGCCGCCCCGGTCACCGTCAGCGTAACCGTTGCCGCCGCGCCTGTGGCTTCCGGAACGGCAATCACATACAGCTCGCCAAACGGGTCGGTCTGGCGATAAGCCTCGACCATACGCGCCAGCTGACTTCCCGCACCACAAATCTGGCGTGCATAGTCTGCCGACGGCATCAGTACCAGACTGTTGGCAACAATCTCTGCACCGTTATTGGCATGACCAATCAGCAGCGATGCTCCGCTGTCCTGTGCAGTATTCGCCGCCTGGTTATCCATTTCCGCATAAAACAACGGAACCAGCGTATTCGACGGAATGGTGTTAAAGCTTATCGTCATCGGTGTTCACCTTTTTATTCACGCGCCGGATATCACCCGCTGCTTCACGGCGCAGCCAGTAGTTGTTCTCGTCAACATTTCGCCCTTCGGCGGGCAAAAGGTCGCCGCGGGCAGGGTCAGGCACTGACCGCCCTTTAACAGGTTTGACAAACATGAGGATCCTCAGGAAGGAAGGGGTATTTCGGTGTGATGTTCGATATCGCCGTCAGGCCCGTTACCGGGCTCGAGATAATCAACATCAATCGCCAGCGTTTGCAGTTCATCCAGACTGTTCAGATCATCCTGCTGGCGGGTATCGTCTTCAGTCAGCTCGCTGATGACCGAAAAATCGAACTGATAAATCAGCTCATGACGATTCAGATCCAGCAGCATGCCGCCGTCATAGGTAATCGGGTTACCGCACGCCTCCGGGTTCCAGCCCAGCAGAGCCTTAAAGAGCATCTGCCGGACATCGTCCACCACATCATACGAGGCAAACTGACCGCGCTCATCACGCCCGTTACTCAGTATGACAACCACGGAGAAACCCTCTTTCAGCTCCTGCCAGTAGTCGGTCTGGCTTTTGTTTTCTCCCGGAGAATCATCACCCGGTACAACATATGCCGCCGGGAGTTTCAGCTTTCCGACCTCCGGCAGATTTTTGAACTGGGCCGCGCCTGCAACCCGGTTTTCAAAATACGGACAACGGGCACGCAGTGCAGCAATAACAGGCGTCAGTTTCATCTGTGTCGTCGCTCCGGCTTCAGTGATTTACGCAATTCCCGCGCCAGAAAATAGCGTGTCCAGCTGCGGTTCTTTTCAAGCGTTTCCACCATGAAGTTATTACGTGGAGCCAGTCGCCAGCCGCTGCCACCGGATGCACCACGATGATGACTACGACGACGTTTTGCTCCTCCCCGGACACCAAAAAACAGAAACGCCGGATAGAAGTCACCAGAGATCATCCGGTTCCCCTTCCCGTTGCGCTGGTTAGGGGCAATGCATGTCATAAAACCGGCTCGCTTTTTACTGGCTCTCGGCACCATATAACCAATCGAACGAGCCAGGCGTCCGGTCTGATAACCGGGGTTTTCACCCGGTGCCGACCGCGCACGGCGCATCACCAGCCGACGGGCATCACGCATATGACGCTGCCCAATCGTGACAAACGCCCGCCGGACACGGGCGCGGTTAAAGCGCATCTCGGCGGGCTGCTGAACATCAACGTGAAAAAAGGGAGTCGCCATTGCTGCCTCCGTGACTCTGCCTACATTCGCCCAGCTCCGTACACTCCAGCAGCAGAAAGCGCCGCGCCCCGTTCAGATCACGCTGACGTTTCACCCGGTACACACTGTCATCACAGACCACCTCATAATCAGCAGTGATCCCCCGGCGGTAACGAATGGTGATGTAATGGGTGATGGCGTCCCCGGTCTGCGCGGTTTCCTGCCAGGTGGTGGCACTGGTCTGGATAACCTTCGCCCATGTCCGGAACGTAACCGGGTATTGAGGCTCCACGCCAAAGTTATCCGCGGGCATATCCACCCGCTGGCGGATCAGGACGCGTTTATTCAGTTCACCGGGGTCCGGCAGAATGTAGGTTGCGCTGGTCTGCGCCTGACGAATTTTCATTGCGGGAAATACCTGTACGGGCCGACAAGCCAGTTAAAGCTCATTGGCAACTCCATTTTCTCAACGTCTGTAACCGACGAGCGATTTTCGTAAAAATGGCTGATAAGCATCAGCATCCCCAGACGAATATCATCCGGCAGGTGCAGCCCGTCCGGATCGCTGTCCGGAATAGTTTCATCCGGAGCATAGAGCTTCCGGTTCAGATACGTTTCCGTCCGCTTTTGCGCCGCACAGGCCAGCAGTTGCAGATGGCGGTCATCAGCATCGAAATCCTCATCCAGCCGGAGTTGGGCTTTAATCTCTTCCATTGTCAGAAGCATACTCAGCCCTCTTTACTGGTCGTGGCTTTTTTCTCTTTTGTCGCTTTACTGCTTTTTGCACTGGTTCCGCGCTCTGCTAACCCGGCCTGAAGTGCAATCTCCTGCACCCGGGCAGGAAGCGCCCCGTCGTCATACTCACCGGCCCGAATGACCTCAACACGCATACCGTCCGGTGACCATTTCAGATCTTGTTTCAGGATCATGATTCTTCACCCGTCAGAACAGGGGGCGCGGTTCCACGCCCCTGAGTGATTACGCCGCTGCAATCTTCAGCAGTTTGATGGCCTGCGAATCGACCAGCATCCCGCCGGTGCGCTTGGTGGTATAAAAACCGACAAACGGTTTATTGGTGTACGGGTCACGCAGAATGCGGGTGCCGATACGGTCAACGATGGTGTAACCCCGTTTGAAGTTACCAAATGCAATGGCTTTCGCATCAGCGGCGATATCCGGCATCTGTTCGTTTTCAGCGATACCGTAACCCGCCAGAGAGGACGGCTGCCCCAGCTCCAGCCCCGGACGCCACAGATAGTTACCCTCGCTGTCTTTCAGCAGACGGATGGCAAACAGGCTGTTGTTGTTCATCATGAACTTCGCGCCAGTGCGGTGTGCCTTACGCAGCGTGTAAATCAGTTTGATAATGGCGTCTGCGGTCACCGCCGTCGCTTCGCCGGATACAATATGCTGAAGTTTGCCGAACGCCCGGACCTTATCGGTTTCATCAGTGGATTCATACGCCAGGAACCCTTTCGGCTTCTTGGTGCCATCGCCTGAGGTAAAGGCAATTTCTTCCTGTTCGGCAAATTCGGTTGCCAGCTCGCTGTTGATCCAGGCCTCCACGTTGAAGAAGGCATCGTCCAGCATTTTCTGGGTGGCCTGCGGGTTGCCGTAGATTTCCCCCATGAAAGGTTCAATCAGTCCCAGTTTTGAGGTGGCAGTCTGGGAGCGCGCGTCAGTCTCGCCCACCCATCCGGAAGCCGTGCCGCCCAGATTCACCAGTTTTTTGTAGTCGGAACCGCCAACGGTGATCACCGTGGCTTCCTGGCGCATCACCACTTCATCTTTCAGCAGGGTGAGAATGTTGCGATCCAGTGCTTCCGGCACGGCATAGCCACCGTCTTCATCGGTGCCCACCTGCAATGCCTTGCGCTCCAGATCGCGCAGACCGTCTTCACGGCCTTTACGCAGGAAGCCCACAAACGCCTCTTTATGCTCGGTGGCCAGTTTATTTTGCGCACCACCTGCCGGACGTTTCAGCTCAAGCAGCTCTTTTTCAAGGTCGCTTTTGAGATTTTCCAGCTCGCTGAGTTTCCCGTTCAGGGTTTCCACCTGCCCGGCAAGTTTGCCTTTTTCCTGCTCAATCGCATCCACGCGCTTGTCGTTCTTTGCTTTGAAGTCGTCAAACTTCTGCTGCAGCTCCTGCGCGACCTGTTCGACATCTTTAATATCAACCGCCATCGTATTTCTCCTGATTAGAAGTTCAGATTTTTCAGTGCATTCAGTGCAGAGCCCACATCCTCAGCGTCGCGCAGGGACAGTGCGCCATAGCCCCCGGCCATGAATGCTTTGGCCTGGGTACGGGAGAGTCCGACATCACGCAGGACTCTTTCGATTTTTTTCTGTTCGGGGATTTCCCCGCGGGCCAGTGCGTTCTTGACGTCGCTGATCCGCGCCTCGTCGTTAGACGGGAACGTCACCAGGCTGACTTCCCAGAGGTCGATTTCTTTCAGCAGAAAGGCTTCTTTGCTCCGGTCGTATTCCCAGTCTTTCAGGACGTACCCAATAGAAAGGCCGGTTAACGAACCGGCCTTCATGTGTGCATGTGCGCGTTTTGCGAGGGGATCATCATCAATAAGCAACCGTCCCCTGACGTAAAGCCCGACATCGTCTTCCTTCATTTCGGTGTAAACACCGATGGGTTCATCCATGCGGTGCTGCCAGAGCAGCGCAGGTAACGCTTTTCTGTCACTCCACGCCCGCAGGGAAGCAGCAAATGCCCCGGACATCACCACATCATCGTGGCTGTCCTTTACACCAAAGACGGAGCCATACCCTTCAAACTCACCGGAGTCACTGACAGATTTCAGACTCAGCGGTACATCAAGACGTTGTTTCGTCTGCATTGGCGTTATCCTTCTGCTTACCGGCTTTACTGCCATCGGAGGGTTTCGTGGTCATGTTCATCGGTGTGAGATAGACATCACCACCGGGACGCGGATTCATATCTTCCAGGTCGCGGCAGTCATTGGGAGAGTAAATTCCCCAGTTGATCCCGGTGGCGTAGGCTTCAAAACGGGACTTCATATCCCCGCGCAGTAACGCCCCGGCGTTAAATTTGGCGTAATAAACGCCCTGCTTACTTTTTCGTACCAGTCCGGTGTTGATCCGCTGTTCGATGCGGGTCAGATACGGCACCAGTGAATAGTTGATAAATCCCAGCCCCAGCTCTTCGATATTGTTGAAGGTGGCGCGATCGGTGTTCTGCACCATGTGCAACGGCACCCGGAACAGACGACAGATTTCTTCAAGCTGAAACTTGCGGGTTTCCAGGAACTGGCTGTCCTCGGCGTTCAGCGCCATCGACTTCCAGTCCAGCCCCATCTCAAGGATCATCGGGCGGTGAGCATTTCCAAGCCCGGTGTGACGCTCCTCAAAATCTTTCTTCAGGCGCTCATAAGCCTGATCTGACAGCGTCTGCTCTGTACGCAACACACCCGACGTCACCGCGCCATTGCTGAACAGTCTGGCCCCGTGCTCTTCGGTCGCTGCCGCCAGCGATATTGCCTCGCGGGCATAGGCGATGGGATTCAGCCCCACCAGTCCGTCCAGCGTCAGCGTGCGCACATGCCAGATATCCTCCTGGCTCAGTACATCCGTGGAGCCATCCGGGAATGTGACCTGATAGACCGGCTCCCAGCTACTGTTAAGCTTCGGTACCACACAGCCGGGATCGACGGGCAGCAGTTCAGCCACTTCGCCAAATGCTTTCACTTTGTAGGCGTAAAAGTTTCCCCGCAGGCACAGACAGGTGACCACCAGCTCCCAGAACTCCTGCGGCGTCATATAGCCATTGGGATGCGTGGAGATCAGCTTATGCAGACGTTCGCCAGTGGCTCTCTGCTTCAGGCTGCCGTTCAGGTGATACAGGTTGCAGGGCAACATCCCGACCGACTCCGCCAGCACCCTGACACAGGAAAAAACCGCCGTCAGTCGCATGGCCCGCTGGCTGCTGATCTGCTTTCCGGTATAGGTGTCGTAGGACAACCCGATAGCATCCGCCAGCTCTGCTGGCGTGGTCACCGGTGCGTCACTTTTTCGTTGAAATAATCCCGAAAAGAACACTATTTACCTCCGCCGACAGACGACTGTGTACGGTCAAGATATCGCGCCACCAGCCACGACCAGAACAGGCACAACGCCCCGGCAACAACAAACCCCGCCGGGGGATAAATCAGCCAGGCACCATACGCCAGAAAAAGCGCCCCCAGCATGCCCACCAGAGGCGCGAGAATCAGCATGATCATAATTACCTCAGTTAAAGCGAGCGGATCCCATAGGACTCAATGTGGTCAGACAGCGTGTCTTCTTTCTCGTACAGCATGGCTCTGCCAACCGCCATAATCAGCGCAACTGCACCATCGATTTTGTTTTCCGCCTGCTCTTTGACGGGCTTCACCACATCATCGTTACCCGGAATGGTTTTGCCGACCACGTTGCCGATACACCAGGTCATGATGGGATTGCCATCATGATGAAAGCGCCCCGATTCAATTGCCGCTTCCAGCTCTTTCATCGGGTCGGACATGTTGGTGTAGTTCTGAATGATAGTGATGGGGTTCAGGTCTTCATCAGCAAGGTCATGTGAGAGCCCGGTCGCCCCGAAGGGGTCGATGGGTGACTCGCTGACCGGGCTGATTTTGTTCGCCGCTTTGGCCTCTTCGAGGATGTAGCGATAATCCACCTCCGCACCATCGGTAACGGTCAGAACGCCCATTTCCACCCATTTCTGAAAGCGTTCGGCTGTCCGGCGATCTTCATTTTTCTCGACGCTGTACACCGTGTCATACGGTACCCAGAAACGCGGGGCTACACTGTAGTAATGCGTTTTACCGTCAATCTCGCGGGTATAAAGTCGCGCCATGCTGTTCATATCCAGTTTACGCGCCAGGTCAAAGGCCAGAATGCACGGCTGCCCCTCGAACTGCTCAAGGGACAGTGATTTATCCTCGCAGCTCTGCCAGCTCACCAGGTTGAAATACGCCGAACGCGCCGACACCCAGATATTGAGGTGTTTTGTTTTAAAGACGTTTGCCAGACGGGCGTTATTTTTCGCGCGCTGTTGCTGACTTAACAAAAACTCACGGTAAACCGACACCCCGATATTCGGGTTGGCTTTTTCCAGCACCTGCGGGTCGGTCCAGTCGTCACCTTCGTCAACGGTATAGATGATCCCGAACAGTTCATCGTTGGGTACCGAACCGTTGAGCATCTCGATGACTTCCCGCCGTTTGTCGTAGCACGGCCCCTCAATGTTGTACCCGGCGGTAGTGATAGCCCACATCAGTGGCTGACGTCGCGCCCCCATCCCGGTAAGCATCGTGGTGTAAAGCGCATCTGTGGCGTGCTCGTGATATTCATCCACCACCGCACAGTGGGGTGATGAACCATCACCGGGGTTACCGATCAGCGGTTCAAAACGCGCACCATCCTCCGGACGGTTCATGTTTGAGGCGTTAACCTCAATCCCGAACGCTTCCGTCAGCATGGGTGTGCGTTTACACATCAGTCTTGCCGGACGAAAGACTTCCCATGCCTGTTTCTCCGTCGTGGCACCGGAATACACTTCCGCGCCGAACTCGTTATCACAGGCAAAACAATACAGAGCGACACCGGCAGAAATTGCCGATTTGCCGTTCTTACGGGGGATTTCGGTATACACCTCACGGAAGCGGCGCAGCCGGGAGCCTTTATTGACCCAGCCAAACGCGCAGCAGATCACAAAGAGCTGCCACGGCTCCAGCGTGATAGGCATCCTCTTGAATGCCCACTCACCCTTGGTGTGCGGCAACAGCTGAATAAATTTGGCGGCCCGTTCAGCCAGGTCCTTGTCGAAGCGGTAACGAAACGACTTACTTTTTTCCGCCATCAGGTCATCAAGATGGCGCTGGCAGGCCTGAATCACAAACTGGCAGGCCACAATCTTTCCGCGCACGACATCACGGGCATACTGATTGGCAGCATTTACGTTGGGGTAAGATTTCCGGCTCATGACTCGATGATTTTCAGAAACGGGTTAGTGGCTTTCTTCTGCCCCGCCAGGCCAATCAGACGCTGGCGGCTGCTGGGGTCGAGTCCGAGCATTGCCCCCGTACTGCTCATCTCGGACTCCTGTTCTTTTTTGGCGGTCAGCTCCGGATTTTTGACCATACCGCCCATTGCACCGGTGATGGTGTTGCCCTGTCTGGCAATATTTTTCACGGCACGTCGCCAGAACTCATAGGCCACACACCACCGCTCAAGCACCGCGAGGTCAGTCACGCACAGCAGGCCCTGACCGCAGAGTTCTTTGGTTGTCAGTTGCCACATGATCGTGGCGAGAGGGAGATCTTCTTCAGCGAACCACTCCGGTGGCTCAACACCTTTGATGGGCGTAAAAACAGGTTCATCTTTATTCAGGGCTCGCTTGCCGGGGTTTCCGGCCAGCGCCTTGCGCGCCGTTGGCTTGGGGCGACGCCCGGAACGCCCCGCCGTTCCAGCCATATGCGGCACTCCTGGTTAAATTTCATTTTTCGCGGGTATAAAAAAACGATGGGGCGGGCAGTCCGGAAGACGTCAGGCCAAAGGGATTTGACCCGCCCCTCCCCTCTGGCAGTGGGAACTGGTTCTTACTTCAGCCGTTCACGGGCCGTCTTCGCCTTATGACACGGCCAGCACAGACTCTGCAGATTATTGTCGGCATCAGTGCCGCCATGCGCTTTAGGGATGATGTGGTCAACGGTTTTTGCTTCACGCACCACGCCAGCACGCTGGCATAACTGACATAAACCTTTGTCACGCTTCAGCACGCGCGCGCGGATAACGTCCCACTTCGAACCATAACCGCGCTGATGACGGGACTGACCTGGCTTGTATTGCTTCCAGCCTTCGCTTTTGTGGCTTTCGCAGTAGCCTGAAGGATCTGTGGTGGTATGGCGGCAGCCGCGAAAACGGCAGGCTTTTGGGGTTCGTGGTGGCATTTAAAGTGGGATCTAACTCTAATAATTTAAAAAATTTAATTGGGTCTTGATATTAATCACATAGACTCAATGCTCTTTAGTTCTTACATAGGTGGTTGTATTATGAGTATCCCCAGTTTAGATGTTCATAAAGTTGTTAAGTGCGCGGAGCATAAAAAGGCTTTAGATGCAATATCTCTCAAACTTAAGAATAACATTATTGACTCAAGCACTGAATGCGATTTTCTTGGCGACACAATAATTTTCAATCAAGATAAAAAAAATAGGTTAACCCTCAAACTTTCAACATATGAACTAGAACTTATTTTCAAAGAAACACTGCTGATCATTGATGACGCTCCTGTATTGAAGTTTGCTGCCATTGACCCAACCGATGAAAATAACAACGAGTTGATTGATTTATTTTTATCCAAAAATGGATTTATTTATATTAGAGAATACAAATCCGAGCAACGTTATGAATATGGCGACACTTCTCTATTTTTACATATACTTGACGCTACTCTTAAAGAGCTTAAAGCTGCAAACAAAATATCCTATTAAATAAATTTTTGCTAACATAGCCCCTCGCCATGACAAGATTTTCTGTTCTAGATGCAAGGGCTATGTGTGAATATCTATAAACAAAAACCCCATCCGGTGATTTTTGTCATTTTTTAGCCATCTCAATTGCGGCATCAAAAAGTCGTTCAAGAATAAAATCAGGGTACTGTAATTTTTCTTACTCGATATGAAGCTTATAAATTTTTCTTCCCCACTCCCATTTAAAATCAAATCCAGAAGCAGAAGGTGCGAAATGTATTTTAGCTTTAGGGTTAGCGTAACCAGCAACAGTCAACACATCAAACTTAAAATCTTGAGGTTTAATACGCATAGTCATATCCTTTACCAAGTTCATCATTATTCTTCGCGAGAATAAAACAATGAATAAAATCATTAAAGCATAGACGTTAAATATCCTCAAAATGTGATTAGTTGGGACATTGCGTCCTGATATACTCCTGCAAGTAATTCACCTGTGAGGTTATCTTGTCGATTCCACTTCGGAGACGGTAATAATGGAGTTCAGCATCTGCTGTAAGTCTAGGGCTTTCTCCATCGCCCATGCCGCTGGCTCCGGTCGTTGACTTTGCACAGGTGGCGGCGACTTGCAGGCGCTTACGACCAGCAGAAACATCAGCACGGAGACTTTCGATAGTCGCGTTAGCATCAGCAAGCTCCTTTGTATATCTGGCATCGAGTTCTGCTACGTCACGTTGACGCTTCTGCATATCAGAGATCGTCGCCATAGCCGAATCTAATGCCATAGCGTTTTCGTCGCGCTGTTTTTTGTATTCAATGGCTTTATTGTGGTAATGATTAGCTGACCAGACAAGACCACCAGCAATACAAGCAATAAACGTTAAAATGAGCGCCCAATAACTCATCTTCATACCAGCAGCGCCGCCCGCGCCTTGTTGTATCGAACCTTACGATCCTCAATACCGTTCAGACCGCCGTTAATGATGCGCGTAACACGATTAATATCGGCACCGTAGACCATGCAGCCTTTAGATGTGTAGAACCATGCAGCTGAGCGCGCGGCCTGTAGCTCCTGCTCCAGTTGTTCAGGTGAGGTCACCAGATCTAACTTCAGCGCCGCGCCACAGATGCGATAATTATGGAGGCCAGTGATTTGAATTAATCCTCTACCGCGATATTTCCAGCCATCACCGGGTGCTTTGTTACCCAGCCGGTTGCTATACACCAGATTGGCAATAGCATCCTGACGAGCTGCATGTCCGGATGTTCTGCCAAGGGCATCAGCCTGCTGCTGTGTGATCCTCTTTCCGAACGTCGCCACCAGCGCAGATGGCGTGTAATTAAAATTTTCAACTACGGCGCTAAACCCCATCGACTCATGGCCTACCTGAGCGATAAACATCGCCTGATCCGCTGGTGCTGTAATGCCGAATTCCTTCATCGCCGCATCAATGTGCGGAAACCAGCGCGCAGCCAGCCCGGCGCTAATACCAGCCGCCTTTTGAAATAATTGTTGGTTCATTAGTGCCTCAGATGATCAACCAGACGTGCAACGTTGCCTCTGACGGCCACCAGCACGGAAAGAAAAATAGTGTTCGCCACGATAATGGGCCATGAGGAATGGGGATAAATCCCACAGAGATAGGCCAACGGAACAGCACTGTATGTAACAGTAATCAGCCAGGCTAAACGTGAAACCCAAGGACGATGCCGCGAATCACCACGACGATAAAACATCAGAGTAATAACAACACAAGCACATAACAGCGCATTTATAGTTGCTGTCGGGTCATTTAGCTCCACCTGAACCTCCCCGGCGCGTTATAAGCGCCACCAGCGAACCGATATCCTGGTTATTCAGAAACGTCAGGATTTTAACGGCTAAAGCAGAGACGATTACGGCACCAATAGCATCCAGAGGTTTATCACTGTATCCGGTCAAGTTTGCCAGCTTGGAGCCAACCAACCCAGAGCAAAGGATCCCAGCAATATATGACACGATAAAATATGCCAGTCGACGCGATGCACTCAGATCTGCTGCTGTTGCTATATAGAATACAGCCCCTGCAAATGCGCCAAATACAACGCCGTAATCAGTTCCGGTCAGCAGTCCATAAATACTAGCGCCCGTTAGGGCTCCACCAGCTAACCCTGTGCCGGAAATCGGATCGGACATTAGCCACCTCTTATTGCAGTGAGTCCTCTCAGAAATAGAAATGAGAGGAATAAAAAAGGCCACCATTTGGCAGCCATAGAATTGATGTAATTATAACTAATTCATTAACTATTTCTTAATGATGCTATTTAACATTTCTAATGCAAAAAGCAACATGGAGCTAATAAAATATAATATAACCGCACTGGCAATCGCTCCAATTATAGCCTGGACACTCCAATGAAAGTAATTTTTACCATTAATAACAAACTTAACGCTAGGAAACAAAAAGTCGATAAGCTTAATTATTAATGGAATAGCAAAGCTCCATAAGTTCGAAAACAAAATAAAGATACAAATAAATGATAAAGCAAATGCACCATCGATTGATAGTTTTGGCGCCAGTTTTGAGGCTGTCCATAAGCTAAGCAAAAAGCCAACTGTCACACCTGAAATCTGGATACTTAACATAGTCCAAGCTGTTCTAAAAAATCTAAATTTATTTTTGCACTTGTTAAGTAAATCCTGAATCGTAATCCATAACGAGTCAACCCACTCATTATCTTCCGATGCTACAATCATTGTGCTGCTATTTGAATTCCTCTCATCAATTCGTAGCTCCATCCAAGATCCATTCATCCTGTTAGACTGTCGACTTTGATAAGTTTCAATAGTAAAAATTATTTGATCAATCCTAGTGGCCTGTCTAAAGTATTTCACAAGCTCACCGATAGAATCAACTTTATATCCCTTACCATCGAACAAAATAAAAAAAACACATTGAGCACAAACTTCCCTACTTTCCTTTTGAGCTTGCTCATTCATTTTAACGCAGCGTTCGACAATTGCCGTGCTTAAGCTAATCAAGCTATCTTCATTTATAGAAACACCTGAAATATTCTTGCTTCTGTAAAAATATGACACTTTCGATTCCACTCCGCACCAGTCTCGATTTAGCGCAGGTTAACATAACCACTTCATTGGTAGAAGAAAAGAACTCTTCTTGTCAGAAAGCTACTGTGATATCCCTAAACCTGCAGATGATACAGAACAAAATTTAAGCATCAATTATAGGCGATTTTAAATTCACTTTACAGTTTAGGCTGCCAATTGGCAGCCGATTGAAGCAGAAATCAATGAGTGCTCATCGATGAATTTTTTTCAGCGCCAATCTCACTCAAAAAAGCAAAACCTTTTGACGTTATCTCATTAGCAATCAATCCACCTTCGGCAGATTTGCTTCGTATAACATCGATAAAACCTATATCAGCAAGATCTGAAATAGCAAAATTAACCTCTTTTGCTGAGAGATGAGGTAATGATGCAGCCTGAATTCTAGAATCCTTTGGCTGCAATTCATTCACTCGACGTAGTATTTCAAGATGGATAGAGGTCAGTTTCATAATGTTCTCCTGTTTTTAATGTTGTTTTACAGAAAACATTATAACACATTGATTTTGATGTAGATTGAATAGAAAAAAACCATAATAAATATCCTCCGGCATAGCCGGAGGTTTTTCAAATGCG
>NZ_CAWNSE010000027.1:0-1794 GCF_963876935.1 Escherichia sp. MOD1-EC4550
AAAAACACCATCATACACTAAATCAGTAAGTTGGCAGCATCACCGAAAATAAAATAGAGAGAGTTTTCAATCCGCATGACTTTAAAAAAGACAATTTTTAGAAATAAGCCGGATAAAAAAATAGCTTTATCCGGCACTCATATTACAACCAGTTCTTCCGCTTAAAGTACAGATACGGTGCCAGGCCCGCGAGGATCATAAAGATAATCGCGGCAGGGTAGCCGAAGCTCCACTTCAGTTCTGGCATAAACTCAAAGTTCATGCCATAGCTGGAAGCAACGAGCGTCGGCGGCAGGAATACCACGGATACCACCGAGAAGATTTTGATGATGCGGTTCTGCTCGATGTTGATAAAACCCATTGCCGCCTGCATCAGGAAGTTCACCTTCTGGAACAGGGATTCGTTATGCGGCAGCAGGGATTCGATATCTCGCAGGATTTCACGCGCCTGCTCCAGTTGCCCACCCGGTAAACGCGCTTTACGCACCAGGAAGTTGAGCGCGCGCTGGGTATCCATCAGACACAGGCGAACTTTCCAGCCGATATCTTCCAGTTCCGCCAGAGTGGAGAGCGCCTCGTCGTACTCATCGCCCTGATGCCCTTCCATAATCACCCGGCTCAACTGCTCCAGGTCGCTATAGATATTTTCAATTTCATCTGCCAACTGTTCGATTTTGGTTTCGAACAGATCCAGCAGCAACTCGTAGGCGTTACCGTCTACCATCGACTGGCTACGGGCACGCATACGATACAGACGAAAAGCGGGCAGTTCACGCTCACGCAGAGTAAACAGACGACCATCACGGATGGTAAATGCCACAGTGGAGTTACCGGCGTGATCTTCCGCATCTTCAAAGAAGAAGAAGGAGTGAATATGCAGGCCGTCGTCGTCTTCAAAGAAACGTGCCGATGCTTCGATGTCTTCCAGTTCCGGGCGGGTTGCCAGGCTCTGGCCAAGTTCAGATTGTAAGCGCAGTCGCTCGTCGTCGTCCGGTTCGACAAGATCAATCCATACTGCATTTACAAGGGGTTGTGACTCTTCGACTTCCAGCCGGGTCAGTCGGTTATTTTCCAGTTGAAATGCGCTCAGCATGACCGGGACTCCCAATGCTTAAAATATCGGACAGTTCGGTGGGCACACAGAAACAAATTGGGTTTCAGACCATTAAACAGCCTGACTCAGCGCGACGGGAAAAATTGAGGTCGCTGACAACCGCTAAGGCTATCAGCAAAAAGGGATAGCCTTAGGAGTTGATCCTGGATGACAGGATAGTGAGCCAGTATCTACTGGGTGTGTCCAAGGCGAATGTCCTCTTAGAGTGATCGTGCGCGCATGTTACGCCAGCAAAATTTTGCCGTCAACACGCAACAGAACACCACAGAACAATAGTTGAACTTCGCGCTTTTTGGTACTCGTCAAGGTCGCTAACAGGATAAAAAAATCCCACATCCAGGACCTATAATGGCGCATCAGCTACTCATTGGTAAAGGAATGATCACCTTGAATCTCAAACGGATTTTTCTCGCCCTCACCTTACTTCCCTTGTTTGCTGTTGCCGCTGATGATTGCGCACTCTCAGATCCGACGCTGACCGTACAGGCGTATACCGTTAATCCTCAAACAGAGCGGGTGAAAATGTACTGGCAAAAAGCCAATGGCGAAGCGTGGGGAACGTTACATGCTCTGCTGGCGGATATTAATAGTCAGGGTCAGGTGCAGATGGCGATGAACGGCGGCATCTATGATGAAGGTGATGCTGCCAACTTACTGATTTAGTGTATGATGGTGTTTTT
>NZ_CAWNSE010000028.1:0-17018 GCF_963876935.1 Escherichia sp. MOD1-EC4550
GAGAAGCTTCGACTAAGGTTCGACTCGAGCGCCAGCGAGAGAGCATTGCCGCAGGCAACGACCCGTAGGGCGAAGCGCGCAGCGCTGAGTAATCCTTCCCCACCACCATCACACCCTTAAATACTCAAAACCTGTTACTTCAAGCTAATTTGCCCCGTGGCACCGCGTTTACCGGACCTACAATATCCTCCCCTGTAGGTCAGATAAGCGAATCACTCCGCAGCGTACCCATAAAAAAACCCCGCCGAAGCAGGGTCTGTGTGAACTAAAATTCACTTAGTGGCGAGCACGCACCAACTGATATTTCCGTGTCAGATACTCCACCGGTACGCTCCAGATGTGCACCAGACGCGAGAACGGGAACAGCAGGAATAACGTCATCCCCAGCACCAGGTGCAGACGGAAGATAAACGCCACACCATCAAGGTGTTGAGAAGCGCCACCGTGGAAGGTCACCACCGACTGCGCCCAGCCAACCAGTTTCATCATCTCGCTACCGTCCATATGCTGGGCGGAGAACGGAATGGTCAGCAGACCCAACGCGCACTGGATAACGAGCAGCGACAGGATCAAGATGTCCGCCCCGGTAGTCGTTGCACGCACGCGCGGGCTGAACAGGCGGCGTTTTAGCAACAGCACGCCGCCAATCAGACACAGCACGCCGCTGGCACCACCAGCAATCATCGCCATTTTCTGTTTCACTTCAATTGGCAACCACGCTTCATACATCCAGTGCGGCGTCAGCATACCGAAGAAGTGGCCGACAAAAATCCCCAGAATACCGATATGGAACAGGTTCGACGCCAGGTTCATCCCTTTGCGATCCAGCATCTGGCTGGATGCCGCGCGCCAGGTGTACTGCCCGTAGTCATAGCGCAGCCAGCTACCAATCAGGAAGACGGCCCCGGCTATGTACGGGTAGATATCAAAGAAGAACATATTCAGGAATTGCATTAGTGCTGTCCTCCGGTGGTGATATTCAGATATTGCGGCGCGACGGCACCGGCAAAGCGACGCTGATGAGCAGTGATTGCTGAATCACCGCAACCTTTGTCAGCAAAGAACTTAACCTGCTCTTCTTCCCAGACAGCATCCAGCGCCTGTGGCGTATCGTCGCGCGCTTCGTCGGCAATTTTTTCCGCCACTTTGTCGCTGTCGATAGCGGTATTCGCCAGTTTCAGCAGCAGATCAAACAGCACGGCATAACGGCTTTCACGCTGTTGCAGACGTGCGCTCAGCAACGCCAGGATCGGCGCGATGTCTTTCAAACCTTCCACGGCTTCGCTTTGCGGCAACTGCGCCAGGTACTCCAGATACAGCGGCAGATGATCCGGTAATTCGCGGCTGTTCAATTGCAAACTGTGCTGCTCATACTGTGCCAACAAGTCAACCATTGCCTGGCCGCGATCGCGGGATTCACCGTGAACATGCTCAAACAGCAGCAACGACGTGGCGCGGCCACGGTCGAACAGTTCGCTGTACTGGGCCTGAGCATCCAGCGGATCGAGCGCCGTTAAATCGCGCAGGAAAATACCCAGCGCATGGGCATCCTCTTTCGACAGATTTTCCGACGCAGCAATCGCCTCAAACATCTCTTGTTGATGCTGCCATAAGGCAGCATCCGGATATTCCAGGAGACGCGATACAATCACGAGTTCGATCATGGGTGCGGCTCCGTTTTACTGGTCACGTCGATGGCATCGATACGGCGGCTGTTGAACAGATTGAATTTGGTATCTGAACCGTGGCAGCCGTCACCAAAGGTAAAGCCACAGCCATTTTTCTCCGGGAAGGCTTCCCGCGCCAGTTCACGGTGACTGCTCGGCACCACAAAGCGATCTTCGTAGTTGGCAATTGCCAGATAACGGTACATTTCCTGTGCCTGAGCTTCGGTCAGACCGACCTCTTCCAGCGCACGGGTATCAACTTTACCGTCAACGGTTTCAGCACGTTTGTAATGACGCATCGCCAGCATACGTTTCAGCGCGCGCAGTACCGGTTTGGTATCACCGGCGGTCAGCAGATTCGCCAGATACTGTACCGGGATACGCAGGCTTTCGACGTCTGGCAAAATACCGTTGCTGCCCAGCTCGCCCGCATCTGCCGCAGACTGAATCGGCGACAGAGGCGGCACGTACCAGACCATCGGCAGTGTGCGATATTCCGGATGCAGCGGCAGCGCCAGTTTCCATTCCATCGCCATTTTATAAACCGGCGACTGCTGTGCGGCTTCAATAACGCTCAGCGGAATACCGTCCTTAATCGCCTGCTCGATGACTTTCGGATCGTTCGGATCGAGGAACACGTCCAGCTGACGCTGGTAGAGATCTTTCTCGTTCTCGGTGCTGGCCGCACGTTCAATCGCGTCGGCATCGTACAACAGCACGCCAAGATAACGGATACGACCGACACAGGTTTCAGAGCACACCGTCGGCTGACCGGCTTCAATACGCGGATAGCAGAAGATGCACTTCTCAGACTTACCGCTCTTCCAGTTGAAGTAGATTTTTTTGTACGGGCATCCGGTGATGCACATACGCCAGCCGCGGCATTTGTCCTGGTCGATCAGGACGATGCCATCTTCTTCACGCTTGTAAATCGCACCGCTCGGGCAGGTCGCCACACATGCCGGGTTCAGGCAGTGTTCGCACAGGCGTGGCAAATACATCATGAAGGTGTTTTCGAACTGGCTATACATCGCCTTCTGGATGTTGTCGAAGTTCTTGTCTTTCGCCAGTTTGTCAAACTCGCCGCCCAGGTCATCTTCCCAGTTTGGCCCTTTTTCGATTTTCGCCATCCGTTCGCCGGTAATCAGCGAACGTGGACGGGCAATCGGCTGCGATTTGCTGCCTTCCGGCGCGGTATGCAGGTTCTGATAGTCAAAATCGAACGGCTCGTAATAATCGTCGATCCCCGGCAGATGCGGGTTAGCGAAAATTTTACCCAGCAGCATGGCGCGGTTACCCATACGCGGCTGAAGTTTGCCGTTGATTTTTCGGATCCAGCCGCCTTTGTATTTTTCCTGGTTTTCCCAGTCTGTCGGGAAGCCCTGGCCCGGCTTGGTTTCCACGTTGTTGAACCACGCGTATTCCACGCCTTCACGGCTGGTCCAGACGTTTTTACAGGTCACTGAACAGGTGTGGCAACCGATGCACTTATCCAGATTCAGCACCATGCCGACTTGTGAACGAATTTTCATTTTACGCTCTCCTGTACCTGGTCATTGCCTTCGCCATCTAACCAGTCAATGTTCTTCATCTTACGCACTACAACAAATTCATCGCGGTTAGAACCTACAGTGCCGTAGTAGTTAAAGCCGTATGCCAGATGGGCATAGCCGCCAATCATATGCGTCGGTTTCGGCGTGATACGGGTGACCGAGTTATGAATACCGCCGCGCTGACTGGTGATTTCTGAACCAGGCAGGTTAACGATACGTTCCTGCGCGTGGTACATCATGGTCATCCCTGCCGGAACACGCTGGCTGACAACCGCACGGGCAGTCAGTGCACCGTTGCTGTTGAAGACTTCAATCCAGTCGTTATCGGCGATACCCAGCTCTTTGGCATCGGCTTCACTCAACCAGACTACCGGACCACCGCGACCTAAAGTCAGCATCAGCAGGTTGTCGCTATAGGTGGAGTGGATACCCCATTTCTGGTGCGGTGTCAGGAAGTTGAGCGCTTTTTCCGGATTACCGTTAGATTTCTGGCCCATCACTTCTTTCACCGAACGGGTGTCGATCGGCGGACGATAAACCAGCAGGCTTTCACCGAAATCACGCATCCACTGATGATCCTGATACAGTTGCTGACGGCCAGAGAGTGTGCGCCACGGGATCAGCTCGTGAACGTTGGTGTAACCGGCGTTGTAAGAAACATGTTCATCTTCAAGGCCAGACCAGGTCGGGCTGGAGATGATTTTGCGCGGCTGCGCCTGAATGTCACGGAAGCGGATCTTCTCGTCTTCTTTATTCAGCGCCAGATGCGTATGGTCACGACCGGTAAACTCGCTCAGGGCAGCCCAGGCTTTCACGGCTACCTGACCGTTGGTTTCCGGTGCCAGCGTCAGGATCATCTCTGCCGCATCAATGGCGGTGTTGAGCATCGGCTGACCTTTCGCCGGACCTTCCGCTTTGGTGTAGTTGAGCTTACGCAGCAGATCCATCTCGCTCTGGGTGTTCCAGGCAATCCCTTTACCGCCGTTACCGATTTTCTCCATCAGCGGGCCGATAGAGGTAAAGCGTTCGTAAGTTGCCGGATAATCGCGCTCTACGACCATAATGTGCGGTGCAGTTTTACCTGGAATCAGGTCGCATTCGCCTTTTTTCCAGTCTTTCACATCCAGCGGCTGCGCCAGTTCAGCGGCAGAGTCGTGCTGGATCGGCAGCGTAACGATGTCGGTTTCTTTGCCCAGATGACCAACGCACACTTCGGAGAATTTCTTCGCGATGGCTTTGTAGATTTCCCAGTCGCTTTTCGCTTCCCAGGCCGGATCGACCGCCGCAGACAGCGGGTGAATAAACGGATGCATATCCGAAGTATTCATGTCGTCTTTTTCGTACCAGGTCGCCGTCGGCAAAATGATGTCGGAATAGAGACAGGTGCTCGACAGACGGAAGTCCAGCGTCACCACCAGATCCAGCTTGCCTTCCAGACCGTTGTCCTGCCAGTCCACTTCTTCCGGCTTCACGCCGCCCTGCTGCCCCAGATCTTTACCCTGGATACCGTGCTCCGTCCCCAGCAGGTACTTGAGCATAAACTCATGACCTTTACCGGAAGAACCGAGCAGGTTAGAACGCCAGATGAACAGGTTACGCGGGTGGTTTTTACCGTTTTCTGGTTGTTCTGCCGCAAAACGGATAGAACCCTCTTTCAGGGATTTCACGGTGTAATCCACCGGATTCATGCCCGCTTTTTCCGCTTCGCGAGCGATAGTTAGCGGGTTAGTGCCTAACTGCGGCGCAGACGGCAGCCAGCCCATGCGTTCTGCACGGACGTTGAAGTCGATCAGATGTCCGGTATAGCGGGATTTATCCGCCATCGGCGACAGCAACTCTTCTGCGGTCACAGTTTCATAACGCCACTGGCTGGAGTGGTTATAGAAATAAGAGGTGCTGTTCATGTGACGCGCCGGACGCTGCCAGTCAAGGGCAAACGCCAGCGGCTGCCAGCCGGTTTGCGGACGCAGTTTTTCCTGACCTACATAGTGCGCCCAGCCGCCACCGCTCTGACCGACACAACCGCAGAAAATTAGCATGTTGATCAGACCGCGATAGTTCATATCAAGGTGATACCAGTGGTTCAGACCAGCACCAACGATGATCATTGAACGACCGTGGGTCTTATCAGCGTTGTCAGCAAATTCACGGGCAATGCGGATAATCTGGCTGCGAGAAACGCCGGTAATCTGCTCGGCCCACGCAGGGGTGTAGGCTTTCACGTCGTCATAGCTGGTTGCGCAGTTAACGTCGTTCAGACCACGTTCCAGACCGTAGTTTGCCAACGTCAGATCATAAACGGTCGTCACCAGTGCAGTGCTGCCATCAGCCAGTTGCAGGCGTTTTACCGGCAGCTTGTGCAGCAGCACGTTTTCCAGTTCCACTTTGTTGAAGTGTTCCGTGCCGTCGCCACCAAAGTATGGGAAGCCCACTTCAGCGATCTCATCCTGGCTACCCAGCAGGCTCAGTTGTAGCTCAGTTTCTTCGCCGGTTTTGCCGTCGCGCTGCTCAAGATTCCATTTGCCCTTCTCGCCCCAGCGGAAGCCAATAGAACCGTTCGGTGCAACCATTTCGCCATTGGTATTGAAGGCGACTGTTTTCCATTCCGGATTGTTTTCCTGGCCCAGTGCATCCACCAGATCGGCAGCGCGCAGCATACGACCCGCAGCGTAGTAACCGTCGCGCTCTTCCAGCATCACCAGCATTGGCATGTCGGTATAACGACGCACATAGTCGGTGAAATACTGGCTTGGGTTGTCGAGGTGGAATTCACGCAGCATCACGTGGCCCATCGCCAGCGCCATTGCTGCGTCGGTGCCCTGCTTCGGTGCCAGCCACAGATCGCACAGTTTGGCGATTTCAGCGTAGTCCGGCGTGACAGCAACGGTTTTGGTGCCTTTGTAGCGCACTTCAGTAAAGAAGTGAGCATCCGGGGTACGGGTCTGCGGCACGTTAGAGCCCCAGGCGATGATGTAGCTGGAGTTGTACCAGTCAGCGGATTCTGGTACGTCAGTCTGCTCACCCCAGGTTTGTGGAGATGCAGGAGGCAGGTCGCAGTACCAGTCGTAGAAACTTAAGCAGGTACCACCAAGCAGCGAGAGATAGCGCGCACCCGATGCGTAAGAAACCATCGACATTGCCGGAATTGGCGAGAAGCCAGCGACACGGTCCGGGCCGTAGTTTTTGATGGTGTAAACGTTAGATGCGGCGATCAGTTCGTTCACTTCCTGCCAGGAAGAACGAACAAAACCACCACGTCCACGCGCTTGTTTAAAGCTTTTCGCTTTATCGGCGTCTTCAATGATAGAAGCCCATGCCTCAACCGGATCGCTATGCTGCGCCTTCGCTTCACGCCACATTTTCATCAGGCGTTTGCGCATCATCGGATATTTCAGACGGTTGGCGCTATAGAGATACCAGGAGTAGCTGGCACCGCGCGGGCAGCCGCGAGGTTCATGGTTTGGCAGATCCGGACGGGTACGCGGATAGTCAGTTTGCTGGGTTTCCCAGGTCACCAGACCGTTTTTAACGTAGATTTTCCAGCTGCAGGAGCCGGTGCAGTTTACCCCATGGGTAGAGCGGACGATTTTGTCATGCTGCCAACGCTGGCGATATCCATCCTCCCAGTCACGGTTGGTATTGAGAAGCTGGCCATGCCCATCGGCAAAGGTTTCACCCTTCTGTTTGAAGTAGCGAAACCGGTCCAGGAATTTACTCATCGGTTTTCTCCTGTGGGAGCCTGTCGGCCCTCTGATAAATCGACATTGCTAATGTTTAAGGGCAAGGTAACGCTCTGAAACAGCGTGGGAATTGATAACGATCAAGAGTGATGGGGATGAAAAATAAAGTAAATTCCTAAGATACCCCTTTAGGATAATTAACAGTTACAGCATAAAAGACTGTAAATTAAGGCATTTTATACCTGTAGTTATTTAAACTATTAAGAATTTTATGCAGATGGGTATTAAGGAGTATTCCCCATGGGTAACATATTAATGGCTCTTAATGCAATCCGGCGAAATAAGCCACACCTCATAAGAATGTTGTAACTAAACAACAAGTAAAAAAAGCGCGACATTATGTCGCGCAAAGGATAATCAAATATTACGATTTATTTTTTAGAATGCCGACCGTATACCGCCCAGGTAATCACCACGCAGGCGATATAGAAAATCAAAAATACTTTCATTGCGCCGACTGGCGAACCCGTTAATGCCAGCGAGCTACCGAACGCTTTCGGGATAAAGAAGCCACCAATCGCGCCAATCGCAGAGATGAAACCCAGCGCCGCCGCCGTGTCGGTTGCCGCTTCACGCATCGCACGTTCGTCAGAACCCCCTTCTGCTTTCACGCGATCCATTGTCAGTTTACGGAAGATCACGGAAATCATCTGGAAGGTGGACCCGCTACCCAGCCCAGCGGTCAGGAACAGTGCCAGGAAGACAGCAAAGAACGCCATAAAGCTTCCGCCCTGCCCATCAGTCGGTAAGGTCAGGAACAGCAGGCCGCTGAAAATCGCCATCAGGATAAAGTTCACCAGTGTGACACGAGTTCCGCCCAGACGGTCAGATAATGCACCACCTGCAGAACGCGCCAGCGCACCAATAAACGGCCCGAAGAATGCATATTGCAGTATCTGTACATCCGGGAACTGCGTTTTTGACAGCATCGCAAAGCCCGCGGAAAAGCCGATGAAGGAACCGAAGGTTGCCAGATACAGCAGGCTCATAATCCACAGATGACCCCGTTTGAGTACCGGCAACTGCTCCTTGATGGAGGCTTTTGAGGTAGCAAGATCGTTCATGCCAAACCACGCCGCAATGGTGAAGATGGCAAGGAACGGCACCCATACCCAGGACGCATTCGCCAGATACAGCTCAGTCCCATCCGGCTGTTTGACACCCTGGCTACCAAATACTGCGAAAATCGACAGTGATACCACCAGCGGAGCAACCAACTGCATGACGCTGACGCCCATGTTGCCCAGACCACCATTCAGACCCAGCGCGCCACCCTGCTTCTGTTTCGGAAAGAAGAAGCTGATGTTTGCCATACTGGATGCGAAGTTCGCGCCAGCAAAGCCGCACAGCAGAGAGATGATGATGAAGACGCTATAAGGCGTGGAGGTATCCTGCACGGCAAAACCCAGCCAGACGCAAGGAATAATCAGAATACCGGTGCTGAACGCCGTCCAGCGACGACCACCGAAGATAGGAACCATAAAGGAGTATGGAACACGTAACAACGCGCCAGAAACCGAAGGCAGCGCCGTCAACATAAATAGCTGATCGGTCGTAAAATTAAAACCGACTTTCGGTAAGTTCACCGCAACAGCACTGAATAACATCCATACGCAAAACGCCAGCAGCAGACAGGGAACGGAAATCCACAGGTTGCGGCTGGCAATACGTTGACCGCGTTGTTGCCAGAACGCAGGATCTTCCGGTCGCCAATCTGTAATGACAGCTCCAGTAGCCCTTTCGGGGGCGGATGAGTGACTCATAGACACCTCTGATACTCGTTTCGATGTCTGCCACCTTAGTGTCTGTAGCTAAAGGCAATTTGATGTAAATCAAACGATAAGATAACTTTATCTATCATTGATATTTATCATTACCCATAGTGAGTACAGTGATTTCATAAAAATTATGAGATTTTTCACGGTGCTGTAAAATCCCTACCCTTACCGATGTAAAGCGACTTACCACGCGGCAAATAAGGAGTAACTCTTTCCGGGTATGGGTATACTTCAGCCAATAGCCGAGAATACTGCCATTCCAGAATGTATCGTCACATTCATTAAGGTTATTGCTCATTTAAAGCCTGAAGGAAGAGGTTTGCATGCTTAAACGTTGTCTCTCTCCGCTCACCCTGGTTAATCAGGTTGCGCTTATTGTGTTGCTTTCTACTGCTATTGGACTGGCGGGGATGGCGGTTTCTGGCTGGCTGGTGCAAGGCGTTCAGGGCAGCGCCCATGCGATCAACAAAGCGGGATCGCTGCGCATGCAAAGTTACCGTCTGTTGGCGGCAGTGCCATTAAGCGAGAAAGACAAGCCCTTAATTAAAGAGATGGAACAAACGGCATTTAGCGCCGAGTTAACCCGAGCAGCAGAACGAGACGGACAACTGGCGCAACTACAGGGTTTACAAGATTACTGGCGTAATGAACTGATCCCTGCGCTGCTGCGTGCACAAAACCGCAAAACGGTGTCAGCGGATGTCAGCCAGTTTGTTGCCGGGCTTGATCAACTGGTATCTGGTTTTGACCGCACCACGGAAATGCGCATTGAGACAGTGGTGCTGGTCCATCGGGTAATGGCGGTATTTATGGCACTTTTACTGGTGTTCACTATTATCTGGTTGCGGGCGCGACTGCTACAACCGTGGCGGCAGTTGTTGGCAATGGCGAGTGCCGTCAGCCATCGCGATTTTACCCAACGCGCGAACATCAGCGGGCGCAACGAAATGGCTATGCTTGGAACTGCGTTGAACAATATGTCTGCAGAACTGGCGGAAAGTTACGCCGTACTTGAGCAGCGGGTTCAGGAGAAAACCGCCGGGCTGGAACATAAAAATCAGATCCTCTCTTTTTTATGGCAGGCCAACCGCCGTTTGCATTCCCGCGCCCCGCTGTGTGAACGCCTGTCACCTGTACTCAACGGCTTACAGAATTTAACCCTGCTACGTGATATCGAACTGCGGGTGTATGACACTGATGATGAAGAGAATCATCAGGAGTTTACCTGCCAGCCAGATATGACCTGCGATGATAAAGGCTGTCAGCTCTGCCCGCGCGGTGTACTCCCCGTTGGCGATCGCGGCACAACCCTGAAGTGGCGGCTGGCTGACTCTCATACGCAGTACGGTATTTTGCTGGCAACCCTGCCGCAGGGGCGTCATCTTAGTCATGATCAACAACAACTGGTGGATACCCTGGTTGAACAACTCACCGCCACGCTTGCGCTGGATCGCCATCAGGAACGTCAGCAACAGTTGATCGTGATGGAAGAGCGTGCCACCATTGCGCGCGAACTGCATGATTCTATTGCCCAATCTCTCTCTTGCATGAAGATGCAGGTGAGTTGTTTACAGATGCAGGGCGATGCGCTGCCAGAAAGCAGCCGCGAACTGTTAAGTCAGATCCGTAACGAACTGAATGCATCCTGGGCGCAGTTGCGTGAATTGCTCACCACATTCCGCTTGCAGCTCACCGAGCCTGGATTACGTCCGGCGCTGGAGGCGAGTTGCGAAGAGTACAGCGCCAGGTTTGGCTTCCCGGTGAAGCTGGATTATCAATTGCCGCCTCGTCTGGTGCCTTCGCATCAGGCAATCCATCTGTTGCAAATTGCCCGTGAGGCATTAAGTAACGCCCTCAAACATTCGCAAGCGAGTGAGGTCGTGGTGACAGTGGCGCAAAACGATAATCAGGTCAAACTGACCGTCCAGGATAACGGCTGCGGCGTGCCTGAAAATGCCATCCGCAGCAATCACTACGGCATGATAATAATGCGCGACCGTGCGCAAAGTTTACGGGGCGATTGCCGCGTCCGCCGTCGTGAATCAGGTGGCACCGAAGTGGTGGTCACCTTTATTCCCGAAAAAACTTTCACAGACGTCCAAGGAGATACCCATGAGTAATCAGGAACTGGCTACTATCCTGCTGATCGACGATCACCCGATGCTGCGAACTGGCGTAAAACAGCTTATCAGTATGGCACCAGATATCACCGTGGTTGGCGAAGCGAGTAATGGCGAACAGGGTATTGAACTGGCGGAGTCTCTTGATCCCGATTTGATCTTGTTAGATCTCAATATGCCCGGCATGAACGGTCTGGAAACGCTGGATAAACTGCGCGAAAAGTCCCTCTCCGGGCGCATTGTGGTATTCAGCGTCTCTAACCATGAAGAAGATGTGGTCACCGCACTGAAACGCGGCGCGGATGGCTATCTGTTAAAAGATATGGAACCGGAAGATCTGCTGAAAGCATTGCATCAGGCAGCTGCTGGCGAAATGGTATTAAGCGAAGCATTAACGCCTGTTCTGGCCGCCAGCTTGCGCGCTAACCGTGCCACTACTGAACGCGATGTTAACCAGTTAACCCCACGCGAGCGCGACATTCTCAAGCTGATTGCCCAGGGTTTGCCAAACAAGATGATTGCCCGCCGCCTGGATATCACCGAAAGCACAGTAAAAGTGCACGTCAAGCACATGCTGAAGAAAATGAAGCTCAAGTCTCGCGTGGAAGCAGCGGTATGGGTGCATCAGGAGCGCATTTTCTGATTACGGTTCCCAGCGCAGTTCGTCGTTCGACAATGCGTCGAACGGTTCGACAAGCGTTAGCGTGATCTCATTGGAGGAGACACGCTGCCCCTGGTTATCTTCCACCACCACCGACAATCGCCAGTGATTGCTTGCCCCTTTCCCGTTTTGCCAGTCAGGCATGATCAGCGTCCAGCCCTCCGCGCTGTTGGCTTGTGCGCCCGGCGTCAAACTTAATATCTGCGTATCGCCCTGCCAAATCAGTTGCCGAATACCATAACGACTGCGGATTTGTAATTTCAGCGGCACTGTTTCGCCAGGTTTTAGATCCCACGGCGGTGTCGCCAGAAACACCGTTAACGTTTTTCGCTGTCGGTACTCAAGAGTCGGTAGATTATTTCGCTGCGGATTATCATAGCGACTACCACGTAACGACTGACTTTCGGCAACCTCGCCCGCAGAAAGTTGTTTTTTGAGTGGTACACCAAAACGGTAGTTAAGATTCAGCCCGAGGTTATTTTGATTCTCGCCGCTTTCACCCTGTTTATGCTGGGCCGTCACCGTGACTAAGGGCACAGGGGTGTAATTTAATCCCAGACTCAATGCGACGGGATTGTGATAACCCGTACCAGAGTTAAATAAATCAACGCGATCACCAAAATACTGTTCTACGCTGACGCTGGTATTGAGGTGTTGATAGAACGGCATGCGCATCCGGGCCGTCAGATCGTACCCGCGCGCCATCCTTTGTTCTTGTATGGCTGTCTGTTCATGCCATGTAGCAAACGGCTGATAATAGTTTGCTGATAGCCGCAAATATTCGCCCCACGCTTCGGCGCCAAGGCCTGCTCGCTGAAGATTTTCGTCCAGCAAGTTGTCATAAAAGGTGTTATACCCCACCAGCCAGTTGCCGCGCGCCCAGCGTTGCCCAACTCCAAGATTGCTCACCAGCCCATCATCCTGCTGAGTAAGACCCAGCTGGCTCCAGGTGAGATAACGATCATTATCCTGTAAAGGCACAAACCAACTTCCGCGACTGCCGGTGAAATGACCTTCGTTATCTACTTTGACGTCAACACTGGCATTTCCCCACGGTGATAGCCAGGACTCTACGTGCTGATTAACCTGTTGACTAAGCGCGTCGCGGACTTTTCCCAATGCGAAAGCTTTTGCCTGCTCGCCAGTATCCAGCCCGTTATCATTCATACTGGTTTCGCCGAAATCTTTCACAATTTCAGCAAAGTGTTTTTCCCCATCATGATTTTCGGGAGCCATGCCTAAATCCGGCAGACCATCATTGTTATTATCAAAGGGATTTGCCGCTTTTTGCTCGAAGGTAGATTGTGCGTTAGCTGTACCGCCTGCCGCCAGCAAGAGTAAATAAAACGGAATAATGCGAGGAACGAAACGGCTCAAAACGTCGGTAACTTCCGGTAAAAAATGAAAAACCATAGCCTTAAAGAATAACGATTACTGGCAACTTTTGTCGTATTTTCTCGCGCTTTCAGGAAAATCCTTAAAAATGTGACCGATTGGTCAGACGCTGCAGAAGCAGTAAGATAGAAGATCAGTGTCTAATTCCCTGAATACAGGAGTAAATAATGCAAAAAATCGTGATCGTTGCCAATGGCGCACCTTACGGGAGCGAATCCTTGTTTAACAGCTTGCGGCTGGCCATTGCGTTACGAGAGCAGGAGAACAATCTGGATCTGCGTCTGTTCCTGATGTCTGATGCGGTCACAGCCGGGTTGCGCGGGCAAAAACCAGGGGAAGGCTACAACATTCAGCAAATGCTGGAGATCCTTACCGCTCAGAATGTACCGGTGAAATTGTGCAAAACCTGTACCGACGGGCGCGGGATTAGTACACTTCCTCTGATTGATGGGGTGGAAATCGGTACTCTTGTGGAACTGGCGCAATGGACGCTGTCAGCCGATAAAGTGCTCACATTTTAATGTTTGAGGGGGCGTCTGACGCCCCACTAGAGGGAAGTTTACTCAGGCGAATCCCGGCCGTAACACACCATCCGGATAATTCTCCGCCAGCAGTTTTTTTACCGATACCAGCAAATCATTCAGCCCATCGTCCTGCATTCCCAGTTTGATAAGCTCCTGTTCCAGTGAAAACAGGTATTGTGCGTTGGTTCCCAGTGGACCGCTCGCCGCCGCAATCAACGGCGCGATGACCTGAGCGCGAGTGTCTGATTCATATTCTGGATGTCGCGGGTCCATAATAAACACAATGGCGTTTACTGTGCGTCCATCATCAAGATCAAGCTGACACCAGGTTGGCAGATAACAGCCGGTAATCATCTCGCGCTTCCACAACAGTGTTAGTTCCTGCTCCAGCGTCTCTTCTGGCAGTCGATAGGCGACGCCTGTGGTGCGTCCGCCCTCTTTCAGTGCAAGCATCCGTCCCGGCTGGTGCGCAGTCCCGCGCCCGGCGGTCAGGCGCAGGCAAAACGCGCGATGCCATCCAACCAGTGTACCGGTGCACGACTCGGTAAACTCCAGTGCTGGATTCCACATCAACGATCCATAACCGAAGATCCACACCGGTCCCTCATCAGGTCGACAAGCCAGCGTCGCCGCCAGCGAAGCCGCCCGTTGCTCTGCTGACCATAAGAGTGATTCTTCAATGGCACCAAATGCCGTTTTACAATCGGCATTCATCAAGAAATCACGCGTTATCACCTTACACCTCCGCCACTGCATACTTCCCTGCGACAACTTTTTGGTGTCTTCCGGACATTTTTACTGCTCATTTTGAAACCATTAACGGGACAATATGCAATCCACGGACCACTTGCAAGGCAACACCGCACGAATAGCTTTAACTAAGCTACCAGTTTTACGATTTTTTATGCCATTTATCATCATCCCCTTTGGCATATTCATGCTTCACAGCAGCCCAGGCCACTTTATGCGCGGTTTCTTCGCGACTGGCGTCATCACGCCGATCTTCTTTATCTTTATATTGATCCCATGCGCTGTTGAACGCTTCTTTATAGATATCCTGAGCATGAGACGGTAGCACGTGCTTTACGCTTTCCGGCAGATCGCTTTTCGTTTTATACGGCATCGTTGACTCCTTTTACAAAGTTGAACATTAAGTGTGGTCAACAATATCCACTCTTGCCAAAACATAAGAATTTTCATGTCAGACTCTTCTTAAGAAACGCTAAAACAAACATTGTCTAAACGCATTGCTTATTTTTATGGCCCAATGAGTAAAAAATCGACAGCGGGGTAAAAATTCGTAAAATGTTACCGATATACAGACACTTTCTGTTATTTTTCCTACCTATTTTTTACATTTTCGATAAATTCATCTGCAAAGGGATAACCATAATGTCAAATGCTCAAGAGGCGGTAAAAACCCGCCACAAGGAGACTTCGCTTATTTTCCCGGTTCTGGCGCTGGTAGTGCTGTTCCTGTGGGGAAGCAGCCAGACACTACCAGTGGTCATTGCCATCAACCTTCTTGCTCTTATTGGTATTTTAAGTAGCGCCTTTAGTGTTGTCCGTCATGCGGACGTATTAGCCCATCGCCTGGGAGAACCTTACGGTTCGCTTATTCTTAGCCTTTCAGTGGTTATTCTTGAAGTCAGTTTGATTTCAGCTTTAATGGCAACCGGCGACGCCGCGCCAACGCTAATGCGTGATACGCTCTATTCAATCATTATGATTGTTACCGGTGGGCTGGTTGGCTTTTCATTATTGTTGGGCGGACGCAAGTTTGCCACCCAATATATGAATCTGTTTGGTATCAAGCAGTATTTAATTGCGCTGTTCCCCCTGGCGATAATCGTACTGGTATTTCCAATGGCTTTGCCTGTGGCGAATTTTTCAACCGGTCAGGCGTTACTGGTAGCATTAATTTCTGCGGCAATGTATGGCGTATTTTTGCTGATCCAGACCAAAACGCATCAAAGTTTATTTGTCTACGAGCACGAAGATGACAGTGATGATGACGACCCGCACCACGGTAAACCGTCTGCCCATAGCAGCCTGTGGCATGCTATCTGGTTGATTGTCCATCTGATTGCCGTTATTGCAGTCACCAAAATGAACGCCAGCCCGCTGGAGACATTGCTCGACAGCATGAATGCCCCTGTCGCCTTTACTGGCTTCCTGGTGGCTCTGTTGATTCTGTCGCCGGAAGGTTTAGGTGCGTTAAAAGCAGTGTTGAACAACCAGGTCCAGCGCGCGATGAATCTGTTCTTTGGTTCAGTGTTAGCAACCATTTCGCTTACCGTACCTGTCGTCACGCTAATTGCCTTTATGACGGGTAACGAATTGCAGTTTGCACTTGGTGCGCCAGAAATGGTGGTGATGGTGGCCTCTTTAGTGCTGTGCCATATCTCCTTCTCCACCGGACGTACTAACGTGCTCAATGGCGCAGCGCATCTGGCACTGTTTGCCGCCTATTTGATGACGATATTTGCCTGACAGTTATATCTCCTCCGATGACAGAAATCGGGGGAGATAATATAAATTCCTGCTTATTGTATTTCTTCATACTACCTGAACAGGTCGTTAATCAGAATTGCGAGCCTGTACCACAACCTGCACGAAACCACTGCAACAGCTGTTGAAAAGCCGGAATGTACTCTTTATTGCAAACATTTCAGGGATGAAGTGAAGATGAATTGAGACGTAATATCCACACCAAGCCGGCGTTATCCGGTGAGGCGCAATGTTGCGGGGGCTTTATCCCTGGTGGCATTGGTTGCTGGAAAGAGAAAACCCCCGCACGTTGAGAGGTAAAACCTGACAACAGAACGGGGGCTAATCTTGAACCATCAACAATTCAAGAATAGCCGCAAAATGTTGTCATTACAACAAGGCGGCTATATGACGCTCGCGCAGTTTGCCATGATTTTCTGGCACGACCTGGCGGCACCGATCCTGGCGGGGATTATTACCGCAGTGATTGTCAGCTGATGGCGTAACCGGAAGTAAGGTGAAAACGGGCGTCAGGCTGCCGTGATGGCAATATGCGCCCGAAACCGGCCGCAGGGGTAACAGCCTGCGGCCCTTTTTGTCTTTATCTCTTCTGCAAGTAAATATTGGCAACCCGAGCTGGAAGCATCATCCAGAGCACTCATGAAACGATTGTAACAACTGTTGAAAAACCGGAATGCACTCTTCATTGCAAACATTTCAGGGATGAAGTGAAGATGAATTGAGACGTAGTATCCACACCAAGCCGGAGTTATCCGGTGAGGCGCAATGTTGCGGGGGCTCTATCCCTGGTGGCATTGGTTGCTGGAAAGAGAAAACCCCCGCACGTTGAGAGGTACAACCTGACAACAGAACGGGGGCTAATCTTGAAACCAGACACTTCAAGAATAGCCGCAAAATGTTGTCATTACAACAAGGCGGCTATATGACGCTCGCGCAGTTTGCCATGACATTCTGGCACGACCTGGCAGCACCGATCCTGGCGGGAATTATTACCGCAGCGATTGTCAGCTGGTGGCGTAACCGGAAGTAAGGTGAAAACGGGCGTCAGGCTGCCGTGATGGCAATATGC
>NZ_CAWNSE010000029.1:0-9152 GCF_963876935.1 Escherichia sp. MOD1-EC4550
GTGCAACTGGGCGGCCGGGTGAAAATCGTTATTGCCATGGGCGGGGGGATGTCCGACGTTTTCGGTTTTGGGGCGAATGCGCGTGCGGCGCTGATCCCTCGGGGGCTGGCTGAAATGTCGCGTCTTGGCGCGGCGCGGGGTGCCGATCCTGCCCCCTTTATGGGCATGGCGGGGCTGGGCGATTTGGTGCTTCCCTGTCCCGACAACCAGTCGCGTAACCGCCGTTTTGGCATGATGCTCGGTCAGGGCATGGATGTACAAAGCGCGCAGGAGAAAATTGGTCAGGTGGTGGAAGGCTACCGCAATACGAAAGAAGTCCGCGAACTGGCGCATCGCTTCGGCGTTGAAATGCCAATAACCGAGGAAATTTATCAAGTATTATATTGCGGAAAAAACGCGCGCGAGGCAGCATTGACTTTACTAGGTCGTGCACGCAAGGACGAGCGCAGCAGCCACTAAACCCAGGGAACCTTTGTTACCGCTATGACCCGGCCCGCGCAGAACGGGCCGGTCATTATCTTATCGTGTGGAGTAAGCAATGTCGTGTGAAGAACTGGAAATTGTCTGGAACAATATTAAAGCTGAAGCCAGAACGCTGGCGGACTGTGAGCCAATGCTGGCCAGTTTTTACCACGCAACGCTACTCAAGCACGAAAACCTGGGCAGTGCACTGAGCTACATGCTGGCGAACAAGCTGTCATCGCCAATTATGCCTGCCATTGCTATCCGCGAAGTGGTGGAAGAAGCCTACGCCGCCGACCCGGAAATGATTGCTTCTGCGGCCTGTGATATTCAGGCAGTGCGTACCCGCGACCCGGCAGTCGATAAATACTCAACCCCATTGTTATATCTGAAAGGTTTTCATGCCTTGCAGGCCTATCGCATCGGTCACTGGCTGTGGAATCAGGGCCGTCGCGCGCTGGCTATTTTTCTGCAAAACCAGGTCTCTGTGACGTTCCAGGTGGATATTCACCCGGCAGCAAAAATTGGTCGCGGTATCATGCTCGACCACGCGACGGGCATCGTTGTGGGTGAAACGGCGGTGATTGAAAACGATGTGTCGATTCTGCAATCCGTTACCCTTGGCGGTACGGGTAAATCTGGTGGAGACCGTCACCCGAAAATTCGTGAAGGCGTGATGATTGGCGCAGGCGCGAAAATTCTCGGCAATATTGAAGTTGGGCGCGGTGCGAAGATTGGCGCAGGTTCCGTGGTGCTGCAACCGGTGCCGCCACATACCACCGCCGCTGGCGTTCCGGCACGCATTGTCGGTAAACCAGACAGCGATAAGCCATCAATGGATATGGATCAGCATTTCAACGGCATTAACCATACGTTTGAATATGGGGATGGGATCTGACGTCCTGTGATTGTGCCGGATGCGATGTAATCATCTATCCGGCATACAGTAACTAATCTCTCAATACCGCTCCCGGATACCCCAGCTGCCGCCAGGCTTCATACACCACGACCGACACCGCATTGGACAGGTTCATGCTGCGGCTGTCCGGCACCATTGGAATGCGAATTTTTTGTTCAGCGGGCAGGGCATCGAGAATGCTCGCGGGCAGGCCGCGTGTTTCCGGGCCAAACATCAGATAGTCGCCATCCTGATAACTTACGGCGCTGTGTGCGGGTGTGCCTTTCGTGGTGAGGGCAAACAGACGCTGGGGATTTTCTGCTTCCAGGAACGCAGCATAGTTATGATGACGCGTAACGGCGGTAAATTCGTGGTAGTCCAGTCCTGCGCGGCGCAGGCGCTTGTCGTCCCAGGCAAATCCCATCGGTTCGATGATATGCAGACGAAAGCCGGTATTAGCGCAAAGACGGATGATGTTGCCAGTATTTGGCGGAATTTCTGGTTCGTAAAGTACGATGTTTAGCATACTGCCCCCTTAGTGCGGGGGCAGGATAGCAGAAAATTGAGAAGTGGTGCGGCCTTTTCCCCTCACCCCGGCCCTCTCCCCGGAGGGGCGAGGGGGAAACGACTATGCGGCATTCCCTTTCGCCATCGGAGCCAGCGCCGCAGGCAACTCTTTACCCAGCCCCTGCACCAGCGAATCTTGCGTAATTTCACTGATCGATTTTGCGCCAGTCAGTGTCATTGCCACTTTCATCTCTTTCTCTATCAGATTAAGCAGATTTGCCACGCCCGCCTGGCCCGCCGTTGCCAGCGCATACAGGAAAGCACGACCCAGCAGTACAGTATCGGCACCGAGTGCAATCATACGCACGACATCAAGCCCGTTACGAATGCCGCTATCTGCCAGAATGGCGATATCACCTTTCACCGCATCTGCAATAGCAGGCAACGCACGGGCAGAAGAGAGTACACCGTCCAGCTGGCGGCCACCGTGGTTAGAAACCACAATGCCATCTGCGCCAAAACGTACCGCATCACGCGCATCTTCTGGGTCGAGGATCCCTTTGATCACCATCGGGCCATCCCAGAAATCGCGGATCCACTCAAGGTCTTTCCATGAGATAGAAGGATCGAAGTTATTCCCTAGCCAGCCGATGTAATCTTCCAGTCCGGTCGGTTTGCCGAGATAAGCCGAGATATTACCGAGATCATGCGGACGACCATTCAGGCCCACATCCCACGCCCATTGCGGATGCGTTACCGCCTGCAAGTAGCGGCGCATTGCCGCGTTCGGGCCGCTCATTCCAGAGTGCGCATCACGGTAACGCGCACCAGGCGTTGGCATATCCACAGTGAAGACCAGAGTTGAACAGCCTGCCGCTTTTGCACGCTCCAGCGCGTTACGCATAAAGCCGCGATCGCGCAGCACATATAACTGGAACCACATCGGACGCTTGATGGCGGGGGCGACTTCTTCAATTGGGCAAACAGAAACGGTCGAGAGAGTAAACGGAATGCCATGTGCATCCGCCGCTTTTGCGGCCTGAACTTCGCCGCGTCGCGCATACATGCCACACAAACCTACCGGACCTAGCGCCACCGGCATCGACAATTTCTCATTAAACAGCGTCGTTTCCAGGCTTAAGTCGGACATGTTTTTCAGAATTCGCTGGCGCAGCGCCACCTCTGACAAATCTTCCACGTTGCGGCGCAGGGTGTATTCAGAATATGCCCCCCCATCCATATAGTGGAACAGGAATGGCGGCAGAATGCGTTGTGCTGCGGCGCGATAATCGCTGGCTGCGGAAATAATCATGCGTTTTTCTCCCTCGAATTCTCATTATGGTCACCAGGCAGGCGGGTAATGCGTGCATGGCGAGCCTGATCTTCATCGAATCGTTTCATGGTGGTGTGAACAAAGCTAAGGTGCGCCATCATTGCTTTACGCGCCCCGTCAGCATCACCGGCAAAAATGGCGTCAATGACAGCCTGATGTTGTTCGGTCAGTTGTGAAAAAACCGGGGGTACCAGATACATCCGCTGGCGGCTATGCTTCACTGAGGATTGCAAGACATCGAAGAAACCGCGCATGGTTTGCAGCAGCACGATGTTATGTGAGGCTTCGGCAATCGCCAGATGAAAACGAACGTCCGCTTGTGAGGCGAGATCCGGGTCTTCACTTAGCGTTGCTTCAAAGCAAAGCTGAATTTTCTCTTTTTCGCCAGGTGTGGCGCGCATTGCTGCATGCCACGCGGTGCTGGCTTCTATGGCGTAGCGGGCTTCCAGAATATCGAAACTGTAATCCGGATCATCGGCCATCAGCGTTTTCAACGGCTGGACGATGTTTTGCTCCGACCATGTGTCATGACGCCAGCGAATAAACGTCCCGCCGCCGCGTCGACTGAGCAACACACCTTCGCTCACCAGTTTCGCCAGCGCCTCGCGCAGTGAATTTCGCGACACACCGAGTTGCATTGCCAGTTGACGTTCAGCGGGCAATTTCATGCCCGCCTCCAGGTTTTTTTCATCAATCAGCGCCCGCACACGATCGGCAACCTCGTCTGACAGGCGTCTGGGTAAAACAATCATTAAGGAATCATCCACGTTAAGACATAGGCCTGAAGCGTGGTGATCACGCCCACCATACAGGTGAAGATCAGGCTGTGTTTGACAGTAAAGCGGAACAAATCAGACTCTTTGCCCACCAGTCCTACCGCCGCACAGGCGATAGCGATAGATTGCGGAGAGATCATTTTGCCGGTGACACCACCGGTGGTGTTGGCAGCAACCAGCAACAGGTCAGAAACGCCAATTTGTTGTGCGGCGGTAGCCTGCAAAGCGGCAAATAAAGCATTAGATGACGTATCCGACCCGGTCAGGAATACCCCAAGCCAGCCGAGGAACGGCGAGAAGAAGGTGAATGCATGACCGGTATGCGCCAGTGCCAGCGCCAGTGTTGATGACAGTCCGGAATAGTTCGAAATAAAGGCGAATGCCAGCACCATACCGATGGAGTAGATAGGCAGAGCCAGTTCCTTTAGTGTGCTGCCGAAGGTACTGATAGCGTCAGATGGTTTCATCTTCAGCCAGACAATCGAGAGCAGGGCAGCAAAAAGAATGGCGGTACCGGTGGCAGAGAACCAGTCGAACTTAAACACGGCGGCATACGCTGTCGCTTCGCTGACCACTGGCGGCATACGGGCAACCAGTTTATCGAGGTACGGCACCGGAATATTGATCACCCACTCATACAGCGCACCACCCGAAGCGAACAGGGCTTTAAACGGCGGGATACTCCACAGTGTTACGGTAGCGGTCAGGAACAGGAACGGTGTCCAGGCACGTAATACCTGACCCGCGGTGTAACCGGTGTGGGCCAGCGTCATATCAACCTGTGACGCTCCCAAATCACCAAAACGGAAGACGCGCACCGGCTGCCAGCGTTTGAGGAACAGTGTCAGGCAGAGCAGCGATACCAGCGAAGAGATAATGTCTGGCAGTTCCGGCCCAATGAAGTTAGAGCTGAGGTATTGAGCGATGGCAAACGAGCCGCCCGCAACCACGACCGCAGGCCAGGTTTCTTTGATACCGCGCCAGCCGTCCATAATCGCCATAATCCAGAACAGCACGATAATGGTCATAAACGGTAGCTGACGCCCCACCATCTGGCCAATCTCAAAGCTGTCGATGCCTGTTACCTGCCCGGCGACCAGAATCGGAATACCCATCGCACCAAATGCTACTGGCGCGGTGTTAACAATCAGGCACAGCCCAGCGGCGTACAGCGGTTTAAAGCCCAGGCCGACCAGCAATGCGGCGGTAATTGCTACCGGTGCGCCAAATCCTGCGGCTCCTTCGAGGAACGCGCCGAAACAGAAACCGACGATCAGCATTTGCAGGCGCTGGTCAGGGGTTATCGAAAGAATAGACGAGCGGATGATGTCAAACTGCCCGGTTTTCACCGAGATCTTATAGACGAACACCGCTGCAATAATGATCCACGCGATGGGCCACAAACCGTAGAAGAAGCCATAAACCACCGAGGCCAGCGCGTTAGCGACCGGCATTTTATAGAACAGCAAAGCCACGGCAAGGGCGATTGCCACCGTCCACGAGGCGGCGACGTATCCTTTCAGTTTGAGCTTAATCAGCGCAAAGAAGAAAAACAGAATGGGAAGCGATGCTATCAGGCTGGAAAGCCAGATATTCCCGGCGGGATCATAGTTTTGTTGCCAGAGATTCATTGCAGGTCTCCTGCAGTCCACACACGCCGCGTAATGAGTCTGTTGCTCATCTCCGTGTCACACGTTGTGTAAAAGTGGCACTGCCAATTGTGTTGTGTAGGGATAATGACAATGAATAGTTAACTAAATGTTATGCATTGGCAACATTGATGTGAGTTTTAATTGGGGAACTGTGAACCAGAGGTCAGATAAGCGAAGAATTGGTAGGGCCAATTTGGAGTGAGGGAGATGTCTGTAAAGAAAAGGGCAATTCCCATCAGAGAATTGCCCTCAGATTGTTGATCTGGTGCGCCTTATCTTGCCGGATGCGGCGTGAACGCCTTATCCGTCCTACAGGAATGTGCTGAATCATCCTGTAGGTCTGATAAGCGTAGCGCATCACGCAATTTGGCGTTTACCCATTCATTAATGGATCATTACCACTGAATACCGGCACCGAGTGCGGCGGAGTATTCACCCTGGCTATTGGTACTACCTTGTAATTTGTAGACCCAACGACCATTGGCGCTCACCATCGACACACCTAAAGCAACAGCCGATTCACCGTTGTAAGTACCACCACCAATAGAGGCCATGCTGGCTCCCGGCGTGTAAGCCTGCGGCAGACCGGTCATTGCCATTGCGGAAGCGATACCACCGCTCAGCTTGCTTTCGGTTTTGGACAGTTTGTTATCCATCTCAACCATGCGCTGATCGGTGTATTGCTTCGTTTCCTGCACACTTTGCTTCAACTGTGCATAGTTCACTGCGTCGTTGTTGTTCACGCCAGCAGAAACGTTGCTGATGCGAGTCGTACCGCCATTGCCGCCACCGAGAGTGATGTTGCTGTAGTCGATAGAGCCATCAGCTTTGGTGTCGTAGCGAACGCCACCTGCTTCGGAAGACTTCAGTTGCGAAACGTTAACCGCATCGGTGGCATTAACACCGGCAGCAACGTTGGTGATACGGCGCTGGTTGGTAGAAGAACCCACAGAGATTGTGTTTTCTTCGTTGGCCACGGAGCCTGTACCCAGAGCGACGCTGTTGTCAGCGGCAGCAATGGATCCAGAACCAATCGCCACACTGTCTTTACCCTGGGCGTTAGCATCTACGCCATCGGTGTTGGTCTTGAAGTACTTGGTGCTACCTGTGGTCACGATATCGCCAATACCGTTTTCGATATTGGTAACGCGAGTATCCAGATTCGTCACCTGATTGTTCAGGTTAGTAATGCTCTGGGTATTCTGGGAAACCTGCGCATCCGTTACTTTCAATTGACCCACGTTGACCGCATCGGTATCCGCCGAACCAGCCGCGACGTTGGTGATCTGACGTTGACCGTCTTCGCTACCTACGGAGAATTCACCCACAGAGTTCTGCGGTGCATCCATGTTGTAGGCGGTGTAGCCAGTTTGTGCGCCACGGGTAGTTTGAGAACCATTACCCATTGCAATGCTGTTTGCATGGTTTGCACGCGCGTTGCTACCGATAGCAATACCGTTAATCGCATCTGCCAGAACTAAAGTGTTCAGGCCGATACCAATACCTGCATTACCATTAACGATGGTTTTTGCGCCCATTGCCAGCGAGTCTTCACCGACTGCCAGTGAGTCTTCAGCCGTTGAATTGGCGTGATAGTATTTGGTTGGCGTGGTGGCTACTGCACCAATGGCATTCTGCAACTGGCGAACCGTAACGGCGTCATGGGCTTCAGAACCATCGGCAACATTGATGATTTGACGGTATTTACCTTCATCACCGATCGACAATGCGCCAAGCAGTTCACCGTCAGTTGTGTCATAACCAATCACAACACCTTCTTCCGACACGCTGGTGTCACGAGAACCTTTAACTATTACACGGCTGGAAACAGAGCTGCTACCAAGAGCGATACCTGTATCAACGTCACTGTAGCTGTCCTGACCGATGGCTACGCTGCTGGCTTTGGAAGCAACAGAGTTATAACCCATGGCCACGCTGCTATCGCCTTTGGCAACAGAGTTATAACCCACAGCGGTAGAGCCAATGCCTGCTGCGCTGGCATCGGTGAAGGTTAAACCAGTGTCATTGGTACGCACATAGTTAATACCCGCACCGTTTTCTTCGATGTAGGTTTCACTGGTGTTACCGGCAAGCTGATTGATGACTTCGCTGTTCTGCTGGATCAGCATATTGGTGTTAAACAGCTGAGAACCGTTGATAGCATCGGTGCTACCTTCACCAATGTTACCATCAGCAACGTTTGTGATAATGCTGGCCTTGCCGTCATGACTGGCGTTGTAAGCCCCTTCGCCGTTATTGGCGGTCGCATCCCACAGCAGCGCGTTCTCATCAAGCGCATCCAGAGCGTCACCGACATTGTTGTACTCGGCATTCGCAATGGTGTAAGTCGGCGCAGTGATAGTACCGTCAGCGTTAACTTCTGCATCACCGCCCAGAGCATCTGCGATATATTTATTAGTGGTATAGAGTTGTGAGCCGTTAATCGCGTCGCTGCTGGTGGCAGAGATTGCACCATTTGCGACGTTAGTAATCTTACTGGCAGTGTTATCTACCCCACGACCGGCGCTGAATGCACCAGCACCGTCATTGGCTGTTGCATCCCAGAGCAGGGCGTCATCCAGCGTGGTATCGATCGCTTCCAGTGCGTCACCAACGTTGCTGTAACTGCCGCCAGCGATGGCATAAGTCGGTGCGGTGATACTGCCATCCGCATTCACCACAGCGTTCCCGCCCAGAGCATCGGCAATGTAGTCACTAACGCCATAAAGCTGTGAACCGTTAATAGCGTCGCTACTGGTGGACGAGACTGCACCGTTTGCAATATCAGTGATTACACTGGGATCATTATTAATGCCGTGTTTGGCGCTGAATTTGCCTGCGGTTGTATCCCAGAGCAGAGCATCACCGAGAGAATCACTAAATGAAGTGTTAATCGCAGCCAGAGCATCCCCGACGTTAGTGTAGTCAGTGCCGCCAATACTATAGGTTGGCCCGGTTAATACACCTGTATCGCTAATATCAGCACCACCACCCAGATAGGACGTGAATGAATCAGCCAAACCGTAAAGTTGTGAGCCATTTATGGCGTCAGTGCTGTCAGAGGAGACTATGCCAGCTTGTACGTTGCTGATTTTGTTGGTGGCGTTAGTGCCGTGTGCAGCGGTGAATGCGCCTGCGGCGTCGTCCCATTTCAGGGCGTCTTCACCGAGGTTA
The DNA here is from genome assembly GCF_963876935.1 of Escherichia sp. MOD1-EC4550. Taxonomy (NCBI): domain Bacteria; kingdom Pseudomonadati; phylum Pseudomonadota; class Gammaproteobacteria; order Enterobacterales; family Enterobacteriaceae; genus Escherichia; species Escherichia sp. MOD1-EC4550. The sequence continues at coordinate 8,803 of NZ_CAWNSE010000029.1, forward strand.
GTCACCGTATCAGTCAGGTTAGTGATATTGGTGGTGTTAGTCGCCACGTTATCGTTAGTGGTTTTCAGCTGAGAACCGTTAACGGCGTCGGTGCTGGTGTCAGAGAGCTCGCCAGCGGTGACATTGGTGATTTTGTTGGCGGCGTTAGTGCCGTGTGCAGCGGTGAATGCGCCTGCGGCGTCGTCCCATTTCAGGGCGTCTTCACCGAGGTTAGTCACCGTATCAGTCAGGTTAGTGATATTGGTGGTGTTAGTCGCCACGTTATCGTTAGTGGTTTTCAGCTGAGAACCGTTAACGGCGTCGGTGCTGGTGTCAGAGAGTTCGCCAGCGGTGACATTGGTGATTTTGTT
>NZ_CAWNSE010000030.1:0-710 GCF_963876935.1 Escherichia sp. MOD1-EC4550
TGCACAGAAAACCCCCAGCTAGGCTGGGGGTTCCGGAAAGCTTTCAGCTTTGAGCCAGTTATTAAAACCCCTTTTGATTTGTTAAAACACCTTGCGGTCTGGCAACTGCAAGTGTCAAACAAGAAATCAAAAGGGGGTCCCAATGGGGGACGAAAAGAGCTTAGCGCACACCCGCTGGAACTGTAAATATCACATAGTTTTTGCGCCGAAATACCGAAGACTGGCGTTTTACGGAGAGAAGCGTAGGGCGATAGGCAGTATTTTGAGAAAGCTGTGTGAGTGGAAAAGCGTACGGATTCTGGAAGCAGAGTGCTGCGCAGATCATATCCATATGCTTGTGGAAATCCCACCCAAAATGAGCGTATCCGGCTTTATGGGATATCTGAAAGGGAAAAGCAGTCTGATGCTTTACGAGCAGTTTGGGGATTTGAAATTCAAATACAGAAACAGGGAGTTCTGGTGCCGAGGGTACTATGTCGATACGGTGGGTAAGAACACGGCGAAGATACAGGACTACATAAAGCACCAGCTTGAAGAGGATAAAATGGGGGAGCAGTTATCGATTCCATATCCGGGCAGCCCGTTTACGGGCCGTAAGTAACGAAGTTGAATGCAAATGTCAGATCGTATGCGCCTGTTAGGGCGCGGCTGGTAACAGAGCCTTACAGGCGCATTTGAAAAACCTCCGGCTATGCCGGAGGATATTTATT
>NZ_CAWNSE010000031.1:0-35844 GCF_963876935.1 Escherichia sp. MOD1-EC4550
AAAGCTTTCCGGAACCCCCAGCCTAGCTGGGGGTTTTCTGTGCACAACAAAAAACCCCGCCGAAGCGGGGTTCAAAATTGGTCGGCGAGAGAGGATTCGAACCTCCGACCCACTGGTCCCAAACCAGTTGCGCTACCAAGCTGCGCTACTCGCCGAAATACTGCTTTTTGAATTTTTAGTTCAATTCTTTAAAGTCGTGGTGCGAGGGGGGGGACTTGAACCCCCACGTCCGTAAGGACACTAACACCTGAAGCTAGCGCGTCTACCAATTCCGCCACCTTCGCATTGTCACAACTTCTAATAATGGGGTGGCTAATGGGATTCGAACCCACGACAACTGGAATCACAATCCAGGGCTCTACCAACTGAGCTATAGCCACCACTACAAATCTTGTTACGCGGTATTACTACCACCGCAGCTCAAGCGCCGGGACTAAATGGCGCGCCCGACAGGATTCGAACCTGAGACCTCTGCCTCCGGAGGGCAGCGCTCTATCCAGCTGAGCTACGGGCGCTTAGCGCCGTTGCGGGGGTGGATAATACGGACTTCCCACCCCTCTGTCTAGTCCCTTTTTAAATAAATTGCGCGTTTGGTTACGGTTTGTGCGTTTTGCTGCTTATTCCTCCAGTTTATGCGCTTTACCGTGGCGATTAAGCCCAAAAACTTTATAAATTGCCGTCACCGCCAGCATAAAGATGATGCCGACAAACAGCGACATACGCGTATCTTCATTAAAGTACATGCCGATCAAAACGCAAATCAGGAATGCCATAGTTACGTAGTTGGCCCACGGGAACAGGATTGAGCGGAACGGATGGCTGGCAATCGCCGCTTTGTGCGCTCGACGAAAACGCAACTGGCTTATCAAAATCACAAACCATGGCACCATCCCCGGAAGCACGCTGGCACTGTAGACATAGACAAACACACGCTGCGGATTGGGAATGATGTAGTTCAGGCACGAGCCAATTAACAGAATAGCAATTGATACCGCCACGCCTGCAACTGGAACACCTTGACGGGAAACTTTTGCCATCGCCGCCGGTAACTGACGGTTTTTCGCCAGCGCGTAGAGCATACGTCCGCAACTGTACATGCCGCTGTTACAGCCAGAGAGCGCAGCCGTCAGCACCACAAAGTTGATAATACCCGCTGCTGCGGTAATACCGATTTTGGCGAAAGTCAGTACGAACGGGCTGCCGTTGCTGCCAATTTCATTCCACGGGAAGATGGTGACAATAACGAAAATCGCACCTACGTAGAAAATCAGGATTCGCCACAGCACTTTGCCTACGGCACTGCGCAGCGTCACCTGCGGATTCTTCGCTTCACCGGCCGTAATGCCAATCAGCTCCACGCCCTGGTAAGACGCCACCACAATACACAATGCGGTCAGGAACCCTTTCCAGCCACCCGCAAAGAAACCGCCATGCTCTGTGAGATTGCTAAAACCAATCGACTGCCCGCCATTGCCAAAGCCAAAGAAAATCACGCCCAGGCCAATAACAATCATCACGATAATCGTGGTGACTTTGATCATCGCGAACCAGAACTCGATTTCGCCGTACAACCGCACTGCCGCCAGATTCGCCAGTGCCACCAGCGCCACCGCAATCAATGCCGGTATCCACTGCGCCATCTCCGGGAACCAGAACTGGACATAAACGCCAATGGCGGTGATTTCTGAGATCCCCACCGCCATCCACATAAACCAATAAGACCAGGCGGTGAGATAGCCAAAAAACGGGCTCATATAACGATGCGCATAAACGGCGAACGAACCGGTAACCGGTTCGAGGAACAACATTTCGCCCATTGAACGCATGATGAAAAAGACGAACAGCCCGGCGATGATATAGGCCAACAATACGGATGGCCCGGCCCATTTCAGGGTACTGGCGGCCCCCATAAACAGGCCGACGCCAATGGTGCCCCCCAGGGCGATGAGTTCGATATGTCGAGCTTCCAGCCCACGCTGTAGCTCTGGTTTGTTATCTGCCATAAATCCTCGTGTTGTGTTTGCATGCTTTCCGGTGTTACCGGTTATCGTTATGGGTACATCGAGTGTTGCGAATGTTTTCGTAATTCAGGAGAAATGGCAAATAAAGCATTAAAAATTTGAATGCTTTGTGTAATAAAAAGACAGGCAGGCGACGAAGTGACCACTCCGTCGCTTTACAGAGAGAGGAAAATCAGAGGTTGCCGGTGTAATGCCAGCGTAAATAACGCAGCAAACGAAGCTGACGCTTAATGCGGCTCGGCTGCGAAAGCAAGCGGTAGAGCCACTCCAGCCCCAGCTTTTGCCAGATTTTCGGTGCGCGTTTCACGTGACCGGTGAAAACATCGTAAGTCCCGCCAACGCCCATATACAGCGCATCCGGATGCACCAGACGGCAGTCGCGCATGAAGATCTCCTGCTTTGGCGATCCCATCGCAACGGTGACGATTTGCGCTCCGCTGGCATGAATGCGTTCAAACAGCGCCTGACGCTGCTCGGGTTTAAAATAACCATCCTGACTGCCAACGATATTCACATTCCACTGATTGCGCAGTTTAGCTTCAGTTTGCGCCAGCACTTCAGGTTTACCGCCCACAAGAAATACCGGCGTCCCTTCTTTGCCTGAACGCGCCATCAGCTCTTCCCAGAGATCGGCCCCGGCAACGCGGGAAACCTGCGCCTGCGGGTACTTTTTACGTACTGAACGTACAACGCTGATGCCATCAGCATATTTAAATTCGGCAGCATTAATTAACTCCCTGACCTCGGCGTTATCTTCAATGGTCAGCATTTTTTCGGCATTAATGGCAACCAGCGTTCCCTGCTTAAGCTGCCCGTCAGCAAACAGATAATCGAGGGCGTGCTGCATATCACGCCAACCAATCAACTGTAAGCCACGCAGCGTATAGGTCGGTGCTGTGGTGTTGTTATTCATTGTTATCCTTCAACCTGCGTCCGGAGCGATGATTTTGTACGTTTATGAATGAGTCCGGCGCTTTCAAAAAGCCAGTACAACAGTTTTGCGATCATCAGACATGCGCCGAAGACCACGATAAAAAAGACTACGCGTGAGACAAACGAATCCAGCCCTTCACGCGCCAGCACGATCATATTGAAGATCGCCCCGAAGCAGAAACTGTGCAATATCGCAGCCTTATAGCGATTAGTTTCGCGATTGCCCAGTTCATACAGCCAGTCGAACCATTTGATGATCAGTCCAACCACAATCGCCCCGAGCGGGATGAACAACGCGCCGCCCATAACAACCAGTGAGCCTATAAGCGTAGGCGAGATCGCCAGCCCGGAGTGGTTATTCAGCACTTCCCAGGTAAAGTAGTTGGCGGAGTTCAGTACCATACTCGGGCGACCCGGCCACAGCCAGGAAGGGATAAAGACATAGAAATCGCGGACAATGGGAGCCAGGCCCTGGAAGTCGATGTTGTCGTAGTTCTGCAACAGCAATGCCAGATTCTCCCACGGCGAAAAGGTATCGCGGGTGAGATAGAGAAACGTATAGAACGCTTCATCGCCGCTCACATTCATTCCATAGCGTTTTAGCGCCAGCCAGAACATGCCCACAATCCCCAGCACGCCCGCCGCCGCCAGCATCCACAACGAAATCCAGCCGCGAATAATGCCAATAAACAGGAAGATAGCAAATGCGATGATAATATTGGCGCGAGTGCCGCCGACAATCATGTAAGTCAGCAAGCCAAAGGCGACCGTGCTGACGAGGAAAAACAGCCACGCTTTGCTGTCCTGGCGCAGAAAGTAGACCACCAGCATCGCCGGGATGAAAAAGTAAAAGAAACGTTTTAACGCCACGCCGGAGACTTCACTGGAGAAGATCTGACTGTAGGAGTTAAGACGGAACAGCAAAAAACCGTTGTGCATGAAGAAGATGCCGACGCTTACCAACGCAATGCCCATCAGGATCACCCACGTGAGATTGGTCTCCACGCGGTTCATGGTAAACAGCGGACGGCGCGGTACATCAGCAACGCGTTTGCGTAGGCGGGTTTTGTAGGTGACATAGTAAACCGCGTAGAAGCAGCCCGCAGAAAGCAACGCCTGCAACAAGATTTCTGGCGGCGCAACACCAACATCAAAGCGAAATACCAGCACGCTGGTCAGCGGGAAGCCGAAGAAAAAGGTGAGCAAAAACAGCAATGAAAAGAAGACATTGAAGTTAAAGCGCACACGGCGAAACTCAAACCAGGTCAGCGTGGCAATAAACAGCGTGCAGAGCAGCCAGACAACAAACAAGCCACTGAATTGCAGCAGACTCATGCGACCTCCCCGGCGGCAATCGCCAACGCCCGCTGCCAGCCTTGCAGATAGTTCGGGCTAAAGAAGGCAATGGTGTTTTTATCCACCGACGCCAACTGGCGCTGTGCTTCACGCACAATATCCTCGTTGAGATCGTCGGTAGTAAACAGCACCGGCAAATGCTGTTCCGTCATATCCTGCCAGAACGGATTTTCCCGGTTAAGCACACAAGGAATACCCGCCTGAATCAGTAAGCACAGCGTACCAATGCCCTGCTGGCGGGCAAAAATAAAGTAACCGAGATCGCACTGACGAAGTAGCGCCAGATAGGCATCAAATTCCAGTTTTTCGCTCAGAACTTGCAGATTTTCTTCGCTGAATAACGCCAGCCCCGCCAGGCGAACTTCATTGATATATGCATCGTTATTGGGTGGATATCCCATCGGCACCACGACTTTTACCGTATCGCCAAATTGCTGATGAACGGCGCGTAAGGCGGCGACATGCTCATTGCTGCGGTCACCGGAGTTCCCCACCAGAATGGTCATTTTCCCTTCACGTTGGCGATCGTTCGCCATCGTATTGAGAGAAGGGTCCATCCGCGTCGGGAAGTACAGCAGTTCGCCCCGCACCTTTGGATGCGTTTTGGCAAAAAAACTCAAATCACCGCGGGTGGCAAATACACAGCCGACTCGCTTTTGCGCCAGGCGACGCAACGGGTAAAAAAGCTTATATCTCAAGCCACTGGAAAGCTCATACAGGTCTGCCCCCCAGATATGCCAGAAAAACTGGCTGGGCTTAATGCCACCACTCAGCAGAGCCAGCCACAGTTTGGGATTGAACTGACCGTGGAAAAAAAATCGCTGCTGACGGTTAGCTTTTGCTTTCGCGATGACCGCTTCCGCCAGCGATTTTTTCCCAGGGAAAAATTGCACAGAAAGCGCCGGACAGCTATCACTTAAGCCGTCGTCCTTGCCAACAACCATAAACTCGCGCGCATGCTCGCTCGTCGCGGCCAGCACGTCGTTGAAAAACCGCAAAACGGTTTGGTTATGGTGAGGGATATCCGATCCCAGTACGTGAATCAGTACAGTCATGCCCGCCTACGCCAGAGTAAAAACACGCCACAACAAAGAGAAAAATAGACGATATAGGTTGCCATATAGGCCTGCGCCGCGCCCAGTGCACCATGCGCAGGGATTAGCCAGTGGGCAAATACCATCAATAAAGTGAACTGGCTGACTTCCGCCAGAATATAAAACCGCAGTGACGCTTTGGCGATCACCAGATAACCAAAGACATAAGCGCCCACTTTTAACACATCACCCACTAACTGCCAGGCAAAGAGATCGCGCATAGCGGTAAATTTATTCGACAACAGCAGCCAGATAGCAAAATCACGCAGCAACCAGACGGTAAAACTCGCCGCCGCCACTGCCGGTAAGACGAATTTCAGCGATTTAACCACTTCCCGGGTGATATCGCGCTTTTCCGTTAGCCGCGACAACGTGGGCAGTAAATATACGCTGAACGATGCCGTAATAAATTGCAGGTAGGCATCGGAAATACTGCTCACCCCTTGCCAGATACCCACTTCATCCCAGCTATACTGCGCCGCCAACAGTTTACGCATCATGATGTACGCAACGGGCAAGGTCACCGACGTAATCAACGCCATGAGCGTAAATTTGCTCAACTGCCCTGCCAGGCCGTTATCCCAGCAGGGTTTCAGATAGCTTAACGGGATGGCACCACGTTTGATCAACATGATGACGGCAGGAATCACCACCAACGCGGGAATCAGCGCCAGCCCCAGCAATGCCCCTTCATAACCGCCCAAACGGTAACTGACATAATAAGCAATTACGCCAATCAGGCTGCCGACAATCAGCGATAACGCATTACCAGCGACATCGCGAAAGCCTTTCATCAACGCCAGTAACAGGTTGCCCCAGGCGATCCCCATTTGCACCAACGCCACTAAACGCACCAGCCCCACATAGTCGGTATTACCAAACAATCCCTGGCTAATTGGCGCTGCCGCCAGCACAAAAACCAGCGCCATCAGCGTAGAGAAGCCAAGCACCATCGCTGATGAAGTGCCGACCACGCGGCGCAGCTGCTGCGGATTATCATGGTACTGGGCAACGTATTTGGTTACGCCATTAAAGATGCCCGCCCCGGCAAGCACGCCGAGCACGGTAATCAACTGGCGGAAATTTGCCGCCAGCCCAAGCCCCGCCGGACCAAATGACACCGCCAGCAACTTACCGACCAGTAACCCTGCACCAATCTTGACCAGTGTACTGGCCGCCGTCCATAAGGACGCTTTTGCCAACGACATATCAGGAGAAGTAATTCAACAAGGTCGCAATTACCGTACGCTGATTGACGGGCGACAGGTTGTAGAACAGCGGCAGGCGCAGCAGGCGCTCGCTCTCTTTGGTGGTGTAGCGATCTTCACCGTGGAACTCACCAAAGCGTTCCCCCGCAGGGCAACCGTGCAGCGGAATGTAATGGAACACCGCCATGATTTCCGCTTCTTTCAGAAAGTTAATCAACGCGCTCCGGTCATCAATATCCCGCAGTTTAATGTAGAACATATGCGCGTTCTGCACGCAGCCATCGGGAATCGACGGCAGCTCGATACGCCCGGCTTTCGCCAGAGGTGCTAACGCATCGTAGTAGTTTTGCCACAGCGCCAGACGTTGCTGATTGATACGATCCGCTGCTTCCAGTTGCGCCCACAGGTACGCAGCTTGCAGATCGGACATCAAATAGCTGGAGCCAATATCGCGCCAGGTATATTTATCGACCTGACCACGGAAGAACTGGCTGCGGTTTGTGCCTTTTTCACGGATGATCTCGGCTCGTTCGATTAACGCTTTATCGTTAATCAGCGTCGCGCCGCCTTCACCGCCCGCCGTGTAGTTTTTGGTTTCATGGAAGCTAAAGCAGCCAATATGACCAATGGTTCCCAGCGCACGCCCTTTATAAGTGGACATCACGCCCTGAGCGGCATCTTCCACCACAAACAGATTATGCTTTTTCGCCAACGCCATAATGGTGTCCATTTCGCAGGCCACACCCGCGTAATGAACCGGCACGATAACGCGCGTTTTGTCGGTGATCGCTGCTTCAATCAACGTTTCGTCGATGTTCATGGTGTCCGGGCGAACATCCACAAAAACGATTTTTGCGCCACGCAGTACAAAGGCATTGGCGGTGGAGACAAAGGTGTAGCTCGGCATGATCACTTCATCGCCAGGCTGGATATCGAGCAGCAGCGCCGCCATCTCCAGCGAAGCGGTGCAGGACGGCGTCAACAGCACTTTGGCGCTGCCAAAACGTTGTTCCAGCCACTGCTGGCAGCGACGGGTAAAACCGCCATCGCCACACAGTTTGCCGCTACCCATTGCCGACTGCATATAGTCGAGTTCGGTTCCCACCACCGGCGGTGCGTTAAATGGAATCATGTGATCACCTGTATAACCAGTACGCGGTGCTTTCTACATTCGCACCACTTTGTATGTATCGTTTAAGCGCGGCGGTGTTGCCCATTTGGGTCGCCACCCGCAAAGTTGTTTTACCGCGAGCATACGCCCAGTTTAGCGCTGTTTGCATCAGCTCAGCACCTGCACCGCGTCCAGCCAGCAGGCCAATTCGCGCATCTGTCGCATTGAGTTCCCGTAAAGAGACATAGCCGCGAATATCGCCGGACGCCGAACGTAAAATGAGGCATTGATGATCAAAGGTGCCGCGCACGGCATTTTCAACCCACTGCGCATAAAAGCGACCGCTGGCGTCAGGCGCATACCACGGCGCACGAAAACGGCTTTGCGCAAATGCGGCGCTGGCTAACTGACGTAATGCGGGAATATCTGTCTCTTGTGCCACTTCTGCGCCGCTATCACTGACATTGTTCACGGATAGCGCCAAATCAACTTCACCTTCAACCAGGCAGAATCCCAGCTGTTGCAAGGCATCCAGCTCAACAGTATTTGATGCAGTAATTTTGGCCTGTACTCGTGACCACGGCGCTAAAGCGTCTGGCGTCAGGAGTGGCGCATCAGGAGTGATGCGCACGATAGCGCTGTTAACGCCAAAGAAGGCATTTTCCCAGGCTAGTGGTTCAATACTGGCGCGGACGGGCACGGAGTAACTCCAGCAGATATTGGCCGTAGCCAGTTTTCGCTAATGAACTGGCAGCACGCTTCACACCTTCGTCATCGAGCCAGCCGTTACGCCAGGCAATCTCTTCCAGGCAGGCAATCTTAAAGCCCTGGCGTTTTTCCACCGTCTGTACAAAGGTACTGGCTTCAATCAGGCTGTCGTGTGTGCCGGTGTCCAGCCAGGCAAATCCGCGCCCGAGCAGTTCAACGGTCAGGTTGCCTGCCTCGAGGTACATCTGGTTGATGGAGGTAATCTCCAGTTCACCACGCTCCGACGGCTTCACCTGCTTTGCGTACTCCACAACTTTACTGTCGTAGAAATAAAGCCCGGTCACCGCCCAATTTGATTTTGGCTGTTTTGGCTTTTCTTCCAGAGAGATAGCGCGGAAATTGTCGTCAAACTCCACGACGCCAAAGCGTTCTGGATCCATTACCTGATAGCCAAATACCGTCGCCCCTTGCGTGCGCGCCGCAACATGACGCAGCTTCGGACTGAAGCCCTGACCGAAGAAGATGTTATCGCCCAGCACCAGACAAGATGGCTCACCATTAAGGAAGGTTTCACCGATGATAAAGGCCTGCGCAAGACCGTCCGGGCTGGGCTGTTCGGCATATTCCAGCTGGATACCGAACTCACTACCATCGCCCAGCAGGCGCTGGAAATAACCTTTATCTTCCGGCGTAGTGATGATGAGAATTTCGCGGATACCGGCCAGCATCAGCACCGACAGCGGATAGTAAATCATTGGCTTATCATAAATCGGCAACAGTTGCTTCGATACGCCGCGCGTAATCGGATGCAATCGGGTGCCGGAACCGCCCGCCAGGATAATACCTTTCATGTTTGCCTCCGCTGAAAATTAGCCGTTCAGACCTAAACGCTCGCCCTGATAGCTGCCGTCCTGCACCTGCTTCCACCAGCTTTCATTAGCCAGATACCACTGAACCGTTTTACGCATTCCACTTTCAAAGGTTTCCTGCGGCAGCCAGCCAAGTTCACGGGCAATTTTCGAAGCATCAATGGCATAACGCAGATCATGCCCCGGACGGTCAGCGACAAAGGTAATCAGATCGCGATAGTGCGCCACACCGTGCGGTTTATTCGGGGCCAGTTCTTCCAGCAGCTCGCAAATGGTTTCCACAACCTCGAGATTCTTACGCTCGTTGTGACCACCAATATTATAGGTTTCACCGACTTTCCCGGTGGTCACCACGCAATACAGCGCGCGGGCATGATCTTCAACATATAACCAGTCACGGATTTGCTGCCCATTGCCATATACTGGCAGCGGTTTACCCGCCAGCGCGTTGAGGATCATCAGCGGGATCAGTTTTTCCGGAAAGTGGTAAGGACCGTAGTTATTAGAGCAGTTGGTAATCAACGTCGGTAGACCGTAGGTCCGCAGCCAGGCGCGCACCAGATGGTCGCTGCTGGCTTTTGAAGCAGAATAAGGGCTGCTCGGCGCATACGGCGTGGTTTCGGTGAAGAAATCATCTGTGGAATGCAGGTCACCGTATACTTCATCGGTGGAGATATGATGAAAACGGAACGCCGATTTTTTGTCTTCTGCCAGCGCATTCCAGTAAGCCCGCGCCGCTTCAAGCAGTGTATAAGTCCCGACAATGTTGGTTTCGATAAACGCTGCCGGGCCGTCAATAGAACGGTCAACATGGCTTTCAGCTGCCAGATGCATGACGCAGTCTGGCTGATGTTCTGTGAAAACGCGCGCCAACTCTGCCCGATCGCAGATATCAACTTTCTCAAAGGCAAAGCGATCGCTTTGCGCGACTGGTACCAACGACATCAGGTTTCCAGCGTAGGTCAGCTTATCGACCACCACCACCGCATCGTTCGTCTCGTTGATGATATAACGCACCAGCGCCGAGCCAATAAACCCGGCACCGCCTGTTATCAGAATCTTTCTCATTAGCGCCAGACTCCTTTGGCATCGACGACATACTGCTGATGGACGTTGTCGCCATTGATAACTTTGAACTGACTATGATCGACCAACATCACCAGCACATCTGCCGTTGCCAGCGCCTCGTCAAGCTGCGCCAGAGTACAAAGCCCATTCAGTTTGTTCGGCAACTGGTGAATGTTAGGCTCAACAACCAGCGTTTCGCCGCTGTGCCACTGAGCGATCAATTCAGCGATTTCCATCGCCGGACTTTCGCGCAGGTCATCAATATTCGGTTTAAACGCCAGACCAAAGCAGGCAATTTTCAGCTCACTGGCGCGTTTATCGGTAGCGGCCAGGCAGTCGGCAACCGCCGCTTTGACCTGATCAATCACCCAGAACGGTTTGTGATCGTTCACTTCGCGCGCGGTACGGATAAGCCGCGCCTGCTGCGGATTCTGTGCCACGATAAACCACGGATCAACAGCGATGCAGTGGCCGCCCACGCCTGGGCCAGGCTGAAGAATATTGACGCGTGGGTGGCGATTCGCCAGGCGAATCAGTTCCCAGACGTTAATCCCCTGATCGGCACAAATCAGCGACAACTCATTAGCAAAAGCGATATTCACATCGCGGAAGCTGTTTTCGGTGAGCTTACACATTTCCGCCGTTCGCGAGTTAGTGACGACACACTCACCTTCGAGGAAAATTTTGTACAGTTCGCTGGCACGGGCCGAACAAACCGGCGTCATACCACCAATCACGCGATCGTTTTTAATCAGCTCGACCATAACCTGGCCCGGTAACACGCGTTCCGGGCAGTAAGCAATGTTGACGTCCGCCTGCTCGCCCACCTGCTGTGGGAAAGTCAGGTCCGGACGCATCTCTGCTAACCATTCTGCCATCTTCTCGGTTGACCCCACCGGCGAGGTGGATTCAAGGATCACCAGCGCGCCTTTTTTCAGCACTGGCGCAATGGAGCGAGCAGCCGATTCAACGTAAGCCATATCAGGCTCATGATCGCCTTTAAACGGCGTGGGTACAGCAATCAGCCAGGCATCCGCTTCAACCGGCGTCGTGCTCGCTCGTAAAAAACCGCCTTCTACGGCAGTTTTTACTACGCTCGCCAAATCAGGCTCGACGATATGGATTTCGCCACGATTGATGGTATCAACCGCGTGTTGGTTGATATCAACACCAATCACCTGTTTTTGCCGGGAGGCAAACGCTGCCGCCGTTGGCAGTCCAATGTAACCCAGTCCAATGACAGAAATGGTCGCAAAACTCATAGTGATATCCGATTATTTTTTAACGCTTCCAGAATGCGAGAGCATGCCTGACCATCACCATACGGGTTATGGGCGCGGCTCATGGTTTGATATTCGTTTTCGTCTTTTAAAAGACGCGTCACTTCCTCGACGATTCGCTGCTTATCCGTGCCGACCAGACGTACCGTACCCGCCTTCACTGCTTCCGGACGTTCAGTGGTTTCACGCATCACCAGCACTGGTTTCCCCAGCGAAGGCGCTTCCTCCTGAATGCCACCTGAATCGGTCAAAATCAGCCAGGCGTGGTTCATCAGCCAGACAAACGGTAAATACTCCTGGGGATCGATCAGAATGACATTTTTCACGTGCCCCAGAATGCGATTGACCGGCTCTCTGACGTTCGGGTTGAGATGCACCGGATAGACAATCTGAATGTCCTGGTGAGTGGTGGCGATGTCTGCCAGCGCATGGCAGATTTCTTCAAAGCCACGACCAAAACTCTCACGTCTGTGACCGGTCACCAGAATCATCTTTTTATCAGGGTCGATAAACGGATAATTTGCCGCCAGTTCTGAACGCAGCGTATCGCTGCTCATCACCTGGTCACGCACCCATAACAGTGCATCAATAACGGTATTACCGGTAATGAAGATTCGGCTGTCAGCAACGTTTTCACGCAGCAAGTTTTGCCGGGACGTTTCGGTTGGAGAGAAGTGATACATCGCCAGATGCCCGGTCAATGTACGATTTGCCTCTTCCGGCCACGGCGAATAGAGATCGCCCGTGCGCAGACCAGCCTCAACGTGACCAACAGGAATACGCTGATAAAACGCCGCCAGACTGGTTGCCAGCGTCGTCGTCGTATCGCCGTGAACCAGCACGACGTCTGGTTTGAACTCGGCAAGAATAGGTTTTAGCCCTTCCAGAATCCGACAGGTTATCTCTGTCAGACCCTGTCCTGGCTGCATTATGTTGAGATCGTAGTCAGGTACAATGGAAAAGAGTTTCAGCACCTGATCGAGCATCTCCCGATGCTGCGCAGTGACGCAAACTTTAGCCTCAAAAAAAGGATCTTTTGCCAACGCATGCACCAACGGCGCCATCTTGATGGCTTCCGGGCGCGTACCAAATACAGTCAGTACTTTCACATCGATTCTCTTCGAATAAGCGGCGAGCGCCTTTGCGCTCACCGCAGCAGTGTTGCTATTTCGAGCAACGGCGGGTTAATGCGACACCAGCCCCGATCAGCCCCCCGACAATGCCCCACATAATCATCAGGAAGGCACGACGTGGGCTATCGCGTTTTACCGGTTCTTCCGGCGTACGCAAATAGCGATAGGTCTGAAAACGCGGATCCAGGGTTGGACCAACATTCAGGGTGTTTAACATGGCCCGATTCTGATCATAGTCGAGATCAAAGGCCGGACCGACGGCCTGTAAATTTTCCAGTCGCGCCTGGAGCATTGGACGCCCAAGCAGGAACATTTCTGAATCAGGTAGTTCCTCGGCAGGTACATCTGTCGCACTGCGCGAAATATTATGCTGCTCAGCAATTTTCAGCGCCTGTTCAATGCTGTTCATCCGGCGGTCGTAGATGGCTTTCGCCACTTCTTCCTGACGCTTCACCTGAGCTTTCATCTGGATGGTACGCGCCGCCCATGCGCCTTTCAGCTCATCATTCAGATGGCTGGCTGCTCGTTGGCTGGCAAACGCAACATACTGACGTAACAGGTTATTAGCGTCAGGCGCGGTTTCGGCAATCAGCTTAACGCTATCATTGACCGCACGCGTGAAGTCACCGGGAATAAACACGATGTTGTTAATCATTTCATCCAGCAACGCCGCATCGGCTTTGCTGTTCCCGACCATCCGCTGTTTGTAATAGTCTGTCTGCAACCAGAAATCGCGGCGGGTATCCCACGAGGCCAGTTGCATAACAAACTCTTTATAGGCTTCATCCATGACCGATGGTTGGTCGGCAGAAGCCATGTTCGAACGGACGTCCAGGTTACGCAAAAATTGCTGCTGCGAGTAGTATCCTCCCAGCATATTCACTGTTGGACGATCGGTAATCGCCGTCGAGCTCCACTCCTGACGAGCAAAAAAAGTATACGCCAGCGCGATTAACGCAAACGCCAGCCCCATGCCAATAATCCACAGCTTCCCAGCCCACAAGGTACGAAACAACCCACGAATATCCAGTTCATTTTCAGCGTCTTCGGCCGGTTTCCCAGGCATTGGTTGTGTCATCACATCCTCATTTATTTGGTTAAATTGGGGCTGCCACCACGATTTCTACGCAGTCTGCGTTTTACGCGCTTAATAAAGCGAGCAACTTTCCAGGCACGCTTAATGCAATATCCATAGAGGAAGAATGCTAGCAAAAAGAGCACCAGCATGACCCATTCCGGGACAAAATGAGAGTATTCTGCCAGCACGCCAATTGAGGCGAGCAGTGCTGCGGCAAGGGTAATCAGCACAAACGCCTGGCGGGAAGTAAACCCGGCACGCATGATCAAATGGTGAATATGCTGACGGTCAGGAGAGAATGGGCTCATGCCTTTACGCAGGCGACGGTACATAATTGCCACCATATCCATTAGCGGAATGGCGATAATCCATAATGCAGTAACCGGGCTTATTGGGTGCGTTTTTCCCTGAGTCGTTTCGAGCAGGATCCAGATAACGGTAAAACCAATCAGCGTACTGCCCGCATCACCCATAAAGACTTTGTAGCGGCGACCCAGGATACCAAGGTTGAGCATGATATAGGGCAGGATGGCGGCGATCATCGCAAAGCACCAGATAGCGAGGCTGGTTTGCCCGTCGAACCACAAAATCATACCGATTGCTGCAAACGAGACGCAGGACAACCCGCCCAGCAAGCCATCAATGCCATCAACCATGTTGAAAGCATTAATTGCCGCCCAGACGGCAAATAGCGTCAGGAAGTAGCCAAACGGTCCGAGCACCATCTCCCAGGAGCCAAAGATATAACCCAGGCTACTGAGATAAAGTTTGCCGAACACCATCATAACAATGCCAACAGCGGCCTGTATGGTGGCACGGATTTTTACGCTGATATCAAAACGGTCATCCAGCGCACCGATGAACACAAGCACACCGGCACAAGCGAGATAGAGAGATGCATGCGGAATATAATAATCGACAATTCCGAACGTGAAGCAAATCCCTGCGTAAACCGAAATACCCCCAACGAGAGGTATCAATCCCTGGTGACGTTTGCGGAAGTTAGGTTTATCCACTAAACCGACTTTTTTTGCTACCTTTCGGGCAAAAAACAGAAACAGTGTCGTGAATAAAAAAATACTGATGAGATCAGTACTCACTGTCAGTAAATTCACAATGCATGCTCTCAGAGAAAATTATTAGCAGAAGTATAACCACGAAGACCTTTATTCAGAAGGGAAAGTCCGTTCCGAACCCACCAGTCCTGTGCAAAAATTAATCATTCGATATGCAAATTGCATAACACACGAGCAAAACCCAGGAATTTTCCTAACATTGCCAGTGCGGCAATAAGATTACAGATATAAAAGCAAAACGCCACGTAAACACGTGGCGTTTTTGGCATAAGACAAATTTATGAGCGCTTCATCATTTCGAAGAAATCGTCATTGGTCTTGGTCATCGCCAGTTTATTAATGAGGAACTCCATGGCATCGATTTCGCCCATCGGGTGAATGATTTTGCGCAGGATCCACATTTTCTGCAGCTCTTCCTGAGTAGTGAGCAGCTCTTCTTTACGGGTACCGGAACGGTTGTAGTCGATTGCCGGGAAGACGCGTTTTTCAGCGATCTTACGAGAGAGGTGCAGTTCCATGTTGCCTGTACCTTTAAACTCTTCGTAGATAACTTCGTCCATCTTGGAACCGGTATCGATAAGCGCGGTAGCGATGATGGTCAGGCTGCCGCCCTCTTCCACATTACGCGCCGCACCGAAGAAGCGTTTCGGGCGATGCAGGGCGTTGGCATCCACACCACCGGTCAGCACTTTACCTGACGCCGGAACAACGGTGTTGTAAGCACGCGCCAAACGAGTGATGGAGTCGAGCAGAATGATAACGTCTTTCTTGTGCTCAACCAGGCGTTTCGCCTTCTCGATCACCATTTCCGCAACCTGAACGTGGCGAGATGCGGGTTCGTCAAAGGTGGAAGCAACAACTTCACCTTTTACCAGACGCTGCATCTCGGTGACTTCTTCCGGACGTTCGTCAATCAGCAGAACCATCAGCACACAATCCGGGTGGTTGTAAGCAATGCTCTGAGCAATGTTCTGCAGCAGCATGGTTTTACCGGCTTTCGGCGGTGCCACAATCAGACCACGCTGACCACGACCGATAGGTGATGCCAGATCCAGTACGCGAGCGGTTAAATCTTCAGTAGAACCGTTACCACGTTCCATGCGCAGACGAGAGTTTGCGTGCAGCGGGGTTAAGTTCTCAAAGAGGATTTTGTTGCGGGCGTTTTCAGGTTTGTCGAAGTTAACTTCGTTAACTTTCAGCAGCGCAAAATAGCGTTCACCTTCTTTCGGCGGGCGAATCTTACCAGAGATGGTATCACCAGTGCGGAGGTTGAAACGGCGGATTTGGCTAGGAGAAACGTAGATGTCATCAGGACCGGCGAGGTAGGAGCTGTCTGCGGAACGGAGGAAACCAAATCCATCCTGCAATATCTCCAGTACGCCATCACCAAAGATATCTTCGCCACTCTTTGCGTGCTGCTTCAGGATGGCAAAAATAATGTCCTGCTTACGCATACGAGCCAGGTTTTCCAGCCCCATATTTTCGCCGAGAGTGATCAGCTCAGAAACCGGCGTATTCTTTAATTCGGTAAGATTCATAGTGGTGTGAGTTCTTAAACTTGGGGTAAATCTCGAACTTAATGTTGTGAATGGTATGGCAGGATCATCCATGCCTGTTTACGGTCATCGACTCATGTCTTTTCGCTGCCTGGTCACAGGAGAGTACGCAGAACTGAAACGACAAGACGGATTGAGTGACGAGCCAGAAATCTGTTCACTTCGCATTTAAGATAAAACGGGAAGCGTTGGAAATTACAAGATTCAAACTTAATAAGGTATGTTTAATACGAAGTCAACACTAAGTTAGCATGACTCACGCCGGGCGTCCAGTTTTTAGCGACAGGGCACCCGAACATGAAATTCCCTTACGCCAGGTTAGCGTCGAGGAACTCTTTCAACTGACCTTTAGACAGTGCGCCCACTTTGGTTGCCGCCACTTCACCGTTTTTGAACAGCAGCAGAGTCGGGATACCACGGATGCCATATTTCGGCGCAGTGCCAGGGTTTTGATCGATGTTCAGTTTTGCAACGGTCAGTTTGCCCTGATATTCGTCAGCGATTTCATCCAGAATCGGGGCGATCATTTTGCACGGACCGCACCACTCTGCCCAGAAATCAACGAGGATCGCCCCGTCCGCTTTGAGTACATCCGTGTCAAAACTGTCGTCAGTCAGGTGAATAATTTTATCGCTCATATATAACTCCACAGGAATAAGCCTGGCGTGTTGGTTTCGTTGTTGGTGTAACATTAACCAACTAAAGGTTGACTTTATTTCACCGGATACGCTTTCGTAAAGCAATAGTAAGCTGATATTCTACCACACTATGAGCAAAACACATTTAACAGAACAGAAGTTTTCCGACTTCGCCCTGCATCCGAAGGTTGTAGAAGCCCTTGAAAAAAAAGGGTTTCATAACTGTACGCCCATTCAGGCACTGGCCCTTCCGCTGACGCTGGCGGGTCGTGACGTAGCCGGGCAGGCGCAAACCGGTACCGGGAAAACGATGGCGTTTCTTACGTCAACGTTTCATTATCTTCTCTCTCATCCCGCGATTGCCGATCGCAAGGTGAATCAGCCGCGTGCCTTAATTATGGCACCGACGCGTGAACTTGCCGTGCAGATCCACGCCGATGCGGAGCCACTGGCGCAAGCTACCGGCCTGAAGCTGGGTCTGGCTTACGGTGGTGATGGCTACGACAAACAGCTGAAAGTGCTGGAAAGCGGCGTTGACATACTGATTGGCACCACGGGTCGTTTAATTGACTACGCCAAGCAGAACCACATTAACCTCGGTGCCATTCAGGTGGTGGTACTGGACGAAGCCGATCGCATGTACGATCTGGGCTTTATTAAAGATATCCGCTGGCTGTTCCGCCGTATGCCGCCTGCAAACCAGCGCCTCAACATGCTGTTCTCCGCCACGCTTTCGTACCGGGTACGCGAACTGGCATTCGAGCAGATGAACAATGCCGAATATATTGAAGTGGAACCGGAACAGAAAACGGGCCACCGTATAAAAGAAGAGCTTTTCTACCCTTCTAACGAAGAAAAAATGCGTTTGCTGCAAACGCTGATTGAAGAAGAATGGCCAGACCGAGCGATTATTTTCGCCAACACCAAACATCGTTGTGAAGAGATCTGGGGCCACCTGGCAGCAGATGGTCATCGTGTCGGTTTGTTGACAGGCGATGTCGCGCAGAAAAAACGTCTGCGTATCCTTGATGAATTTACCCGTGGCGATCTGGATATTCTGGTTGCCACCGACGTTGCCGCGCGTGGTTTGCATATTCCGGCAGTGACGCACGTCTTTAACTACGATTTACCCGATGACTGTGAAGATTACGTTCACCGTATTGGTCGTACAGGTCGCGCAGGCGCAAGCGGTCACTCTATTAGCCTGGCGTGTGAAGAGTATGCATTGAATTTGCCTGCTATTGAGACCTATATTGGTCACTCAATTCCAGTAAGCAAATACAATCCGGACGCATTGATGACCGATCTGCCAAAACCGCTGCGCCTCACACGCCCGCGCACAGGCAATGGTCCGCGTCGTACTGGCGCTCCGCGTAATCGTCGTCGTTCAGGTTAAATAAAAAATGTCATACTCAAAATCATTCAAACTGTATCAAGATGGCAAGAGAGTTAATCCCAATGAGCTTACTGTAGTAAGTGATTCGGATGAAAGAACGCAGCCAACGCAGAGACAGATTGAAGGATGAAGAGTATGGGTTCCACCTCGTCATTATATGCAGCCATTGATCTCGGTTCGAATAGTTTTCATATGCTGGTTGTGCGCGAGGTGGCTGGAAGCATCCAGACGCTGACGCGAATTAAACGCAAAGTGCGTCTGGCTGCTGGCCTGAACAGCGAAAATGCCCTGTCTAATGAAGCAATGGAGCGCGGTTGGCAATGTTTGCGCCTGTTTGCTGAACGTCTGCAAGATATCCCTCCCTCGCAAATTCGCGTTGTCGCCACGGCGACATTACGCCTTGCCGTCAATGCCGGTGATTTTATTGCCAAAGCGCAGGAAATCCTCGGTTGTCCGGTACAAGTGATCAGCGGTGAAGAAGAAGCTCGCCTGATTTATCAGGGGGTTGCTCACACCACTGGCGGTGCCGATCAGCGCCTGGTGGTGGATATCGGCGGCGCCAGTACTGAACTGGTAACCGGCACGGGCGCACAAACCACCTCGTTGTTCAGCCTGTCGATGGGCTGCGTCACCTGGCTGGAACGCTATTTTGCCGATCGTAATCTGGGGCAGGAAAATTTTGATGCCGCAGAAAAAGCGGCACGCGAAGTGTTACGTCCGGTTGCCGATGAATTGCGGTATCACGGCTGGAAAGTATGCGTTGGTGCTTCCGGCACTGTGCAGGCCTTACAAGAAATCATGATGGCACAGGGGATGGATGAACGGATTACCCTGGAAAAGTTGCAGCAACTGAAACAGCGCGCCATTCATTGTGGTCGACTGGAGGAACTGGAGATCGACGGGCTGACGCTGGAACGTGCGTTAGTGTTCCCGAGTGGTCTGGCGATCCTGATAGCCATTTTTACCGAACTGAATATTCAGTGTATGACCCTGGCTGGCGGTGCACTGCGTGAAGGCCTGGTCTACGGCATGTTGCATCTGGCCGTCGAGCAGGATATTCGCAGCCGTACGCTGCGTAATATTCAACGCCGCTTTATGATCGATATTGATCAGGCTCAGCGAGTAGCCAAAGTTGCGGCTAATTTCTTCGATCAGGTGGAAAACGAATGGCATCTTGAAGCAATAAGCCGTGATTTGCTCATCAGCGCCTGTCAGCTTCATGAAATAGGTCTGAGCGTTGATTTCAAACAAGCGCCGCAACATGCTGCTTATCTGGTGCGTAATCTGGATCTTCCCGGTTTTACGCCTGCACAGAAAAAATTACTGGCGACGCTACTACTCAACCAGACGAACCCAATAGATCTCTCCTCGTTGCATCAACAAAATGCCGTACCGCCACGCGTCGCAGAACAACTCTGCCGTTTACTACGCCTGGCCATCATTTTTGCCAGCCGTCGCCGTGACGATCTCGTGCCAGAGATGACATTAAAGGCCAACCATGAACTGTTGACCTTGACGCTTCCGCAAGGTTGGCTAACCCAACATCCGCTGGGTAAAGAGATTATTGATCAGGAAAGCCAGTGGCAAAGCTATGTTCACTGGCCGTTGGAAGTGCATTAAAGAGTAATATGCTGGGTGCGATGCTCGCGCATCTTACCCGGCCTTGATTATTTCCCTCGTTTTGCTGCCATCATCGCCTTCAGATTTGCCAGATGGTTTTGGCCTTTCTGCATTCGTTCTTCGGCGCTGACAACTTTGCGCTCCTGTTCCCATACCAAATCATCCTGCGGCAGCTCCAGCAGGAAGCGACTCGGCTCCGGGCGCACAAGTTCGCCGTACTGACGGCGTTCTTTACACAGCGTAAAGGTCAATTCCTTCTGGGCGCGGGTGATGCCAACATAGGCCAGCCGACGCTCCTCATCAATATTGTCTTCATCGATGCTGCTCTGGTGAGGCAAAAATCCTTCTTCCATACCGACCATGTAGACATAAGGAAACTCCAGCCCTTTTGACGCGTGCAGAGTCATCAGTTGTACCTGATCCAGCTCTTCCTCGCTCTCGCCGCGCTCCATCATGTCTCGCAGAGTAAAGCGCGTCACCACCTGAGTGAGCGTCATCGGCTCATCCAGTTCACTGCCTTCCAGCATCTCCGTCATCCAGCTAAACAGTTGGTTGACGTTCTTCATGCGCATTTCGGCAGCTTTCGGGCTGGGCGATGTTTCATACAGCCAGGATTCATAATCCATGCCGTGGATCAGATCGCGTACTGCGGCAATCGGTTCCCGCTCCGCCAGGCGCTGGATTTCCGCTAGCCAGTGAGTGAAGCGGGTCAATGCTTCATAACCACGTCCACTAAGCGTCTGACTCAGGCCCATATCAAAACTGGCGGTAAACATACTTTTATTGCGCGTCATCGCCCACTCGCCCAGCTTTTTCAGCGTCGCCGGGCCAATCTCTCGTTTCGGCGTGTTAACGATACGCAGAAATGCGCTGTCATCGTCCGGGTTAGTCAGCACGCGCAGATAAGCCAGCAAATCTTTGATTTCTGGGCGAGAGAAAAACGACGTGCCACCGGAAATTTTGTACGGGATGCGGTTTTGCATCAGGAATTTTTCAAACACCCGCGACTGATGGTTACCACGATAAAGAATGGCGTAATCTTTGTACTGCGTTTTATTGACGAAGTGATGGGCGATCAATTCACCGGTGACGCGCTCGGCCTCATGTTCCTCGTTATTCGCGCTTAAAACTTTTAGCTCTGTGCCGTAACCCAGTTCAGAAAAAAGACGCTTTTCAAAGACGTGCGGGTTATTGGCGATAAGGATGTTCGCCGCTTTCAGAATACGCCCGGAAGAGCGATAGTTCTGTTCGAGTTTAATCACCTTCAACGCAGGGAAATCCTGGCTCAACAGCACCAGGTTTTGCGGACGGGCACCGCGCCAGGAGTAGATCGACTGGTCATCATCGCCTACCACGGTAAAACGTGCGCGGCTGCCCACCAGCAGTTTCACCAGTTCATACTGGCTGGTGTTGGTGTCCTGATACTCATCCACCAGCAGGTAGCGAATTTTGTTCTGCCAGCGCTCGCGGACTTCTTCATTGCGTTGCAGCAGTAACGTCGGCAATAAAATCAGATCATCGAAGTCGAGAACGTTACAGGCTTTCAGGTGTGAATCATACAGCCCATAACAATGGGCAAAAATGCGATCCCGCTCGCCCTTTGCTTCTGCCGCCGCCTGCGCCGGTGTTTTGAGATCGTTCTTCCAGTTAGAGATGGTCGAAATCAGCTGTTGCAGAAGAACTTTGTCATCTTCAATCAGCCCCTCGGTCAGTTCTTTGAGCAACGCCAGTTGATCGGTATCGTCAAACAGTGAAAAGTTCGCTTTCATCCCAAGCGCCGCATACTCCCGTTTGATGATATCCAGCCCTAATGTATGGAAGGTGGAGATCATCAGCCCGCGCGCCTCTTTACGCCCCAGCGTCTGCCCGACACGCTCTTTCATCTCGCGCGCCGCCTTATTGGTAAAGGTCACCGCCGCGATATGCCGTGCCTGATAACCGCAACCGCGGATCAGATGGGCGATTTTATTGGTGATAACACGAGTTTTACCGGAACCCGCGCCCGCCAGCACCAGGCAGGGGCCGGTAACGAATTCGACAGCTTGTTGTTGGCCGGGGTTTAGACGCATAGGTGTATTGCTCAATCTTCGAACGGGGGGAGGATTGTAGCAGAATCGCATTTGAATGTGACCGAGTGAAAACCGCTAACCGGATGGCTGCGGATGTTTAAATCAGAGAGGGAAGGCCGAAACCGGAGTGCATCATGAATCCATTAGACTTAGAAAATATCGGGTCGTAACGTTGTGTTATTACTTTTTCAGAGTTTACTAAGGAGAGGTTTACTCGTGGCGATTAATTTCAGCCCCAAGGTTGGTGAAATACTGGAATGCAACTTTGGTAACTATCCTGTTAGCCAGAATGGACAGTTCAGCACGACGTATTACGATGGCCGCATTCCACCTGAGATGATAAAAAATAGGTTGGTTGTCGTGCTCAACGGAAAAATTAATGGCAACGCATGTATCGTCGTTCCATTATCAACCACTCGCGACCATGACAAGTTAAATCGTGGAATGCATGTTGAAATAGCCAGTAATGTTATCAATGACCTGCAATTCTTTGATCAGCAGATACGTTGGGCTAAAGCCGACCTGGTACAACAAGTCAGTCGAAACCGATTAAACAGAGCAAGGACTTATCGGGGGTATCTTAATCAATGTTTGCCACATGAGTTGGTTGCAGACATACAGAGGGCAGTCATCAAGTCAATCAATGCCATATCGCTCATAAATTGACAATAAAATCACCATCCCCGATAATGACTCTGTAGCCCATAGAGGCCCTAAGTTTTCTCCCCTTGAGGGACCTGCGAAGCCCGGATTTTCCGGGCTTTTGCCATATATGTCCCCCCTCCCTGACTGACAATTTTTAATTCAAGGCACGATCATGGCAAAAACAGCAGCAGCACTGCATATCCTTGTAAAAGAAGAGAAACTGGCTCTGGAACTTCTCGAGCAGATTAAGAATGGTGCCGATTTCGGCAAGCTGGCGAAGAAACACTCTATTTGCCCGTCAGGGAAACGCGGCGGTGATTTAGGTGAATTCCGCCAGGGTCAGATGGTTCCGGCGTTCGATAAAGTGGTTTTCTCTTGTCCGGTACTGGAGCCAACCGGTCCGCTGCATACCCAGTTCGGGTATCACATCATTAAGGTGCTTTACCGTAACTAACAGCAAGGCCTTCTCCGGGAGAAGGCCTTGAACTCTGAATCGCACTTAACCCGCAACTGCAATACGTTTCATATCCGTCATATAGCCGCGCAGTTTCTTACCTACCTGCTCAATCGCATGGCTGCGAATCGCTTCGTTCACATCACGCAACTGCGCGTTATCTACCGCACCTTCCGGAATAGCTTTACCCAAGTCGCCCGGTTGCAGCTCTGCCATAAACGGTTTCAGCAACGGCACACAAGCGTAAGAGAACAGATAGTTACCGTACTCGGCGGTATCAGAGATAACCACGTTCATTTCGTACAGACGCTTACGGGCGATGGTGTTGGCAATCAGCGGCAGTTCGTGCAGTGATTCATAGTAAGCAGATTCTTCGATGATGCCGGAATCAACCATGGTTTCAAACGCCAGCTCAACGCCTGCTTTTACCATCGCGATCATCAGTACGCCTTTATCGAAGTACTCCTGCTCGCCGATTTTGCCTTCATACTGCGGCGCAGTTTCGAACGCGGTTTTGCCGGTCTCTTCACGCCAGGTCAGCAGTTTCTTATCGTCGTTGGCCCAGTCAGCCATCATGCCGGAAGAGAATTCGCCGGAGATGATGTCATCCATATGTTTCTGGAACAGCGGTGCCATAATCTCTTTCAGCTGTTCTGACAGCGCATAAGCACGCAGTTTCGCCGGGTTAGAGAGACGGTCCATCATCAGGGTGATGCCGCCCTGTTTTAGGGCTTCGGTGATGGTTTCCCAACCGAACTGAATCAGTTTTTCTGCATATGCCGGGTCGGTGCCTTCTTCCACCAGCTTGTCGAAGCACAGCAGAGAGCCAGCCTGCAACATACCGCACAGAATGGTTTGCTCGCCCATCAGGTCAGATTTCACTTCCGCAACAAAGGACGACTCCAGCACTCCCGCACGGTGACCACCGGTGGCTGCCGCCCATGCTTTAGCGATCGCCATGCCTTCGCCTTTCGGATCGTTTTCCGGGTGAACGGCAATCAGCGTCGGTACGCCAAACCCACGTTTGTACTCTTCACGCACTTCAGTGCCAGGGCATTTCGGCGCAACCATTACTACGGTGATGTCTTTACGGATCTGCTCGCCCACTTCGACGATGTTGAAACCGTGTGAGTAACCCAGCGCCGCGCCGTCTTTCATCAGTGGCTGTACGGTGCGCACCACGTCGGAGTGCTGTTTGTCTGGCGTCAGGTTAACCACCAGATCTGCCTGCGGGATCAGCTCTTCGTAAGTACCCACTTTAAAACCGTTTTCGGTCGCTTTACGCCAGGATGCGCGCTTCTCAGCGATAGCTTCTTTACGCAGGGCATAAGAGATATCCAGACCAGAATCACGCATGTTCAGGCCCTGGTTCAGACCCTGCGCACCACAACCGACGATGACCACTTTTTTACCCTGAAGGTAGCTCGCGCCATCGGCGAATTCGTCGCGGCCCATAAAGCGACATTTGCCCAGCTGTGCCAGCTGCTGGCGCAGGTTCAGTGTATTAAAGTAGTTAGCCATGGTGATTCCTCGTGATGTTGTGCTTCTTATTGTTCGGTTCGCGTTTGCGAGATTGAATTCACTATATGACAGGAAATTTATTGCGGAAATTGATATATTCACAACGTCACATTGCAATTTTTGCAACGTCAACATTGAGGGCTGCCCCATTGGATTTACGCGATCTGAAAACCTTCCTGCATCTGGCGGAAAGCCGCCATTTTGGCCGCAGCGCGCGGGCGATGCACGTTAGTCCATCCACGCTTTCCCGACAGATTCAGCGCCTGGAAGAAGATCTCGGTCAGCCGCTGTTTGTGCGCGATAACCGTACGGTGACGCTGACCGAAGCGGGCGAAGAACTGCGCGTTTTCGCCCAGCAAACACTGTTGCAGTATCAGCAATTGCGCCACACCATCGACCAGCAAGGACCGTCGCTCTCTGGCGAATTACATATCTTCTGCTCGGTGACCGCTGCCTACAGCCATCTGCCGCCGATTCTTGACAGATTCCGCGCGGAACACCCGTCAGTGGAGATCAAACTCACTACCGGTGATGCGGCGGATGCGATGGAAAAAGTGGTGACGGGGGAAGCGGATCTGGCGATTGCCGGGAAGCCGGAGACGCTGCCCGGTGCGGTGGCGTTTTCGATGCTGGAGAATCTGGCAGTGGTGCTGATCGCGCCTGCCCTACCGTGCCCGGTGCGTAATCAGGTTTCGGTAGAGAAGCCGGACTGGTCTACCGTGCCGTTTATCATGGCAGATCAGGGGCCGGTGCGCCGCCGCATTGAGTTGTGGTTCCGACGCAATAAAATCAGTAACCCGATGATTTACGCCACGGTCGGCGGGCACGAAGCGATGGTTTCGATGGTGGCGCTCGGCTGCGGCGTGGCCTTGTTGCCGGAAGTGGTGCTGGAAAACAGCCCGGAACCGGTGCGTAACCGCGTGATGATTCTGGAGCGTAGCGATGAGAAAACGCCGTTTGAGCTGGGCGTTTGTGCACAAAAAAAGCGGCTGCATGAGCCGCTGATTGAGGCTTTCTGGAAGATTTTACCGAACCATTAACCCGCCAAAAAGAACCTGAACGCCGGGTTATGGGTTTCGTCGTGGCAATCGTAGCCCAGCTCATTTAGCCGGGTTTCGAAATCCGGTTCGTGGTCGCCAAGCTCGAACGCCGCCAGTACGCGCCCGTAGTCGGTACCGTGGCTGCGATAATGGAAAAGCGAAATGTTCCAGTGGGTACCTAGCGTGTTGAGGAAGCGCAGCAGCGCGCCCGGCGATTCCGGGAACTCGAAGCTGTAGAGGCGTTCCTGCAACGGATGCGATGGACGCCCGCCAACCATATAGCGCACGTGTAGCTTCGCCATTTCGTCGTCGGAGAGATCAACCACGCTGTAGCCGCCATCGTTGAGCATCTGCAAAATTTCTTTGCGCTCTTCGAGGCCGCGGCTTAAGCGCACGCCGACAAAGATGCAGGCGTTTTTGGCATCGGCAAAGCGGTAGTTGAACTCGGTGACCGAGCGCCCGCCAAGCAGTTGGCAGAACTTCAGGAAGCTGCCCTTCTCTTCCGGGATAGTCACCGCCAGCAACGCTTCACGCTGTTCACCCAGTTCGCAGCGTTCCGAGACGTAGCGCAGGCCGTGGAAATTGACATTCGCCCCCGAAAGCACATGCGCCAGTCGTTCGCCGCGAATATTGTTCTGGGCGATGTATTTTTTCATTCCCGCCAGCGCCAGCGCGCCGGAAGGTTCCGCCACTGCGCGCACATCTTCGAATAAATCCTTCATCGCCGCACAGATAGCATCACTATCGACGGTGATGATGTCGTCGAGATACTCCTGGCACAAACGGAAGGTTTCGTCGCCAATGCGTTTTACCGCAACGCCTTCAGCAAACAGCCCCACGCGCGGCAGATCCACAGGATGACCCGCATCCAGCGCCGCTTTCAGGCAGGCGGAGTCTTCCGCTTCAACGGCGATCACTTTGATTTGCGGCATCAGCTGTTTGATCAGCACCGCCACACCCGCCGCCAGGCCGCCGCCGCCGACCGGCACAAATACGCGATCGAGATGAGCGTCCTGCTGGAGCAGCTCCAGCGCCAGCGTGCCTTGCCCAGCGATCACCATCGGGTGGTCGAACGGTGGCACCCAGGTGAAGCCCTGCTGCTGTGACAGTTCGATCGCTTTCGCTTTTGCTTCGTCAAAGTTCGCGCCATGAAGCAACACTTCGCCGCCAAAGCCGCGTACCGCATCAACTTTGATATCGGCGGTGGCGGTTGGCATGACGATCAGCGCCTTCACGCCTAACCGTGCGGAAGAAAACGCGACGCCCTGCGCGTGATTACCCGCCGAGGCAGTGATCACGCCATGCGCTTTTTGTTCTTCCGTCAGGCCCGCCATCATGGCGTATGCACCGCGCAGCTTAAAGCTGTGTACCGGCTGGCGATCTTCGCGCTTCACCAGAATCACGTTATCAAGACGCGACGAGAGCTTTTCCATTTTTTGTAGCGGCGTGACCTGCGCCGCCTCGTAAACCGGTGCACGTAGCACCGCTCTTAAATATTCGGCGCCTTCCGGAGCACCAGACAGGGGTTGTGAGTCTGCCATCATTAACCCCCCAGTTTCGATTTATCGCGCACCGCGCCTTTGTCGGCGCTGGTTGCCAGGCTGGCGTAGGCGCGCAGGGCAAAGGAAACCTGACGTTCACGGTTTTTCGGCGTCCAGGCTTTGTCGCCACGGGCTTCCTGCGCTTCACGACGGGCCGCCAGTTCGGCATCGCTTACCTGTAACTGAATGCCACGGTTCGGAATGTCGATAGCGATCAGGTCACCATCTTCAATCAGGCCAATGCTGCCGCCGCTTGCCGCTTCCGGCGAGACGTGGCCGATGGAAAGACCAGAGGTGCCGCCGGAGAAGCGTCCATCGGTGATCAGCGCACAGGCTTTGCCGAGCCCCATTGATTTCAGGAAGCTGGTTGGGTAGAGCATTTCCTGCATGCCAGGGCCGCCTTTCGGGCCTTCATAGCGGATCACCACCACATCGCCCGCGACAACTTTGCCACCGAGGATCGCTTCTACCGCGTCGTCCTGGCTTTCGTACACTTTCGCCGGGCCGGTGAATTTTAGGATGCTGTCATCGACGCCTGCGGTTTTAACGATGCAGCCGTTTTCTGCGAAATTACCGTAGAGCACCGCCAGACCGCCGTCTTTGCTGTAGGCGTGTTCCAGCGAGCGGATACAGCCATTGGAGCGATCGTCGTCCAGCGTATCCCAGCGGCAATCCTGCGAGAATGCCTGTGTAGTACGAATGCCCGCAGGGCCAGCGCGGAACATATTTTTTACCGCATCATCCTGGGTCACGACGATGTCGTATTGTTCCAGTGTTTGCGGCAACGTCAGGCCAATTACGTTTTTCACATCACGGTTCAGTAACCCCGCGCGATCCAGTTCGCCGAGAATACCGATAACACCACCAGCACGGTGAACATCTTCCATATGGTATTTCTGGGTGCTCGGCGCGACTTTACACAGCTGCGGTACTTTGCGGGAGAGCTTATCGATATCACTCATGGTGAAGTCGATTTCCGCTTCCTGTGCCGCCGCCAGCAGGTGAAGTACGGTGTTAGTCGATCCGCCCATCGCGATATCCAGCGTCATGGCGTTTTCAAACGCCGCCTTACTGGCGATGTTACGCGGCAGTGCGCTTTCATCATCCTGTTCGTAGTAACGTTTGGTCAATTCAACAATGCGTTTACCGGCATTGAGGAACAACTGCTTACGGTCAGCGTGGGTTGCCAGCAGCGAGCCGTTGCCCGGCTGCGACAGGCCCAGAGCTTCGGTCAGGCAGTTCATCGAGTTAGCGGTGAACATCCCGGAACACGATCCGCAGGTTGGGCATGCGGAACGTTCAACCTGATCGCTCTGGGAGTCAGAGACTTTCGGGTCTGCGCCCTGGATCATCGCATCAACCAGATCGAGCTTGATGATCTGATCGGACAGTTTGGTTTTCCCGGCCTCCATCGGGCCGCCGGAAACAAAGATCACCGGAATATTCAGGCGCAGGGAAGCCATCAGCATCCCCGGGGTGATTTTGTCGCAGTTAGAGATGCAGACCATGGCGTCGGCGCAGTGGGCATTGACCATATACTCAACGGAATCAGCGATCAGTTCGCGAGATGGCAGTGAATAAAGCATCCCCCCATGGCCCATAGCGATCCCATCATCCACCGCAATGGTATTGAACTCTTTGGCAACGCCGCCAGCCGCTTCAATTTGTTCGGCGACCAGTTTACCGAGATCGCGCAGATGAACGTGACCCGGTACAAATTGGGTGAACGAGTTCACAACCGCGATAATCGGCTTACCGAAATCGGCGTCGGTCATTCCGGTGGCGCGCCACAGCGCACGAGCACCCGCCATATTACGACCATGAGTGGTGGTGGCGGAACGGTACTTAGGCATACTTTATTTACTCCCAGTGTCTGTCTCGTAAATGGGACGGTGCGTGCCGTCCCATTTTTTGTATTTATTGATTAACTTGATCTAACCAGCCCCATTTATCTTCGGTTTCGCCGGTGAAGAGGCCGAAGAAGGCTTGCTGGATGCGTTTGGTAACCGGGCCACAACGGCCTTCGCCTACCTGGATACCATCTACACTGCGCACTGGCGTGATTTCAGCCGCTGTACCAGACATAAACACTTCATCCGCCAGGTACAGTGATTCGCGCGACAGCACCTGCTCACGCACTTCAATTCCCAGTTCTTTCGCCAGTTTGATGATGGCGTCACGGGTAATCCCCGGCAGCGCGGATGAGGTGAACGGTGGGGTAAACAGCACACCGTCTTTCACTTCAAACAGGTTTTCGCCCGCACCTTCAGAGATATAACCATTCACGTCCAGCGCGATACCTTCCTGATAACCGTGGCGGCGCGCTTCGCTACCCACCAGCAGAGAAGAGAGGTAGTTACCACCGGCTTTTGCCGCGGTTGGGATGGTGTTTGGCGCTGCGCGGTTCCAGGAGGAAACCATTGCATCGATCCCCTGCTCCAGCGCTTCTGCACCCAGATACGCTCCCCACGGGAAAGCGGCGATAATCACGTCGGTTGAGTATCCCGCTGGCGGGTTTACGCCCATGCCAACATCACCGACGAAGATCAGCGGACGGATATAGGCGCTGGTGAGATTGTTTTTGCGGATCACGTCACGACACGCTTCCATCAGCTCATCAATGCTCTGCGAAACCGGGAAGCGATAGATTTTGGCGGAGTCATGCAGACGCTGCATATGCTCACGATGGCGGAATACAACTGGTCCTTTGTGCGAATCATAGCAACGGATACCTTCAAAAACTGAGGTACCATAGTGCAGCGCGTGCGACATCACATGCACCTTCGCGTCTTCCCAGCGAACCATTTCCCCATTGAACCAAATGTAATCAGCTTTCTTCGTGGTCATTTTTATATTCCTTTTGCGCTCAGGCGCGGATTTGTTGTGATGTGGTTGTGCTCTGGCAGATGGCAACGTGTGCGACGTCCACCAGTTTATTTAACTGACTAAACAGTAAGTCGACCGACCGTGGGCTGGCAACGGTCAATTCGATATTTATATTTTGTGCATCGCTGGCGGCGGCCATATTCATTGAGCAGACGTGGAAACCACGATGACGCACCACGCGTAAAACACGTTCTAAGGTTTCCGGATTGAAGCGAGCCGATACATTGACCTGATGTTGCATCATGATAATTTCTCCAACATTTCTGAATTACTGGCGCCAGGCGGCACCAGCGGCCAGACGTTCTCAAGTTCGTCGATTGAGACATGAAGCAGGTATGGCCCATCACTGTTCAGCATGGTGTCGAGTGCCGCTTCAACCTGGTCTTTACGGGTGATGTGTTGGCCAGGGATGCCGAAGGCGCTGGCTAACATGAGGAAATCGGGATTATCGGTAAGGGTGGTTTCGCTATATCGTTCCTGGAAAAACAGTTGCTGCCATTGTCGAACCATCCCTAACCGTTGGTTATCGAGTAAGACGATTTTCAACGGTAACTGCTTGCGTTTTACGGTGCCCAGCTCTTGCACATTCATCATGAAAGAGCCGTCACCGGAGATACAGACGACGGTATCGTTCGGTCGCGCAACTTGCGCACCAACCGCTGCCGGTAAACCAAACCCCATGGTGCCTAATCCGCTTGAAGTGATGAAATTTTCCGGGCGAGTGTGGACGATGTGCTGCGCGGCCCACATCTGGTGCTGCCCTACATCTGTGGTTACTACACAATCTTCAGGTTTACGATCCGACAGTTGTTTTAACAACAACGGCGCGTAGATAGCATCACCGGGATGGTTGTAACGCCATGCATGTTCATCACGCAGCTGCGCGCAGTGTTGCTGCCAGTCATTGATATTCAACGGCTGTCGTAATGCCGGTAACAGAGCATTTAAATCACCCTGCAATGCCACATGCGCCTGACGCAGCTTGTTCATTTCTGCCGGGTCGATATCCATATGGATAACACTGGCGTGTGGTGCGAAGGTGTTCAGTTTGCCAGTTACCCGGTCATCAAAACGTGCACCCACGGCGATCAACAAGTCACATTCCTGCACCGCAAAGTTCGCCGCTTTGGTGCCGTGCATCCCCAGCATGCCCAGATAGTACGGATAATCCGCATCAACTGCGCCAAGTCCTTTCAGCGTGCAGGTGGCAGGCATTTTTGTGGCAGAGAGAAATTCTCGTAATGCAGGGACTGCCTGCGCCATACCCACGCCACCGCCAACGTACAGCATCGGTTTTTGCGCTTTTGCCAACATCTGACGCGCTTGCTCGACTTCGGCATGTGGGAAAGTCACTTCGTTTTCAACGGTGGTGAACCAGGGTTCCAGATCGCCGCTGGCTAACTGGATATCTTTTGGGATATCGACCAAAACCGGACCGGGACGACCTGAGTTGGCAACTTCGAATGCTTCAGCCATGATGCGCGGCAACTCTTCCAGAGACTGTACGAGGAAGCTGTGTTTGGTACAGGCTAATGACAATCCCAGGACATCAACTTCCTGAAATGCATCGGTGCCGATGAAGGGAGCGGACACCTGA
This sequence comes from Escherichia sp. MOD1-EC4550, assembly GCF_963876935.1. Taxonomy (NCBI): domain Bacteria; kingdom Pseudomonadati; phylum Pseudomonadota; class Gammaproteobacteria; order Enterobacterales; family Enterobacteriaceae; genus Escherichia; species Escherichia sp. MOD1-EC4550. The sequence goes on from NZ_CAWNSE010000031.1 coordinate 31,899, forward strand.
CCGGTGATGGCAACAACAGGGATGGAATCTAACAGCGCGTCCGCAAGCCCGGTTATCAGGTTGGTTGCGCCCGGACCAGACGTGGCGATACATACGCCAGTTTTGCCGGTAGCACGGGCATAACCGATAGCCGCCATTGCCGCGCCCTGCTCATGCCGGCACAGCAAGTGCTCCACGCCGCCGTCATACAATGCATCGTAAACCGGCATAATTGCGCCACCCGGATAACCGAAAACGGTATTCACACCTTGTGCCCGCAACGCATGTACCACCCACTGTGCGCCATTCATAGTTAGTTCCCCGTCCTGAATCTTGAGAAACAGAATTTTGTGCTGTTATTCATTGTCTGCTCCTCGGTTATGTTTTTAAGGTCAAAAAAAAACCCCCGGACCTTTCGGTGCGGGGGTCTTAGTTCGTTAAGGCTTGATCTCTAAGCCTTTCCTCGTCCAAGTGCAGCCCCGCACGGTGGGATAATAATCACCACCACGCTAATCACGACCAGGCTAATCACTCGTAGAAGGGCTGTCATTTTGTCTTTTCTTGCATCTTGTTCGAAGGAATGCCTAAAGAGTTACCATAGATTTTGCGAATAGCACAAGATATTTTTTGGCCGATTTTTATGATGCCTTTAATAATTTCAATAGAAATTGTTGTTTTTTAAAAAGAAAACAGTGAGTGAAAAAAATTCAATTTCAGTATGAATGTTGTTCCCTTCCTCGTAGTTAATCCTTTGTCCACTGCATTTTTGCGAGCATCGTTCCACCGCCAGAACAACTCAACTTCACTTGCACAAATAAACAGGAATCAGCCACTAAAATTCACGAATTAGCGGGCTACAGCAGCGATATCTTATGCACATAATGGCGACTCAAGGAGGGCTTATGTCACTGTCAATTGTTCATACCCGCGCAGCCCTGGGAGTAAATGCGCCCCCAATCACTGTTGAGGTACATATCAGTAAAGGTCTACCCGGCTTAACGATGGTGGGCTTACCAGAAACAACGGTAAAAGAAGCTCGCGATCGCGTGCGCAGCGCCATTATCAATAGCGGATATGAATATCCGGCGAAAAAAATCACCATCAACCTTGCTCCAGCCGATCTGCCAAAAGAAGGGGGACGATATGATTTACCTATCGCCATTGCGTTGCTGGCGGCCTCAGAACAGCTTACAGCCAATAAGTTAGATGAATATGAATTAGTCGGAGAACTGGCGCTTACAGGCGCTCTACGTGGCGTTCCCGGCGCAATCTCCAGTGCAACTGAAGCCATTAAGTCGGGCAGAAAAATTATCGTCGCGAAAGATAACGAAGATGAAGTGGGGCTAATTAACGGTGAAGGATGCCTGATAGCCGATCATCTGCAGGCTGTCTGTGCGTTTCTGGAAGGTAAGCACGCTCTCGAACGCCCGAAACCAACTGATGCAGTATCCCGGGCGCTACAACATGATCTCAGTGATGTTGTCGGTCAGGAGCAAGGAAAGCGAGGACTGGAAATTACCGCCGCTGGCGGGCACAACCTTTTACTGATTGGACCGCCGGGAACAGGTAAAACAATGCTCGCCAGCCGTATTAATGGCCTGTTGCCAGATTTAAGCAATGAAGAGGCACTGGAGAGCGCTGCGATATTAAGTCTGGTAAATGCTGAATCAGTACAAAAACAATGGCGGCAGCGCCCGTTCCGCTCACCTCATCACAGTGCGTCGTTAACTGCGATGGTGGGCGGTGGTGCAATTCCAGGGCCTGGTGAAATTTCGCTGGCGCATAACGGCGTGCTTTTTCTTGATGAGCTACCTGAATTTGAACGGCGTACACTGGATGCCTTGCGAGAGCCGATTGAATCCGGGCAGATCCATCTTTCACGCACGCGAGCAAAAATAACCTATCCAGCCCGTTTCCAGCTTGTCGCGGCGATGAATCCCAGCCCTACCGGACATTATCAGGGAAACCATAACCGCTGCACACCAGAGCAAACGCTGCGTTATCTCAACCGACTCTCTGGTCCCTTTCTTGACCGATTCGACCTCTCACTGGAGATCCCACTACCGCCACCCGGTATTTTGAGTAAAGCGGTTGTTCAGGGGGAAAACAGCGCCACCGTTAAACAACGCGTAATGGCCGCCAGAGAGCGCCAATTTAAGCGGCAGAATAAACTGAATGCCTGGCTGGATAGTCCGGAAATACGCCAATTCTGCAAGCTTGAGAGCGAAGATGCGCAGTGGCTGGAAGAAACGCTGATCCATCTGGGGTTATCGATTCGTGCCTGGCAGCGGTTACTGAAAGTTGCACGAACCATTGCTGATATTGATCAGTCCGACATTATCACACGTCAGCATTTGCAGGAGGCAGTTAGCTATCGTGCCATTGACCGTTTGCTCATCCATCTGCAAAAACTACTGACATAAAAAAAAGGGCATTTCGCCCTTTTTATTAATCGTCAGAATCGGTGTAGTCTTCAGCACCTTCAACCTGCGGTTTACCGCCGGAAAGGGTGTGAAAACGTTTTGGACGCTTGATACGCGTCATATACTTGGACCACACGCGTTCTGCTTCTGTCACTGGCTCACGTTCGCCACGGCATACTGCTACGAAGAGTTTCTCTTCCTCGGTAACCGGCTCGCGTTTGCCGAGATCCAGCTCATTGAAGGCATAACCATGACGCTCAAGCAGTTGTGCCTCTTTGATGGTGAAATCACCATGACGAGAGAATCCACGTGGATAATGTTTATTGTCGAAATATCGATTAGTCGTCGTAAAGCTTTCCGCCATCCTGCACGCTCCTAATTCTTTGACCGAGCTAGTTATGGCGCGGAGTATTAGTTACGCTTGACAGAGTGTAAAACAAAACATTTAAATCATAACGACAAATAATTTTGCGGAGAGCACTGTGGATACGGAATTGTTAAAAACTTTCCTGGAAGTTAGCCGAACGCGTCACTTTGGTCGAGCAGCTGAATCGCTCTATCTGACCCAGTCAGCAGTGAGCTTTCGAATCAGACAACTGGAAAATCAACTGGGTGTGAACCTTTTCACCCGCCACAGAAACAATATCCGTTTAACCGCTGCCGGTGAAAAGCTACTGCCCTATGCAGAAACGCTCATGAGTACCTGGCAGGCCGCCCGTAAGGAGGTGGCGCATACCTCACGACATAATGAGTTTTCTATCGGTGCCAGCGCCTCGTTGTGGGAATGTATGCTTAATCAGTGGTTGGGACGCTTGTATCAAAACCAGGATACCCATACAGGTTTACAGTTCGAAGCGCGAATTGCCCAACGGCAGTCTCTGGTAAAACAGCTGCATGAACGCCAGCTTGATCTTCTTATTACTACTGAAGCACCCAAAATGGACGAGTTTAGCAGTCAGTTGCTGGGGTATTTCACTTTAGCGCTTTATACCAGTGCCCCTTCTAAACTAAAGGGAGATCTAAACTATCTGCGATTAGAGTGGGGGCCAGATTTTCAACAGCATGAGGCAGGTTTGATCGGTGCTGACGAAGTTCCCATTCTGACAACGAGTTCAGCTGAATTGGCACAGCAACAGATTGCGACGCTTAATGGTTGCACCTGGCTACCCGTCAGTTGGGCGCGTAAAAAGGGCGGCCTGCATACCGTTGTCGATAGCACAACACTTTCACGGCCGCTTTATGCCATATGGCTGCAAAATAGCGATAAAAATGCGTTGATTCGTGATCTATTGAAAATTAACGTGCTGGATGAAGTGTATTAATCAAAATGACTGGCAAGGATGCCGGTGGAAGGATTTACTTCGGAGAGGGTTGTTACAGATAAAAAAAATCCTTAGCTTTCGCTAAGGATGATTTCTGGCAGGGGCGGAGAGACTCGAACTCCCAACACCCGGTTTTGGAGACCGGTGCTCTACCAATTGAACTACGCCCCTAATTAGGGTGGCGGAACGGACGGGACTCGAACCCGCGACCCCCTGCGTGAC
>NZ_CAWNSE010000032.1:0-35321 GCF_963876935.1 Escherichia sp. MOD1-EC4550
TACGCTTTCCTCTTTCAGAGTCAACCCTGAATTTCAGGATTTTTCTCTTCAACCGAACCGGCTGTTTGTGTGAAGTGATTCACATCCGCCGTGTCGATGGAGGCGCATTATAGGGAGTTCTCCGCAGGCCGCAATAGAAAAATTGCAGAAAAATGACTGACTGCTGCATTCCCCAGCAAAACCCCGCTTTATACCTTTTTACGCACAGAGTTATCCACAATCATCAATGTAATTTCTGTATTTTTCCCACGGTAAACACTGTCAAAATTGTGATCACCTTTGAAAGAGAAAAATTCGCGAGCGTTGCGCAAACGTTTTCGTTACAATGCGGGCGAAAAATAAGGATGCCCCGTTAGGGGCGTTAGCTGAGTTTTTCGCGAAAAATTCAGCTAACGCTCTCTGTAATAGTCAAATCCAGGGGATTTACCATGCAACAACGTCGTCCAGTCCGCCGCGCTCTGCTCAGTGTTTCTGACAAAGCCGGTATCGTCGAATTCGCCCAGGCACTTTCCGCACGCGGTGTGGAGCTGCTGTCTACAGGGGGCACTGCCCGTCTGTTAGCAGAAAAGGGTCTGCCGGTAACCGAAGTTTCCGATTACACCGGTTTCCCGGAGATGATGGATGGACGCGTGAAGACCCTGCATCCAAAAGTGCATGGTGGCATTCTGGGCCGTCGCGGCCAGGACGATGCCATTATGGAAGAACATCAGATCCAACCTATCGATATGGTAGTTGTTAACCTCTATCCGTTCGCCCAGACCGTTGCCCGTGAAGGCTGCTCGCTGGAAGATGCGGTTGAGAACATCGATATCGGTGGTCCAACGATGGTGCGCTCCGCCGCCAAGAACCATAAAGATGTCGCAATCGTGGTGAAGAGCAGCGACTACGACGCCATTATTAAAGAGATGGATGCCAACGAAGGATCGCTGACGCTTGCAACCCGTTTCGATCTCGCTATCAAAGCCTTTGAACATACCGCCGCCTACGACAGCATGATTGCCAACTACTTCGGCAGCATGGTTCCGGCTTATCACGGTGAAAGCAAAGAGGCCGCCGGTCGCTTCCCGCGTACGCTGAACCTGAACTTCATTAAGAAGCAGGATATGCGCTACGGCGAGAACAGCCACCAGCAGGCTGCCTTCTATATAGAAGAGAATGTGAAAGAAGCCTCCGTTGCCACCGCAACCCAGGTTCAGGGTAAAGCCCTCTCTTATAACAACATCGCCGATACCGATGCGGCGCTGGAGTGCGTGAAAGAGTTCGCCGAGCCGGCATGTGTGATTGTGAAGCACGCCAACCCTTGCGGCGTGGCTATCGGCAATTCCATTCTTGATGCTTACGATCGCGCGTACAAAACCGACCCGACCTCCGCATTCGGCGGCATTATCGCCTTTAACCGCGAGCTGGATGCGGAAACCGCGCAGGCCATCATTTCTCGTCAGTTCGTCGAAGTGATTATTGCGCCGTCCGCCAGCAAAGAAGCACTGAAAATCACCGCCGCCAAGCAGAACGTACGCGTTCTGACCTGCGGTCAGTGGGGCGAGCGTGTTCCGGGTCTTGATTTCAAACGCGTGAACGGCGGTCTGCTGGTTCAGGATCGCGATCTGGGCATGGTCGGCGCGGAAGAACTGCGCGTCGTCACCAAACGTCAGCCGACTGAACAGGAGCTGCGTGATGCGCTGTTCTGCTGGAAGGTGGCGAAGTTCGTGAAATCTAACGCCATTGTCTACGCCAAAAACAATATGACCATCGGTATTGGCGCAGGCCAGATGAGCCGCGTGTACTCCGCGAAAATCGCCGGTATTAAAGCTGCCGATGAAGGCCTGGAAGTGAAAGGTTCGTCAATGGCTTCTGACGCATTCTTCCCGTTCCGCGACGGTATTGATGCCGCGGCCGCTGCGGGCGTGACCTGCGTAATCCAGCCCGGCGGTTCTATCCGTGATGACGAAGTAATTGCCGCCGCCGACGAGCACGGCATTGCGATGCTCTTCACCGACATGCGCCACTTCCGCCATTAATGGAGCGACAGATGAAAGTATTAGTGATTGGTAATGGCGGGCGCGAGCACGCGCTGGCCTGGAAAGCGGCGCAGTCGCCGCTGGTTGAAACTGTTTTTGTTGCTCCGGGTAACGCAGGCACTGCGCTGGAACCTGCGCTGCAAAACGTCGCTATCGGCGTGACCGATATCCCGGCACTGCTGGATTTCGCACAAAATGAAAAGATCGACCTGACCATCGTCGGCCCGGAAGCGCCGCTGGTGAAAGGCGTGGTCGATACCTTCCGCGCCGCCGGGCTAAAAATCTTCGGCCCAACCGCAGGTGCCGCGCAACTGGAAGGCTCGAAAGCGTTTACCAAGGATTTCCTGGCCCGCCATAAGATCCCTACGGCGGAATACCAGAACTTCACCGAGGTCGAACCTGCGCTGGCGTATCTGCGTGAAAAAGGCGCGCCCATCGTTATTAAAGCTGACGGTCTGGCTGCCGGGAAAGGCGTTATCGTGGCGATGACGCTGGAAGAAGCGGAAGCGGCTGTTCACGATATGCTGGCGGGCAACGCTTTTGGCGACGCGGGTCATCGCATCGTTATCGAAGAGTTCCTCGATGGCGAAGAAGCGAGCTTTATCGTGATGGTGGACGGCGAGCATGTGCTGCCGATGGCCACCAGTCAGGACCACAAACGCGTAGGCGATAAAGATACCGGGCCGAACACGGGCGGGATGGGCGCTTACTCCCCTGCACCAGTGGTGACCGATGAGGTTCATCAGCGCACCATGGAACGTATCATCTGGCCAACCGTGAAAGGCATGGCAGCGGAAGGCAACACCTACACCGGTTTTCTCTACGCAGGCCTGATGATCGACAAACAGGGCAATCCGAAGGTTATCGAATTTAACTGCCGCTTTGGCGATCCGGAAACCCAGCCGATTATGCTACGCATGAAGTCCGATCTGGTTGAACTCTGCCTGGCGGCCTGTGAAGGTACGCTTGACGAGAAAACGTCCGAGTGGGATGAACGCGCTTCTCTCGGCGTGGTGATGGCTGCGGGTGGATATCCGGGCGATTACCGCACCGGCGATGTGATCCACGGCCTGCCGCTGGAAGAAGTGTCTGACGGCAAAGTGTTCCACGCGGGCACAAAACTGGCGGATGACGAGCAGGTGGTAACCAGCGGCGGGCGCGTACTGTGCGTCACCGCGCTGGGTCATACCGTGGCAGAAGCGCAGAAACGCGCTTATGCCTTAATGACCGATATCCATTGGGACGATTGCTTCTGCCGGAAGGATATCGGCTGGCGCGCCATCGAACGCGAGCAGAACTAACGCGACAGTTTTGCCAATAGCGTTTTGCGCGTGATCCCTAACTGACGGGCGGCTTCGGTTTTGTTGCCGCCCGTTTTCTCCAGTGCTGCCAGAATCACTTCTTTTTCGACTTCCACCAGCGGCTGAATATCCTGACTTTGTACCAGCGGGATCGGCGTACTGGCAATCGCCAGCGGCAGCTCGCGTTCGGAAATATATTCCCCGGTCAGCAGCACCACCGCCCGTTCCACCGCGTTTTCCAGTTCACGAATATTTCCCGGCCAGTCGTAGTGAATCAGCAGATCCATCGCCTGGGGAGTAAACCCTTTTACCGCCTTGCGATTGCGTTCGGCAAAGCGCTGCAGAAAATGGTTAGCCAGCAGAGGAATATCTTCCCGCCGTTGCCGTAGCGAAGGTACTTCAATCGCCACCACATTCAGGCGATAGTAGAGATCCTGACGAAAACGCCCGGCCTTTACCTCAGCGGCAAGATCGCGATGAGTCGCCGCAATCAGCCGGACATCAACCGAGATAGTCTGATTGCTACCGACACGCTGGACTTCGCGCTCCTGAATCGCACGCAGTAGACGAACCTGCATCATCGGTGAGATATCGCCAATTTCATCGAGAAACAGCGTGCCGCCGTCTGCCTCCACAAAGCGCCCTTCCCGCCGTTTGTCGGCTCCGGTAAACGCCCCTTTTTCGTGACCGAACAATTCAGATTCCAGTAAGGATTCGTTGAGTGCCGCACAGTTGAGCGTTACCAGCGGCTTTTCACTCCGTGCGCTACTGGCGTGAATCGCCCTGGCGACCAGCTCTTTACCGGTGCCGGAATCGCCGTGGATCAGCACCGTGGCTTCCGATGGCGCGACAAGGGCGATTTCACTGAGCAGGTGTTGCATCGCCGGGCTTTTACCGACCATACCGAACTGGCTGGCAGACACCGCAGGCGTTTCAGCATCAACACTGTGCGTATGCGCAAGCGCCTTTTCCAGCGTCGCCTGCAGGTTATCGAAATCCAGCGGCTTGATGAGATAATCCAGTGCCCCGGTTTTCAACGCCTCTACCGCCGTCTCGACGCTGGAGTACGCGGTCATAATCAGTACCGGAATTGCCGGATTTAACGCTTTGATCTCTTTCAGCGTGGCGATGCCATCCATCTCTGCCATTCGCACATCACAAAGCACAAGATCAAAAACCTGTTCCCGCACTTGCTCCAGCGCTTGTCGCCCGCTGTTCGCCAGCGCGACGTTATAGCCCCAGCCGCGCAGCAATGCCTGCAAGATAGTGCAGTGGCTAATGTCATCATCCACCACCAGAATATCGATATTATCGTGCGTCATCCTTGTGGGTCCTTACGCATAATATTGACCGGAAGCCAGAGGGTGAACGTTGCACCTTTCCCCTCCTGGCTTACGACCTGAATTGTACCACCGTGTTGTTCAACAATATTATGCACAACCGCCAGCCCCAGTCCGGTGCCTTCGGCTTTGGTGGTGAAGTACGGGGTGAAGATAGCTTCAAGCTGATCCGCCGCAATTCCCTTACCGCTGTCGGTTACGCTTATTTTAACGCCTGCGCTGCTTTCGCTGGCCGTCACGCTAATCACGCCATGCTGACCAATAGCCTGAATAGCATTGAGATAGAGATTCAACAGGACCTGAGTCAGTCGGTCCGGATCGGCCTGTATCTCCGGCAATGCGTCGTTGGCGGTAAAGCGTAATTGGATCTCCCTACTGTTTGCATCCTGGCTTACCAGTTGTAATGAGTGGTTAATCAGCGTGTTGAGATCCACCGCCTGCAAAGCCAGATGCGTTGGCTTAACCAGCTCCAGCAGCTCGCTTACCACGCGGTTTAAACGGTCGGCTTCTTTCGCCATCACCTGCGCCAATTGATGTGCTTCTCCTCCTGCTGGTGCGCGTTCGGCAAAATATTTCGCCAGCCCTTTAATCGAGGAAAGAGGGTTACGGATTTCATGGGCGACGCCTGCGGCCAGATGTCCCAGCGCCACCAGCTTCTCTTTGCGCTTCATTTCATCCTGTAACAGCTGGCGCGAGCGAAGATAGCGGCGATACCAGAAGAATGACAACACGCTTGCCAGCAAGACCGTCGCCAGGGCGAAGAGGATAATCAGGGTGTTTCTCTGCTCACGCTCTTCGGCACTCACAATGTTACTGGCGTCGAAAGCGATAAAAATTGCTTGTGGTGTCGCGGCATACTGCTGCATATGGCGCATCCGGTGCATTCCAGCAGCAAACATCGGTTGAAACTGGCGATAAATTTCCAGAACAGGCTCGCCGTCTGCGCTATCGATCCGCCGCCACGCTTCTTCGTCTCCCGGATGTAACTGCTGCATTTCCTGCGGGGAATAAAGCTGTTTTCCCACCATGCCGGAGTTGCTATGCATCACGATTGTTCCTTGTTCATCCGTGACCGCAAACCAACGCACTCCTGGCTGCCCAGCCATTTCTTCCAGTAAAGCCTGCTGCTGCGCATGATGCATGCGCATCCCCATACCGACGCGCGAGCCGGATTCGAGAGCGCGGATAAGTACACTGCCTTTTTCCAGCAGAGTTTGTCTGGCGGCGGCAGTCTCGCGCCCATAATCGCGAATCACGGTCACCGCAAACAACCCCACCAGTCCAACAATGACTACGGGAAGGATCGCGCTTAACCATTTTGCTAAGGCATCTTTTGATCGCTGCATAAAACGCATCTTCTTCTTTGCCTGTTCATCCCTTTTTGACAGCAGAAATCATGCCATCTTTTATTAGCACTTACCCTGCGTTTTAACACAAAGGCTTAAGTTTCAATGAGTAAAAATGACTCGCTACACACAGCTGGCGAGTCATTTTTACTCGTTTATCATGTCATATTGCCCGTCATATCAGCGTTTCGCCGTTGGCACGAAAGATGCAATCCACAAAGTAAGACAACCACTGGAGGATTAACCATGAAACGGAACACGAAAATTGCCCTGGTGATGATGGCGCTTTCAGCAATGGCGATGGGATCGACATCTGCATTTGCTCACGGCGGACACGGTATGTGGCAGCAAAATGCCGTGCCTTTGACCAGCGAACAACAGACAGCGTGGCAGAAAATCCATAATGACTTTTACGCTCAAAGCAGCGCACTGCAACAGCAACTGGTGACGAAGCGTTATGAATACAATGCCCTGTTAGCCGCGAACCCACCGGATAGCAGCAAAATTAACGCGGTCGCCAAAGAGATGGAGAATTTGCGTCAGTCGTTAGATGAGTTACGGGTGAAACGAGATATTGCGATGGCTGAAGCGGGTATTCCGCGCGGTACCGGAATGGGTTACGGCGGCTGCGGTGGTGGCGGTCATATGGGTATGGGCCACTGGTAAATCAGAACGTTTTCTCGTTGGGTTGCCAGCGACAGAAATCAGAGTTTGCCACTAACAGTAATTGCGAACCTTCGGGCGCTTCCAGCCATGCCACGCTGACATCAACAGAAGAGCGGCTCTGGCGGCGCTCGATATGCGCTATCGCCTGCGAATCTAAATCAGGTTTAATGGTTTGCCCTTCGCAGGTGGTCACGGTCTGTTCCATCGCATGCCAGCGCCCCTGGCGCAGCACGACTCTCCCCTGACGTAAGGCATCGCTAATCTGGCGGATCTGATCAGCACGATAACGGTATAAATCGATTTGGTCGTTAGAAAGCTGCTGCTTTTCCCCATCGGATTCACGTTGCATAAAGCTCAGATCGCCGCGATCGTCAAAACGCGCGCGAATGTTCACCGGCGGTTTGCTGTAAACATTGATATTGATGAGCGTGAGGTTATCGCCCTGCCAGCGATACTCTCGCGTCGTGGTATCGCCACTGCGCCACGGGCTAAACACAGCAAGCAGATGCACATTATCGCCGCTGTCTTTTCGCCAGATGCGTACCGCGCCCTGGTCTTCAGCAAATCCACTGGCGGTAAAGGGAGGAAGTGAAGAGTTGTGGCTACAGGCAGTGAGAAACAGCGCACCTGCCAGCATCAATGATCGACGCCAGAAAGACAAAAGGGGTGAAACCACCCCTTCGTTAAAACTGTTCACTGCCACGCAATCTTACTTAACTGCGTCTTTCAGTGCCTTGCCAGAAACAAATGCCGGCACGTTAGCTGCGGCAATTTTGATTTCTTTACCGGTCTGCGGGTTGCGGCCAGTACGCTCAGCGCGGTGGTTCACTTTGAAGGTACCGAAACCAACCAGTTGTACAGCATCGCCTTCTTTCAGAGACTCAGTAATTGCAGCCAGAGTGGACTCCAGAGCAGCTTTAGCCTGGGTTTTGGACAGTTCTGCTTTCTCTGCAATTACATCAATCAGTTGAGTCTTGTTCATAAGTTATCCTTACAATGTGTTTATCGCTTGCTAAGCATCGAGTGCGACGGAAATGCCAGAATAGCACTCTCCTGCATACACGCACCGATAGCCACTTTTTTTCGCCCCCCAAATGTAGACCAGACGGGGGGCGAAAGGGAAGACTCCAGGTATGACAAATCAGGCGTTAAATCACGTTTTCTGGTCTTATTGCTGAAAAATTATACCAATATTGCTCTCACCCGCCTCACGCAGGTCTGCCCTAAGGCCTTTTATCAGCTCGATATCACGTTCTTCGCACTCAGCTAAAAGTCGGAATATTTCCCACTGAATGTCCCACTCTTGCTCTACAGCTGGGTTTTCTTTGAGCTCTTCATCGCTCATTTCACGGCCAGCCTGAGTCATTTCCAGCATCGCCACGGTCGTGATGGAGGTCTTACTCACTTCTACCGCGTGTTCGAGCGTTTCGCCACTTAAACGCGAATGGACCAGTTCACTTAACGCCACGCAAGCATCGATTGCCGGATAAACGCCGTACAGATCGAAATCGTCCGCTGAAGGAATCGCTTCTTCAAATTTCTCCAGTTGGCTATCGAAATTCACTTTTGCGTCTTTGACGGTCAGCGTTTCCCAGATGAGATCGAGAATGCGGCGGTAAATTTGCCCATCACCAAAACCGGTTTGCTGGCAGAACATGGCGTAATTGGGGTACATGCGTTCGCATAAGCAAGCCATGAAAGTGACGTGCTGCCAGCTTTCCAGGCGCTCCAGACGCAGATGAATTGGGTTTTGTAACATGTTGAGTTCTCAAATACGGAAATTATCCGCAGTTTACCTGAATTAGGGCTGATTTGCTGTATAGCGCACGAACGCCGGACGTTCCGAAGCCACCGCGTCTGCCCAGCGCGTTGGCTCCGGCAGACGATAGCCTTTCATGCAGCGTTGTACCCAGGCCAGCGCACTATCCATGCTGACACGATGGCCAGTTGCGATAAATAGCGGGTTACAGCGCGCTTTACTGCGCCAGACCCAGGCCAGCTGCTCGCCTTTATCCATCAACGGTGCCAGCGCGCCCGGTTCGCTGGAGAGCGGCTCGAATTTACCGCATAACCGCTTTTTCGCTACGCCAATGGTCGGTACGTCCACTAATAAGCCAAAATGGCTGGCAACGCCAAGACGGCGCGGATGCGAGATCCCATGACCATCGACAAACACTAAATCCGGCTTTTGCGACAGCATCTCCCACGCTGCCAGCAGCGCAGGATATTCGCGGAAGGAAAGAAAACCTGGAATGTAAGGCATGGTGGTGGCGATGCGTGCCACTTTATACTCCACCAGCTCAAGAGAGGGGTATTTCAGCAGCACCATCGCCGCTCGCGTCACATCTCCGCCCTGCTCAAACCCGACATCGGCTCCGGCGATCAGATCCGGCGGATCTTTATCAAGTCGATCCTCACGGATCACAGAAGAAGCCAGTTCGATTTGTTGAGCGCGTAATGACGCGAGATCCATAATCACTCCTTAGCGGTGATATTGTTCAGACAAACGATGCACAGCCTCCACAAACACGCCAGCATGTTCTGGCGGCACATCCTGATGAATACCGTGACCAAGGTTAAAGACATGACCTTCGCCGTGACCGAAACCTGCAAGTATAGTCGCGACTTCTTCTTCAATGCGGGCAGGTGGCGCGTACAGCATCGACGGATCCATATTACCCTGCAGCGCGACTTTATTGCCCACGCGGCGGCGCGCATCAGCGATATCCGTTGTCCAGTCGAGGCCCAGCGCATCGCAACCCGTTTCCGCCATAGCTTCCAGCCACTGTCCACCGCCTTTGGTAAACAGGGTGACCGGTACACGGCGACCGTCGTTTTCACGCAGTAAACCATCAACTATTTTATGCATGTAATAGAGCGAGAACTGTTGATAATCGCGCCCGGTGAGCACGCCGCCCCAGGTATCGAAGATCATCACGGCCTGAGCACCAGCTTTAATTTGCGCATTCAGATACAAAGTGACGCTTTTCGCCAGTTTATCGAGCAGAGCGTGCAGCGCCTGTGGATCGGCATACATCATCTTTTTGATCACGGTGAACGCTTTGCTGCTGCCACCTTCCACCATATAGGTCGCCAGCGTCCACGGGCTGCCGGAAAAACCAATCAGCGGCACTTCGCCTTTCAGTTCGCGGCGAATAGTACGCACCGCGTTCATCACATAACCCAGCTCATCTTCCGGGTCCGGAATTGGCAGTTTATCAACGTCAGCTTTGCAGGTGACTGGCGAGGTAAAACGCGGACCTTCTCCGGCTTCAAAATAGAGCCCTAACCCCATCGCGTCCGGCACGGTGAGGATATCGGAAAAGAGGATCGCCGCATCCAGCGGATAGCGACGCAGCGGTTGCAAAGTCACTTCGCACGCCAGCTCTGCATTTTTGCACAGCGACATAAAATCGCCCGCCTGGGCGCGCGTGGCTTTATATTCCGGTAGATAGCGACCCGCCTGGCGCATCATCCATACTGGAGTGACATCAACGGGCTGGCGCAGCAGCGCCCGCAGATAACGATCGTTTTTGAGTTCGGTCATTTTGGCTGTTCCTTAGTGCGTCAGGCGGTCAGTGTATCATCACTCATACTCTGCCCGACACATCGCCACCGTATCTTCTATCAGACGGCGCGCCACGGTGCCGGGCGGCGGAAGTAACGGTAAATCATCGTAGCGATACCAGTTCGCCTCGAGCAGCTCTTTCGGATCAATCACGATGTCGCCGCTGTCATATTCCGCCATAAATGCGGTCATCAGCGACTGGGGAAACGGCCACGGCTGGGAAGTCACGTACCGCAAGTTTTTAACTTTAATTCCGCTCTCTTCCATCACTTCCCGCGCGACCGCCTGCTCGAGGGTTTCGCCCACTTCGACGAATCCGGCAAGTACCGTATGGACACCGTTACGATGGCGGGTATGCTGGGCGAGGAGGATCGAATCATCGCGACGGATGGCAACAATAATGCAGGGGGCGATTTGCGGGTAGTAACGCTCACGGCAATGGCTGCACAGCATCGCCCATTCGGTTTTGCTCGGATACATTTCATGCCCGCAGTAACCACAGTATTTATGCGATCGGTAAAACTCCGCCAGTTGCACGCCACGTCCGGCCAGTTGAAACAGCCCAACATCGAGATCAATGACCTGACGTACCGACCCCATATCGTGACGCCGCTGCTGTTGTACTAACCAAACAGGTTCCCCCTGCCATTCGCCGATTTGTAGTGCGCGCTGACCCACAAGATCGAAATTTGCCGCTTCGCCATATGGCAATTCTCCCTTCGGCAACCATAATTTTTGTTCATGGCTGACGACCCACCAGCCGTGATCTAATTTTTCAATTATACGATCCATAGCTCTTGCACTACCTTTGCATCACTGGCATGTTTAACATGGTTTTTACATTTCTCACTGAGCAGTTTTTGAATACAAACTTGCGGAGTCAATCATGCTTAACCAGCTCGATAACCTGACGGAGCGCGTCAGAGGAAGTAACAAACTGGTTGATCGCTGGCTACATGTACGTAAGCATCTGCTCGTGGCTTACTACAATCTGGTTGGCATTAAGCCTGGCAAAGAATCGTACATGAGGCTAAACGAAAAAGCCCTTGATGATTTTTGTCAGAGCCTGGTCGATTACTTGTCTGCCGGACATTTCAGTATTTATGAGCGCATTCTTCATAAACTGGAAGGCAATGGGCAACTCGCACGCGCCGCGAAGATTTGGCCACAACTCGAAGCCAATACCCAACAGATTATGGATTACTACGATTCCAGCCTGGAAACCGCTATCGATCATGATAATTACCTTGAGTTTCAACAGGTTTTATCTGACATCGGCGAGGCCCTGGAAGCGCGCTTTGTGCTGGAAGATAAGCTGATTCTGCTGGTGCTTGACGCCGCCCGCGTCAAACATCCTGCTTGAGTTCTGCGCTGTTAACGCGTAATTTACATTCAACGCCCCGTTTGCGGGGCTAATTTCTTGTCGGAGTGCCTTAACTGGCTGAGACCGTTTATTCGGGATCCGCGGAACCTGATCAGGCTAATACCTGCGAAGGGAACAAGAGTTAATCTGCTATCGCATCGCCTTTGCGGCGATCGTCTCTTGCTTCATCCGTCGTCTGACAAGCCACGTCCTTAACTTTTTGGAATGAGCTATGTCTGCAACAAAACTGACCCGCCGCGAACAACGCGCCCAGGCCCAACATTTTATCGACACCCTGGAAGGCACCGCCTTTCCCAACTCAAAACGTATTTACATCACTGGCACACACCCCGGCGTGCGCGTGCCGATGCGTGAGATCCAGCTTAGCCCGACGCTAATTGGCGGCAGCAAAGAACAGCCGCAGTACGAAGAAAACGAAGCGATTCCCGTCTACGACACCTCCGGTCCGTATGGCGATCCACAGATCGCCATTAACGTGCAGCAAGGACTGGCAAAACTGCGCCAGCCGTGGATCGATGCGCGCGGCGATACCGAAGAACTTACCGTGCGCAGTTCCGATTACACTAAAGCGCGACTAGCAGATGATGGCCTCGACGAGCTACGTTTTAGCGGCGTATTAACCCCAAAGCGCGCCAAAGCAGGACGCCGCGTCACCCAACTGCACTACGCCCGCCGGGGCATCATCACGCCCGAAATGGAATTCATCGCCATTCGCGAGAATATGGGTCGCGAGCGCATACGTAGCGAAGTTTTGCGCCACCAGCATCCGGGAATGAGCTTTGGCGCACGTCTGCCGGAAAATATCACCGCGGAATTTGTCCGTGATGAAGTTGCTGCCGGACGTGCGATTATCCCGGCCAACATTAATCATCCGGAATCGGAGCCGATGATTATTGGTCGCAACTTTCTGGTGAAGGTTAACGCCAATATCGGCAACTCGGCAGTCACCTCTTCCATCGAAGAAGAAGTGGAAAAGCTGGTATGGTCTACGCGCTGGGGGGCGGATACAGTGATGGATCTTTCCACCGGTCGCTATATTCACGAAACCCGCGAGTGGATTTTGCGTAACAGCCCGGTGCCGATCGGTACAGTGCCGATCTACCAGGCGCTGGAGAAGGTTAACGGGATCGCTGAAGATCTTACCTGGGAATCGTTCCGGGACACGCTGCTGGAACAGGCCGAGCAAGGTGTGGATTACTTCACTATCCATGCGGGCGTGCTGCTGCGCTACGTGCCGATGACCGCGAAACGCCTGACCGGTATCGTCTCTCGCGGCGGTTCGATTATGGCGAAATGGTGCCTCTCCCATCATCAGGAAAATTTCCTCTATCAACACTTCCGCGAAATTTGTGAAATCTGTGCCGCTTATGATGTTTCGTTGTCGCTGGGCGACGGCCTGCGCCCGGGTTCTATTCAGGACGCCAACGATGAAGCGCAGTTTGCCGAGCTACATACGCTGGGCGAACTGACCAAAATCGCCTGGGAATATGACGTGCAGGTGATGATTGAAGGTCCAGGCCACGTGCCGATGCAGATGATCCGCCGCAATATGACCGAGGAGTTAGAGCACTGCCACGAAGCACCGTTCTATACCCTCGGGCCGCTAACTACTGATATTGCGCCGGGTTATGACCACTTCACATCGGGGATTGGCGCGGCGATGATTGGCTGGTTTGGCTGCGCGATGCTCTGTTACGTAACGCCAAAAGAGCATCTGGGTCTGCCTAATAAAGAAGATGTTAAGCAGGGGCTTATCACCTATAAGATTGCCGCCCACGCCGCCGACCTGGCGAAAGGGCATCCGGGCGCGCAAATTCGCGATAACGCCATGTCGAAAGCCCGCTTCGAATTTCGCTGGGAAGACCAGTTTAATCTGGCCCTCGACCCGTTTACCGCCCGCGCTTATCACGATGAAACCCTGCCACAAGAGTCCGGCAAAGTCGCCCATTTTTGCTCCATGTGTGGGCCGAAATTCTGCTCGATGAAAATCAGCCAGGAAGTGCGTGACTATGCCGCCGCGCAAACCATTGAAGTGGGAATGGCGGATATGTCGGAGAACTTCCGTGCCAGAGGTGGAGAAATATACCTGCGTAAGGAGGAAGCGTGATGTATCAGCCTGATTTTCCTCACGTACCTTTTCGTTTAGGACTGTACCCGGTAGTGGATAGCGTACAGTGGATCGAACGTCTGTTGGATGCAGGCGTGCGTACTCTCCAGTTGCGCATCAAAGATCGGCGCGATGAAGAAGTGGAAGCCGATGTCGTGGCAGCAATTGCGCTGGGCCGCCGCTATAACGCACGGCTGTTTATCAACGATTACTGGCGGCTGGCGATTAAGCATCAGGCGTATGGCGTCCATCTGGGGCAGGAAGATTTGCAAGCCACCGATCTCAGCGCCATCCGCGCGGCAGGCCTGCGGCTGGGCGTTTCGACTCATGATGACATGGAAATCGGCGTCGCGCTGGCAGCACGACCTTCTTATATCGCGCTAGGACATGTGTTCCCGACGCAAACCAAACAGATGCCTTCTGCACCGCAGGGGCTGGAACAGCTGGCACGGCATGTTGAGCGCCTGGCGGATTATCCCACCGTGGCGATTGGCGGTATCAGTCTGCCGCGCGCACCTGCGGTGATGGCGACAGGTGTTGGCAGTATCGCCGTCGTCAGTGCCATTACCCAGGCCGCAGACTGGCGTTTGGCAACGGAACAGTTGCTGGAAATTGCAGGAGTTGGCGATGAATGACCGTGATTTTATGCGTTATAGCCGTCAAATCCTGCTCGACGATATTGCTCTTGACGGGCAACAAAAACTGCTCGACAGCCAGGTGCTGATTATCGGTCTGGGTGGGTTGGGTACACCTGCTGCGCTATACCTGGCGGGAGCTGGTGTCGGGACGCTGGTACTGGCAGATGACGACGATGTGCATTTGAGCAATCTGCAACGACAAATCCTCTTTACCACTGAAGATATCGATCGCCCGAAATCGCAGGTCAGCCAACAGCGACTGACACAGTTAAATCCCGACATTCAACTGACAGCATTACAACAACGGTTAATGGGTAAGGCGTTAAAAGATGCGGTAGCACG
The DNA here is from genome assembly GCF_963876935.1 of Escherichia sp. MOD1-EC4550. Taxonomy (NCBI): domain Bacteria; kingdom Pseudomonadati; phylum Pseudomonadota; class Gammaproteobacteria; order Enterobacterales; family Enterobacteriaceae; genus Escherichia; species Escherichia sp. MOD1-EC4550. Next base: position 14,711 of record NZ_CAWNSE010000032.1, read on the forward strand.
GGCCGATGTGGTGCTCGACTGTACCGACAACATGGCGACTCGCCAGGAGATTAATGCCGCCTGCGTAGCACTTAACACACCGCTTATCACCGCCAGCGCGGTCGGATTTGGCGGTCAGTTGATGGTACTGACGCCGCCCTGGGAACAGGGGTGTTACCGCTGCCTGTGGCCGGATAACCAGGAGCCAGAACGCAACTGCCGCACGGCGGGCGTGGTTGGCCCGGTGGTCGGGGTTATGGGCACGTTACAGGCACTGGAAGCAATTAAGCTATTGAGTGGTATAGAGACCCCTGCGGGATATCTTCGACTGTTTGACGGTAAATTAAACCAATGGCGCAACCTGGCGTTGCGCCGCGCTACAGGTTGCCCGGTATGCGGAGGAAGCAATGCAGATCCTGTTTAACGATCAACCGATGCAGTGTGTCGCCGGGCTAACTGTTCACGATCTGCTCGAGCAACTCAATCAACAACAAACGGGCGCGGCGCTGGCGATTAATCAGCAAATCATCCCGCGAGAGCAGTGGGCGCAACATATCGTGCAGGATGGCGACCAGATCCTGCTTTTTCAGGTTATTGCAGGGGGTTGAGATGTTACGTATTGCGGACAAAACGTTTGATTCACATTTGTTTACCGGCACCGGGAAATTCGCCTCTTCACAATTGATGGTGGAGGCGATCCGCGCTTCCGGCAGCCAACTGGTGACGCTGGCGATGAAACGCGTCGACTTGCGCCAACACAACGATGCTATCCTCGATCCACTTATCGCGGCGGGTGTGACACTGCTGCCGAATACTTCTGGGGCGAAAACTGCGGAAGAAGCCATTTTCGCCGCCCATCTGGCACGTGAAGCGTTAGGCACAAACTGGCTTAAATTAGAGATTCACCCTGACGCCCGCTGGCTGTTGCCCGATCCCATCGAAACCCTGAAAGCCGCCGAAACGTTGGTGCAACAGGGATTTGTCGTGCTGCCTTACTGCGGTGCCGATCCAGTGTTGTGCAAACGTCTGGAGGAAGTGGGCTGTGCAGTAGTAATGCCGCTCGGCGCACCAATTGGCTCTAATCAGGGACTGGAAACCCGCGCCATGCTGGAGATTATTATCCAGCAGGCCACTGTTCCGGTGGTTGTCGATGCTGGCATCGGCGTTCCCAGCCATGCCGCGCAGGCGCTGGAAATGGGGGCCGACGCGGTGTTAGTGAATACGGCGATTGCCGTCGCGGACGATCCCGTCAACATGGCGAAGGCATTTCGTCTGGCGGTAGACGCCGGCCTGCTGGCACGTCAGTCCGGGCCGGGCAGTCGCAGTCATTTTGCTCATGCCACTAGCCCGCTGACCGGATTTCTGGAGGCATCGGCATGAAAACCTTCAGTGATCGCTGGCGACAACTGGACTGGGACGACATCCGCCTGCGAATCAACAGCAAAACGGCAGCTGACGTAGAGCGGGCGCTCAATGTTTCGCAACTCACTCGCGACGATATGATGGCATTGCTATCACCTGCCGCTGGTGAATACCTGGAACCACTGGCTCAACGGGCGCAGCGCCTGACCCGCCAGCGATTTGGCAACATCGTCAGTTTCTACGTCCCGCTTTATCTCTCTAATCTTTGCGCTAACGACTGCACTTACTGCGGATTTTCCATGAGCAATCGCATCAAGCGTAAAACGCTGGATGAAGCGGATATCGCCAGGGAAAGCGCCGCTATCCGGGAGATGGGCTTTGAACATCTATTGCTGGTCACTGGTGAACATCAGGCGAAAGTGGGGATGGATTACTTTCGTCGTCACCTCCCTGTCCTGCGTGAACAGTTCTCTTCACTACAGATGGAAGTACAGCCGCTGGCGGAAGCGGAATACGCCGAGTTAAAGCAACTTGGTCTGGATGGGGTGATGGTTTATCAGGAGACATATCACGAGGCGACATACGCCCACCATCATCTGAAAGGGAAAAAACAGGACTTCTTCTGGCGGCTGGAAACGCCGGATCGGCTGGGCCGTGCGGGTATTGATAAGATAGGCCTCGGCGCGTTAATCGGCCTTTCCGACAGCTGGCGCGTTGACTGCTATATGGTTGCCGAACATTTGCTATGGCTGCAACAACATTACTGGCAAAGCCGTTACTCTGTCTCCTTCCCGCGCCTGCGCCCGTGTACTGGCGGAATTGAGCCAGCGTCGATTATGGATGAACGCCAGTTAGTGCAAACTATCTGCGCCTTCCGCCTGCTTGCGCCGGAGATTGAACTGTCACTCTCCACGCGGGAATCACCGTGGTTTCGCGATCGCGTTATTCCGCTGGCGATCAATAACGTCAGCGCCTTCTCGAAAACGCAACCAGGTGGTTATGCCGACAATCATCCCGAGCTGGAACAGTTCTCACCGCACGACGATCGCAGACCAGAAGCGGTGGCCGCCGCGTTAACCGCTCAGGGTTTGCAGCCGGTGTGGAAAGACTGGGACAGCTATCTGGGACGCACCTCGCAAAGGACATGAGACAGAATGTAAGAACGTAAATTTATTCCGAGCAGCTACGGAAGATGAAAAACGCAAGATTGTTGAAAGCGTTGTGTTTTTTTATGTTAGTACCGTCAGCAGGAATGTTGTCCAGGGCGAAAAGCTTCTTCCTCGTTTCGCCCTGCCTTTCTTAATATTTCCCGTGAAGAATTTGCCCTCTGAATAACACCCATAAAAAAACCCGCCGAAGCGGGTTTTTACGTTATTTGCGGATTAACGATTACTCGTTATCAGAACCGCCCAGACCTGCGTTCAGCAGTTCTGCCAGGCTGGCAGATGCGTCTTCTGCAGTCACCTGCGGTGCAGCCGGAGCTTCACCTGCAGCACGACGACGCATACGATCCTGGTGGTACGCGTAACCGGTACCTGCCGGGATCAGACGACCTACGATAACGTTCTCTTTCAAGCCACGCAGTTCGTCGCGTTTGCCCGCAACGGCTGCTTCGGTCAGCACGCGAGTGGTCTCCTGGAACGATGCCGCGGAGATGAAGGACTCGGTTGCCAGAGACGCTTTGGTGATACCCAGCAGATCGCGGGAGTAAGTTGCACCCACTTTGCCGTTCGCTTCCAGTTCGCGGTTTGCGATCTTGACGCGAGAGTATTCAACCTGTTCACCTTCCAGGAAGTCGGAGCTGCCCGCGTTAACGATGGTAGCTTTACGCAGCATCTGACGAACGATAACTTCGATGTGTTTATCGTTAATCTTAACGCCCTGCAGACGGTATACGTCCTGTACTTCGTTAACGATGTAACGAGTTACAGCATGCACACCACGCAGACGCAGAATGTCATGCGGCGCTTCCGGACCATCGGAAATTACGTCACCACGTTCTACACGTTCACCTTCGAACACGTTGAGCTGACGCCATTTCGGAATCATCTCTTCGTACGGCTCGCTACCGTCTACCGGGGTGATAACCAGACGACGTTTACCTTTGGTTTCTTTACCGAAGGAAACCACACCGCTGATTTCAGCCAGGATTGCCGGCTCTTTCGGACGACGTGCTTCGAACAGGTCCGCAACGCGTGGCAGACCACCGGTGATGTCCTTGGTACCGCCAGATTCTTGCGGAATACGCGCCAGGGTGTCACCGGAGCTGATCTGTACGCCATCTTCCAGCTGAACAATCGCTTTACCCGGCAGGAAGTACTGCGCAGGCATGTCGGTACCCGGGATCAGAACGTCGTTACCCTGAGCATCAACGATTTTCAGTGCCGGACGCAGATCTTTACCACCTGCGGTACGTTCTGCGGAATCCAGAACCACCAGCGAAGACAGACCGGTCAATTCGTCGGTCTGACGAGTAATGGTCTGGCCGTCGATCATGTCAGTAAAGCGTACAAAACCGCTTACTTCGGTGATAACCGGCATGGTGTGCGGGTCCCAGTTTGCAACGGTCTCGCCGCCAGCAACCTGTTCGCCATCGCCTTTCGCCAGTACTGCACCGTAAGGCACTTTATAGCTTTCTTTGGTACGACCGAATTCGTCGATCAATTTCAGTTCGGTGTTACGGGAAGTGATAACCAGTTTGCCGCTGGAGTTCACAACCGACTTCACGTTGCTGAGCTTGATGCTACCTTTGTTTTTCACCTGGATGCTGGATTCAGCAGCCGCACGAGATGCCGCACCACCGATGTGGAACGTACGCATGGTCAGCTGTGTACCCGGTTCACCGATGGACTGTGCCGCGATAACACCGATTGCTTCACCTTTGTTGATGATGTGGCCACGCGCCAGGTCACGACCGTAGCAGTGCGCACATACACCAAAGTCGGTGTCACAAGATACAACAGAACGTACTTTTACCGCGTCGACAGAGTTCTCTTCCAGCAGGTCACACCACTGTTCGTGCAGCAGCGTGTTGCGCGGAACGAGGATATCAGCAGTACCCGGCTTCAGAACGTCTTCAGCAGTTACACGACCCAGTACGCGATCGCGCAGCGGCTCTTTAACGTCACCACCTTCGATAACCGGAGTCATCATGATACCTTCATGAGTACCACAATCGTCTTCGGTAACCACCAGGTCCTGCGCCACGTCAACCAGACGACGAGTCAGGTAACCGGAGTTCGCAGTTTTCAGAGCGGTATCCGCCAGACCTTTACGAGCACCGTGGGTTGAGATGAAGTACTGGAGTACGTTCAGACCTTCACGGAAGTTCGCGGTGATTGGCGTTTCGATGATGGAGCCATCCGGCTTCGCCATCAGACCACGCATACCCGCCAGCTGACGAATCTGTGCCGCAGAACCACGCGCACCGGAGTCGGCCATCATGTAGATGCTGTTGAAGGAAACCTGCTTCTCTTCCTGACCGTCACGGTTAATAACGGTTTCAGTTTGCAGGTTATCCATCATCGCTTTGGATACACGATCGTTCGCCGCAGCCCAGATATCGATAACTTTGTTGTAGCGTTCGCCCGCAGTTACCAGACCAGACTGGAACTGCTCCTGAATCTCAGCAACTTCAGCTTCTGCCTCGGAGATGATTTCGTGTTTCTTCTCCGGGATGACCATGTCATCGATACCAACAGATGCACCAGAACGCGCTGCATATGCAAAGCCGGTGTACATGATCTGGTCCGCAAAAATAACGGTCGGTTTCAGACCGAGAATGCGGTAGCAGGTGTTCAGCATTTTGGAGATTGCTTTCTTACCCAGCGCCTGGTTGACGATGGAGTAAGGCAGACCTTTCGGTACAATCATCCACAGAATGGCACGGCCAACGGTCGTATCTTTCAGGCTGGTTTTCGCTACTAATTCACCGTTAGCATCTTTTTCATACTCGGTGATACGCACTTTAACGCGCGCATGCAGAGAAGCCAGACCAGAGCGATACAGACGTTCTGCTTCTTTCGGGCCAGTCAGCACCATGCCTTCGCCTTTGGCGTTAACACAGTCGCGGGTCATGTAGTACAGACCCAGTACAACGTCCTGAGACGGAACGATGATTGGTTCGCCGTTCGCCGGGGACAGGATGTTGTTGGTAGACATCATCAGCGCACGCGCTTCCAGCTGGGCTTCCAGCGTCAGCGGTACGTGAACAGCCATCTGGTCACCATCGAAGTCGGCGTTATATGCCGCACAAACCAGCGGGTGCAGCTGGATAGCTTTACCTTCGATCAGTACCGGTTCAAATGCCTGGATACCCAGACGGTGCAGAGTCGGTGCACGGTTCAGCAATACCGGGTGTTCGCGGATAACTTCGTCCAGGATATCCCAAACGACAGCTTCTTCGCGCTCAACCATTTTCTTCGCAGCTTTAATGGTGGTAGCAAGACCACGCAGTTCCAGCTTGCCGTAGATGAACGGTTTGAACAGTTCCAGTGCCATTTTCTTCGGCAGACCGCACTGATGCAGACGCAGGTATGGACCTACGGTGATTACAGAACGACCGGAGTAGTCAACACGCTTACCGAGCAGGTTCTGACGGAAACGACCCTGTTTACCTTTGATCATGTCGGCCAAAGATTTCAGAGGACGCTTGTTAGAACCAGTGATCGCACGACCGCGACGACCGTTATCCAGCAGGGCGTCTACCGCTTCCTGCAGCATACGTTTTTCGTTACGTACGATGATGTCCGGCGCAGCCAGATCCAGCAGACGTTTCAGACGGTTGTTACGGTTAATGACGCGACGATACAGATCGTTCAGGTCAGAAGTCGCGAAACGACCACCATCCAGCGGAACCAGCGGACGCAGATCTGGCGGCAGTACCGGCAGAACGGTCAGGATCATCCACTCTGGTTTGTTACCAGACTGAACGAACGCTTCCAGCAGTTTGATACGCTTGGTCAGCTTCTTACGCTTAGTTTCGGAGTTGGTTTCGTTCAGCTCTTCACGCAGCTGTTCGCACTCTTGCTCCAGATCCATGCTCTTCAGCAGAGCCTGGATTGCTTCCGCACCCATTTTCGCGTCGAATTCGTCACCGAACTCTTCCAGCGCATCCAGATACTGCTCTTCAGTCAGGATCTGCTGACGTTCCAGGTTGGTCATACCGCCTTCGATAACCACATAGGATTCGAAGTACAGTACGCGTTCGATATCGCGCAGCGGCATATCGAGCAGCAGGCCGATACGGGACGGCAGTGATTTCAGGAACCAGATGTGCGCAGTCGGGGAAGCCAGTTCGATGTGGCCCATACGCTCACGGCGTACTTTAGTCTGGGTCACTTCAACGCCGCACTTCTCACAGATGACGCCACGGTGTTTCAGGCGCTTGTACTTACCGCACAGGCACTCGTAATCTTTTACCGGCCCAAAGATACGGGCGCAGAAAAGGCCGTCACGTTCTGGTTTGAACGTACGGTAGTTGATGGTTTCCGGCTTTTTAACTTCACCGAAAGACCATGAACGGATCATGTCTGGCGAAGCCAGAGCAATTTTGATCGCATCAAACTCTTCGGTTTTAGTCTGCGCTTTCAGAAACTTTAATAAATCTTTCACGGATTTGCTCCCGTCGGAGTTAGCACAATCCGCTGCCGGGTTTTACCCCGACAGCAGTGACCTGTTTGAGCGAGAATTACTCGTCTTCCAGTTCGATGTTGATACCCAGCGAACGAATCTCTTTCAACAATACGTTGAAGGATTCTGGCATGCCCGGCTCCATCTGATGGTTGCCGTCCACGATGTTTTTATACATCTTGGTACGACCGTTCACGTCATCAGACTTAACGGTGAGCATTTCCTGCAGGGTGTATGCTGCGCCGTATGCTTCCAGCGCCCACACTTCCATCTCCCCGAAACGCTGACCACCGAACTGTGCCTTACCACCCAGCGGCTGCTGAGTAACCAGGCTGTAAGAACCGGTGGAACGCGCGTGCATCTTGTCGTCGACCAGGTGGTTCAGTTTCAGCATGTACATGTAACCCACGGTTACCGGACGTTCGAACTGTTCACCAGTGCGACCGTCGTACAGGCGGATCTGACCAGAAGTCGGCAGGTCGCCAAGTTTCAGCAGTTCTTTAATTTCTGCTTCTTTCGCACCGTCGAATACCGGCGTTGCGATTGGCATACCTTTGCGCAGGTTTTCAGCCAGACGCATAACTTCTTCATCGCTGAAGGTACTCAGGTCAACTTTCTGACGAACGTCAGCGCCCAGATCGTATGCACGCTGGATGAATTCGCGCAGTTTCGCGACTTCTTGCTGCTGTTTCAGCATGGCGTTGATCTTGTCGCCGATACCTTTAGCAGCCATACCCAGGTGGGTTTCGAGGATCTGACCGATGTTCATACGAGACGGTACGCCCAGCGGGTTCAGTACGATGTCTACCGGCGTACCGTTTTCATCGTAAGGCATATCTTCGATCGGGTTGATCTTAGAAATTACACCCTTGTTACCGTGACGACCTGCCATCTTGTCACCAGGCTGGATACGGCGTTTAACCGCCAGATATACCTTAACAATCTTCAGCACGCCCGGTGCCAGATCGTCGCCCTGGGTGATTTTGCGGCGTTTCGCTTCGAGTTTCTTCTCGAACTCGTGTTTCAGTTCGTCATACTGCTCAGCCAGCTGTTCCAGCTGATTTTGTTTCTCTTCGTCGGTCAGGCCCAGCTCCAGCCAGCGATCGCGCGGCAGTTTGTCGAGCTTCTCAGCTTCAACGCCACCGGCTACCAGCACAGCACGGATACGGCTGAACAGACCCGCTTCGAGGATCTGCAGTTCTTCAGACAGGTCTTTCTTCGCCTGTTTGAGCTGCATTTCTTCGATTTCCAGCGCACGTTTGTCTTTTTCTACGCCATCGCGAGTAAAGACCTGAACGTCGATAACCGTACCGGATACACCGTTTGGTACACGCAGAGAAGAGTCTTTAACGTCAGACGCTTTCTCACCGAAGATCGCACGCAGCAGTTTCTCTTCTGGAGTCAGCTGAGTTTCACCTTTCGGCGTTACCTTACCAACCAAGATGTCGCCACCGGTCACTTCTGCACCGATGTATACGATACCGGATTCATCCAGTTTGGAGAGCGCAGCTTCACCTACGTTCGGGATGTCAGCAGTGATCTCTTCTGGCCCCAGCTTGGTGTCACGGGACACACATGCCAGTTCCTGAATGTGGATGGTGGTGAAACGGTCTTCCTGAACAACACGCTCGGATACGAGGATGGAGTCTTCGAAGTTGTAACCATTCCACGGCATGAACGCTACGCGCATGTTCTGACCGAGCGCCAGTTCACCGAGGTCGGTGGACGGACCGTCTGCCAGCACGTCGCCGCGCTCTACCGGTTCACCCAGAGACACACACGGCATCTGGTTGATACAGGTGTTCTGGTTAGAACGGGTGTATTTGGTCAGGTTGTAGATGTCGATACCCGCTTCGCCCGGATACATCTCGTCTTCGTTAACTTTGATAACGATACGGGAAGCATCCACGTACTGAACGACACCACCACGTTTAGCAACCGCAGTTACACCGGAGTCAACGGCAACAGCACGTTCCATACCCGTACCAACCAGCGGCTTATCAGCACGCAGAGTCGGAACGGCCTGACGTTGCATGTTCGCACCCATCAATGCACGGTTGGCGTCATCGTGTTCAAGGAACGGGATCAGGGACGCACCGACGGATACCACCTGCTGGGTGGATACGTCCATGTAGTCAACCTGGTCGCGGCTGAACAAGCTGGATTCGCCTTTGCTACGGCAAGTTACCAGGTCTTCTACGAAGTGGCCTTCTTCATCCAGGTTGGAGTTCGCCTGGGCGATAACGTAGTTGCCTTCTTCGATAGCAGACAGGTAGTGAATTTCGTCGGTTACAACACCGTCGATCACTTTACGGTACGGCGTCTCAAGGAAGCCATATTCGTTAGTCTGTGCGTACACGGACAGGGAGTTGATCAGACCGATGTTCGGGCCTTCAGGAGTTTCGATTGGACATACGCGACCGTAGTGAGTCGGGTGTACGTCTCGAACTTCGAAGCCTGCACGTTCACGGGTCAGACCGCCTGGGCCGAGTGCGGAGATACGACGCTTGTGCGTAATCTCAGACAGCGGGTTGTTCTGGTCCATAAACTGAGACAGCTGGCTGGAACCAAAGAACTCTTTCACTGCTGCGGAAATCGGTTTGGCGTTGATCATATCCTGAGGCATCAGGGTATCCAGATCGCCCAGAGACAAACGCTCTTTCACCGCACGCTCTACACGTACCAGGCCAACGCGGAACTGGTTTTCCGCCATTTCGCCAACGGAACGGATACGACGGTTACCGAGGTGGTCGATATCATCGACTTCGCCTTTACCGTTACGGATATCGATGAGCTTTTTCATAACATCAATGATGTCGTCTTTGCTCAGGATACCGGAACCTTCGATTTCGTCGCGCAGCAGAGAGCGGTTGAACTTCATACGACCAACCGCAGACAAGTCATAGCGGTCTTCGGAGAAGAACAGGTTCTCGAACAGGCTTTCAGCGGCTTCACGAGTCGGCGGCTCGCCAGGGCGCATCATGCGGTAGATTTCTACCAGTGCGCTCAGACGGTCGTTAGTTGGGTCGACACGTAAGGTTTCAGAGATATACGGGCCGTGATCCAGATCGTTGGTGAACAGCGTTTCGATACGCTTGTGACCAGACTGGCTCAGCTTAGCCAGCAGATCCAGGCTCAGCTCCATGTTCGCAGCACAGATCAGCTCACCAGTAGACTCATCAATGTAGTCTTTAGCAACCACTTTACCTGCGATGTACTCAACCGGGACTTCGATCAGTTTGACGTCGTCTTTTTCCAGCTGGCGAATGTGGCGCGCAGTAATGCGGCGGCCTTTTTCTACGTACACTTTACCGTTAGCTTCGATGTCAAAAGATGCGGTTTCACCACGCAGGCGTTCCGGCACCAGTTCCATCTGCAGCTTGTTATCACGGATTTCAAAGATAACTTTTTCAAAGAACAGGTCGAGGATCTGCTCTGTGGTGTAGTTCAGGGCACGCAGAATGATGGTCGCAGGCAGTTTACGGCGACGGTCGATACGTACGAACAGGTTGTCCTTCGGATCGAATTCGAAGTCCAGCCAGGAACCACGGTAAGGGATGATGCGCGCGTTATACAGCACTTTACCCGAAGAGTGGGTTTTACCTTTGTCGGAGTCAAAGAAGACGCCCGGACTACGGTGCAGCTGGGAAACGATAACACGCTCAGTACCGTTGATAACAAAGGTACCGTTGTCCGTCATGAGCGGAATTTCGCCCATGTAGACTTCTTGTTCTTTAATGTCTTTTACGGTGCCTTCCGGCGCTTCGCGCTCATAGATCACCAGACGCAGTTTAACGCGCAGCGGTGCGGAATAGGTCACGCCACGGATTTGACATTCCTGGACGTCAAACACCGGTTCGCCAAGGCGGTAGCTGACGTATTGCAGCTCGGAATTACCGCTGTAGCTCTGAATCGGGAATACGGAACGGAAAGCAGCTTCCAGACCATACTGCCCTTCAGGATCTTGCTCGATAAATTTCTGAAACGAGTCAAGCTGGATAGAAAGGAGATAAGGTACATCCAGAACTTGTGGACGTTTACCAAAATCCTTACGAATACGTTTTTTCTCGGTATAGGAGTAAACCATAGGGTTCCTCAGCTCGCTGACAAGTCGACCCATCTGTCCATTGAGCGGACAGTTTGTGCAACACTATTTTGTTGACCGGAAAATGGAACACTTTCCGCAATGCCTGTTGCTATCACGCTTAAACCATTTCATTGCGATTTACACAGAACGGGCGTCCTGTCGCAGTATATTAAGTCGTCGATAGAAACAAGCATTGAAAGGCACAGCAGTAGTCAAACAGTGTGAAACGCTACTGGCGCCTTACAGCGCAAAAAGGCTGGTGACTAAAAAGTCACCAGCCATCAGCCTGATTTCTCAGGCTGCAACCGGAAGGGTTGGCTTATTTAACTTCAACTTCAGCGCCAGCTTCTTCCAGAGCTTTTTTCAGTGCTTCTGCGTCGTCTTTGCTCACGCCTTCTTTCAGAGCAGCCGGTGCAGATTCTACCAGGTCTTTAGCTTCTTTCAGACCCAGGCCAGTTGCGCCACGTACTGCTTTGATAACAGCAACTTTGTTAGCGCCAGCAGCTTTCAGAATTACGTCGAATTCAGTTTTTTCTTCAGCAGCTTCAACCGGGCCAGCAGCTACAGCTACAGCAGCAGCAGCGGAAACACCGAATTTTTCTTCCATTGCAGAGATCAGTTCTACAACGTCCATTACAGACATAGCTGCAACTGCTTCAATGATTTGATCTTTAGTGATAGACATTTAAATTGTTCCTGAATATCAGAATAAGTTTATACGTAAGCGAATGCGTTAAAAAGATAACTGCGATTAAGCAGCTTCTTTCGCATCGCGTACAGCAGCCAGAGTACGAACCAGTTTGCCAGCCGAAGCTTCTTTCATGGTTGCCATCAGGCGTGCAATTGCTTCTTCGTAGGTCGGCAGAGTTGCCAGGCGGTCGATCTGAGACGCCGGGATCAGCTCACCTTCAAAGGCAGCGGCTTTGACCTCAAATTTTGCATTCGCTTTCGCGAACTCTTTGAACAGACGAGCAGCAGCGCCCGGATGTTCCATAGAGTATGCAATCAGGGTCGGACCAACAAACGCGTCTTTCAGGCACTCGAACGGAGTACCTTCAACAGCACGGCGCAGCAGGGTGTTACGAACAACACGCATGTATACGCCAGCTTCGCGACCTGCTTTACGCAGTTCAGTCATTTTATCTACAGTTACGCCACGGGAATCCGCAACTACTGCAGACAGCGCGCCTTTGGCTACTTCGCTGACTTCAGCAACAATCGCTTGTTTGTCTTGAAGATTTAAAGCCATTAGCTTTGCTCCTGGATGTTTGCCAGAGAAAATCTCTGGAACTCACTTCACTCCTCCAAACGGAGAGAGCGTCTTAATTACGGTGAGCAGAAACAAGCCAGAATATAAAAGAATAATCTTAGCGTTCTGTCACCGTCTACGCAGGGGATTAAGTTTCTTGCGAAACTCCTGCGGTCTTCGACGGAGGCCTGGATAGGCCAGGCTCCAACGAACAAATCTTTTCTATCCGTCGCTATTCAGCTTGTAGCGGCGTTGGCTTCCTTCGTTCGCACCAGTCACATAGTTAGCTATGCTCCTGGCGACTCACTCAGTTGCCGCCTTGCTACAACCCGAATATCTCGGATATACGTCTGCATTAAGCATTATACGTGGGGGTAAGATTGTAGACAAAATCACCGCCCACGTAAAGGCATTAGTTTACAGAAGCGCTCAGGCCAGCCTGGTCAACTGCAACACCTGCACCCATGGTGGTGGAGATGCTAACTTTCTTGATGTACACGCCTTTAGCCTGAGTCGGTTTTGCTTTTTTCAGCGCAACCAGCAGAGCTTCCAGGTTTTCTTTCAGTTTGTCAGCGTCAAAGTCCACTTTACCGATGGTGGTGTGGATGATGCCGTTTTTGTCGTTACGGTAACGAATCTGGCCAGCTTTAGCGTTTTTAACCGCTTCAGCAACGTTCGGCGTTACAGTACCCACTTTCGGGTTTGGCATCAGGCCGCGCGGACCCAGAACCTGGCCCAGCTGGCCAACAACGCGCATTGCATCCGGAGAAGCAATAACAACGTCAAAGTTCATTTCGCCTTTCTTGATCTGGTCAGCCAGATCTTCCATACCTACCAGTTCAGCGCCTGCAGCTTTAGCAGCTTCAGCGTTTGCACCCTGGGTAAATACGGCTACGCGAACGGAACGGCCAGTACCGTGCGGCAGTACAGTTGCACCACGTACGTTCTGGTCAGATTTACGAGCGTCGATGCCGAGGTTAACAGCAACGTCCACGCTTTCTACGAATTTAGCAGTCGCCAGCTCTTTCAGCAGAGCGATAGCTTCGTTGATGTCGTATTGTTTGGTCGCATCAACTTTCTCGCGGATAACACGCATGCGCTTGGTCAGTTTAGCCATTTCTTAGTCCTCCACTACCAGGCCCATGGAACGTGCAGTACCTTCGATGGAGCGAGTCATCGCTTCAATGTCGGCACCAGTCATGTCGGCAGCTTTGGTCTGCGCGATTTCCTGCAGCTGAGCGCGGGAAATTTTACCCACTTTGTCTTTGTTCGGCTTACCGGAACCAGACTTGATACCAGCCGCTTTTTTCAGCAGAACTGCTGCCGGCGGAGTCTTGGTAACGAAAGTGAAAGAACGGTCAGCGTAAACGGTGATTACTACCGGAATCGGCAGACCTTTTTCGATGGAATCAGTTTTTGCGTTGAACGCTTTGCAGAATTCCATGATGTTTACGCCCTGCTGACCCAGAGCCGGACCTACTGGCGGACTCGGGTTAGCCATACCAGCTGCAACCTGCAGCTTGACATAGGCTTGTACTTTCTTAGCCATTATAAATTCCTCAAGTTGGGTAATAACGCCTCTGAGAGGCTCCCCGTGATATAAAAAATCGTTTTACGGGCAAGGCCCATAAAAACAAAAGGCGCGAAATTGTATTCCAATCTCGCGCCTTGTGCAACGATTAAATCGCCGCTTTTTTGATCGCTGGGTTAGGCTTTTTCAACCTGGCTGAAGTCCAGCTCTACCGGGGTCGCACGACCGAAGATAGAAACAGACACTTTCAGACGAGATTTCTCGTAATCAACTTCTTCAACAACACCGTTGAAGTCAGCGAACGGACCATCATTAACACGAACCATTTCACCCGGTTCAAACAGCGTTTTCGGACGCGGCTTATCGCCAACCTGCTGCAGGCGATTCATAATCGCATCCACTTCTTTATCGCTGATTGGCGCAGGACGATCGGAAGTACCGCCGATGAAGCCCATCACACGCGGTACGCTGCGCACCAGGTGCCAGCTCGCGTCGTTCATCACCATCTGAACGAGGACGTAGCCAGGGAAGAATTTGCGTTCACTTTTGCGACGCTGTCCGCCACGGATTTCAACCACTTCTTCGGTTGGTACCATGACTTCACCAAACAAATCTTCCATGTTATGTAATTTGATATGCTCACGTAGCGACGTTGCTACGCGGCCTTCAAAACCGGAAAACGCCTGAACGACGTACCAGCGCTTTTTAGGAGCTTCAGACATCTCAGAACCTCAGGCCAGTGATAAAGGATACCAGGCGAACCAGAATACCATCCAGTCCCCACAGGATCAGTGACATTACTGCGGTAACCGCAGCCACAATCAGCGTGGTGTGCAATGTTTCCTGGCGAGTCGGCCAAATGACCTTACGGACTTCGGTACGCGCTTCACGGGCAAAAGCAACGGTTGCTTTTCCTTTTGTCGTTAACAGCGCGACACCACCCGCTGCAGCAATCAGAATTACTACGGCCAGCGCACGCAGCGGCAGCATAATGTCGCGATAAAGGTAGTTGCCGACAATTGCTACCAGGAGCAATGCCACCACAACGACCCACTTCATCGCTTCCAGGCCGCGCCCGCTTCCTTGAGCTTCGGTATTCGCACTCATAAACCAACCTGTCAGAAGTATTCTACAAACATTTTCACCCCGCGATCGCGAGGCAAACCAAATCGAAACGCGTATTAGCTTTTCGGATTATACGCCCTCAACAGAGCCTGTCTCAGCAATGATTATGACAAAGAAAATCACTGATGAGCCAGGTTCTGGTACGAAAGCGTGCAAAAAGGGCATCAAATGATGCCCTTTTAGTGCGCATTGCGTCAAATGTTATCGGCAATTAGCTCAGAACTTTTGCTACAACGCCCGCGCCAACGGTACGGCCGCCTTCACGGATTGCGAAACGCAGACCGTCGTCCATCGCGATCGGGTGAATCAGGGTAACAACCATTTTGATGTTGTCGCCCGGCATTACCATCTCTACGCCTTCCGGCAGTTCGATGGTACCAGTCACGTCAGTAGTACGGAAGTAGAACTGCGGACGGTAGCCTTTGAAGAACGGAGTATGACGGCCGCCTTCATCTTTGGACAGAATGTACACTTCAGATTCGAACTTGGTGTGCGGCTTGATAGTGCCCGGCTTAGCCAGTACCTGACCACGTTCGATTTCTTCACGTTTGATACCACGCAGCAGAACACCTACGTTCTCACCAGCACGGCCTTCGTCCAGCAGTTTGCGGAACATTTCAACGCCAGTACAGGTAGACTTCTGAGTCTCTTTGATACCAACGATTTCAACTTCTTCACCAACTTTGATGATACCGCGTTCTACACGACCGGTAACAACGGTACCACGACCGGAGATGGAGAATACGTCTTCGATCGGCAGCAGGAACGGCTTGTCAATCGCACGCTCTGGTTCCGGAATGTAAGAATCCAGGAAGCCAGCCAGTTCCAGGATTTTCGCTTCCCACTCTGCGTCGCCTTCCAGCGCTTTCAGAGCAGAACCACGAACGATCGGAGTGTCGTCGCCCGGGAAGTCGTACTGAGACAGAAGTTCACGAACTTCCATTTCAACCAGTTCCAGCAGCTCTTCGTCATCAACCATGTCGCACTTGTTCAGGAACACGATGATGTACGGAACGCCTACCTGACGACCGAGCAGGATGTGCTCACGAGTCTGCGGCATCGGGCCGTCAGTCGCAGCAACTACCAGGATCGCGCCGTCCATCTGAGCAGCACCGGTGATCATGTTTTTAACATAGTCGGCGTGCCCCGGGCAGTCTACGTGTGCGTAGTGACGGGTCGGGGTGTCGTATTCAACGTGAGAAGTGTTGATGGTGATACCACGAGCTTTTTCTTCCGGCGCGTTATCGATCTGGTCGAATGCGCGAGCAGCACCGCCGTAGGTTTTAGCCAGTACGGTAGTGATTGCAGCGGTCAGCGTTGTTTTACCATGGTCAACGTGGCCGATAGTACCGACGTTAACGTGCGGTTTTGTACGTTCAAACTTTTCTTTAGACATCGATTGTCCCTCTAAGACACGGATAAATCGGTGATATCACCACATCAACCAGGCAACATGCCCGACTTGTTGAATGCAATAAACAGAAGGAAAAAACAGGGAGGAGAAAAGAAGTGGTGCTGATAGGCAGATTCGAACTGCCGACCTCACCCTTACCAAGGGTGCGCTCTACCAACTGAGCTATATCAGCACATCTTGGAGCGGGCAGCGGGAATCGAACCCGCATCATCAGCTTGGAAGGCTGAGGTAATAGCCATTATACGATGCCCGCATCCTGGAACTCGGCTACCTGATTTTCATTCTGCACTGAATATCGAGAGAAGCTCTCTTTATTCGAGCCGGTAAGCGAACTTATCGTCTCGGGCTACGCCATCGCGTGGCCGAAATTGGTGGTGGGGGAAGGATTCGAACCTTCGAAGTCTGTGACGGCAGATTTACAGTCTGCTCCCTTTGGCCGCTCGGGAACCCCACCGGACTTGATGGTGCCGACTACCGGAATCGAACTGGTGACCTACTGATTACAAGTCAGTTGCTCTACCTACTGAGCTAAGTCGGCATCAAGTAGCGCGCATTCTATGGAGACATGCGAGTTCATGCAACTAAAAAATTGCATAATTTGTTTTATTGGTCACATTTTATGCGACACGATGAAGAAACAGTCGAACAGAGGGCAAATTAGCACACTTTTTCAACATCATTGTTCTCAACAATGCGCTCCTTCTAAAGCGCAATTCTTTTTATCAGATGGAATATCTGTCACATTGCTTTTCAACGATAGCTTCCTGGGAGAGATTTTTTCTTATTATTCCTCCCCATCTGGTGTTACCCTCCTGCCCATTAACCCATTCAACAGAACTGTGACGCGCCATGGCAAATATCGTTTTGCCGATAGAGCTATGACCGCCAGAAACATGCTTATGAGTATAAAAGAGCAAACGTTAATGACGCCTTACCTACAGTTTGACCGCAACCAGTGGGCAGCTCTGCGTGATTCCGTACCTATGACGTTATCGGAAGATGAGATCGCCCGTCTCAAAGGTATTAATGAAGATCTCTCGTTAGAAGAAGTTGCCGAGATCTATTTACCTCTGTCACGTTTGCTGAACTTCTATATAAGCTCGAATCTGCGCCGTCAGGCAGTTCTGGAACAGTTTCTTGGTACCAACGGGCAACGCATTCCTTACATTATTAGTATCGCAGGTAGCGTCGCGGTGGGGAAAAGTACAACCGCCCGTGTATTGCAGGCACTATTAAGCCGTTGGCCGGAGCATCGTCGTGTTGAACTGATCACGACTGATGGCTTCCTTCACCCTAATCAGGTGCTGAAAGAACGTGGTCTGATGAAGAAGAAAGGCTTCCCGGAATCGTATGATATGCATCGCCTGGTGAAGTTTGTTTCCGATCTCAAATCCGGCGTGCCAAACGTTACGGCACCTGTTTACTCGCATCTTATTTATGATGTGATCCCGGATGGAGATAAAACTGTTGTTCAGCCTGATATTTTAATTCTTGAAGGGTTAAATGTCTTACAGAGCGGGATGGATTATCCACACGATCCACATCATGTTTTTGTTTCTGATTTTGTCGATTTTTCGATATATGTTGATGCACCGGAAGACTTACTTCAGACGTGGTATATCAACCGTTTCCTGAAATTCCGCGAAGGGGCTTTTACAGACCCGGATTCCTATTTTCATAACTACGCGAAATTAACTAAAGAAGAAGCGATTAACACTGCCATGACATTGTGGAAAGAGATCAACTGGCTGAACTTAAAGCAAAATATTCTACCTACTCGTGAGCGCGCCAGTTTAATCCTGACAAAGAGTGCTAATCACGCGGTAGAAGAGGTCAGACTACGCAAATAATTTAAAGGGGAGCTAATGCTCCCCTTTCTTATTTTCTGCACTACGCAGGGATATTTCACCGCCCATCCAGGGTTTTATTATTCCATCCTGCTCAAGCAATAAAGCGCCTTGTTTGTCTATTCCGCGTGAAATGCCAAATATTTCTTTATCACCAATGATAAGTTTCACTGGGCGATTAATAAAATTATCCAGTTTTTCCCAGCGCGAAAGATAAGGTGCCAATCCTTCTTGCTCGAAGAGTTCCAGCGCCGCACGTAATTCACGTATTAGCATGGCCGCCAACGCATTACGATCGAGATTGATCCCAGCTTCCTGCAGCGTGATCCACCCCTGATTAACGACACTCTCTTCAACACGACGCATTGCCATGTTGATCCCGGCACCAACGACTATTTGCGCCGCATCGCCGGTTTTGCCAGTCAGCTCCACAAGAATACCTGCCAGCTTGCGATCCTGCAGATAGAGGTCATTCGGCCATTTAACACGAACTTTATCAGCGCCCAACTTGCGTAATACTTCCGCCATCACGATACCGATAACCAGACTTAAACCAATCGCCGCAGCCGGGCCTTGTTCCAGACGCCAGAACATCGACAAATATAAGTTTGCGCCAAAAGGTGAAAACCATTTCCGACCTCGGCGACCACGTCCTGCCTGCTGGTATTCAGCAACGCAGGCATCACCCGATTTAAGCTCTCCGATACGATCAAGAAGATACTGATTCGTGGAGTCAATAACTGGCAGCACGGCTACACTACCGCTATCCAGCTGACTCAATATCTGTTCAGCATTAAGTAACTGGATGGGCTCAGGCAGGCTGTATCCTTTACCCGGAACGGTAAAGACATCAACGCCCCAGTCACGCAGTGTTTGAATATGTTTATTAATGGCCGCCCGGCTCATTCCTAACGTTTCACCCAGCTGCTCACCAGAGTGAAATTCGCCATTCGCTAATAGCGTGATTAATTTTAGCGGAACGGTATTATCCTTCATGAAATCGTCTCCACTGCGCTAACTTCACCTGATGTACCAATAAAGCGAACTTCTGGCTCAAGCCAGACATTAAATTTTTCACCCACTTTCTGTCTTACATGATGTGCCAGCTGCACAATATCTTCGCTTTTTGCATTGCCTTCATTAATGAGAACTAACGCCTGTTGACGATGTACCGCAGCCCCACCAATTTGTGTTCCTTTTAGCTGGCACTGATCGATAAGCCAACCAGCGGCCAGTTTTACTGAACCATCCGTCTGGGGATAATTTGGTGCTGTTGGAAATTGTGCCAGTAATGCTTTAGCCGTTTCGGCAGATACAACAGGGTTTTTGAAGAAACTACCGGCATTGCCATTCACTTTTGGATCAGGGAGTTTGGTGGTGCGCATATGACACACCGCATCAAATACTTGCTGTGGCGTTACGGTTGTAGGATCCAGACGAGTTAAGTCACCATACGTTAGTACAGGTTGCCACTCTTTTGGCAGGCGCAGACCTACGGCTACAATGGCGAAGCGGTCCTGGTATTCATGTTTAAAAATACTGTCGCGATAGCCAAAACGGCACTCTTTGGCAGTTAAGCGCACTTGCTTGCCTGTCGCCAGTTCAACACAGTCAACATAAGCGCAAACTCGCTGTAATTCTACGCCATAAGCACCAATATTCTGGATAGGTGATGAGCCGACACAACCAGGAATTAACGCCAGATTTTCCAGACCTGGCATACCTTCCTGCAAAGTGTATTTTACCAGGCGATGCCAGTTTTCTCCGGCTCCTACATGTAAATACCACGCATCAGGTTCATCATGAATTTCGATACCTTTGATCCGGTTGATGATCACCGTGCCGCGATAGTCTTCCAGAAAAAGTACATTACTTCCTTCACCCAGAATAAGAACGGGTTGCCCTTCTGCGGTTGCATGCTGCCAGGCATTGAGTAGTTGTTGTTCGTCTTCGGCACATACAATGTGCTGAGCATTATGATCAATGCCAAATGTGTTCCAGGGTTTTAAGGAGTGGTTCATAGCTGCTTTCCTGATGCAAAAACGAGGCTAGTTTACCGTATCTGTGGGGGGATGGCTTGTAGTTATGACGACAGGAAGAGTTTGTAGAAACGCAAAAAGGCCCAGTCTTCCGACTGGGCCTTCTGCTTAATTTGATGCCTGGCAGTTCCCTACTCTCGCATGGGGAGACCCCACACTACCATCGGCGCTACGGCGTTTCACTTCTGAGTTCGGCATGGGGTCAGGTGGGACCACCGCGCTAAGGCCGCCAGGCAAATTCTGTTTCATCAGACCGCTTCTGCGTTCTGATTTAATCTGTATCAGGCTGAAAATCTTCTCTCAATCCGCCAAAACATCTTCGGCGTTGTAAGGTTAAGCCTCACGGT
>NZ_CAWNSE010000033.1:0-631 GCF_963876935.1 Escherichia sp. MOD1-EC4550
CTCTGTGGCCCGTCCACCTTCGGTTTGCTCTGCAGCCGTGGACGCCACGTCCGGTCTGCCGGTATCACCTCTAACTGATTGCCCAGCGTGGTTCCTCTCCCCTGGCTGCCGTGCAGCGCCTGCGGCTGGCTTCCTGACAGTATGCTCTGTACCACCTGCCATTCACGGTTCAGCATCTTCTGCGGATGCCCCGTCAGCGTAAACCGCGTTCCCGGCCACAGCCGCGGCGAATTACTCTGCCCTGTGGCCTTTTCCGCATCACTGCGCAGGCTGTCCATCTGGTACAGCGTGAAATCCTTGCCGTGCTGTTCATCCTTGAACCTTCCCGGATAATCAAATATTTCATACTGCGCCAGCTGTCCGTTCAGGTTCTCACCCTGCTGCTCATACAGCCCCGGCCAGTCCGGCACCTTAAACGTGTAATCCTGGCTCTGCACCGACGACGGGCGGACATGCGCCTCATAACGGAACATACTGACACACTCCGTCTCCGCTCCTGCCGATGTGTCCGGGTTAAACGGAAACTCCCCCGCCTGTGACAGCCCCGCCACATCGTCGCACAGCGTCAGCTTCTGCTCCGGACTGTCCGCCGCAAACCGCTCAAAGAAGAAAATTCCCTCCTCCGCCCACA
>NZ_CAWNSE010000034.1:0-142149 GCF_963876935.1 Escherichia sp. MOD1-EC4550
CTTTCCGGAACCCCCAGCCTAGCTGGGGGTTTTCTGTGCACAACCAAAACCGGCTCTGTCTGGAGCCGGTTTTTACTGGATAACATATTTATTACCCGAGAATTTTGCTGGCTTCGCGCGCTACATTATCCATCTCGTCCAACAGTTCCAGCAGCTCCGGCTCCAAATCTTCTTCTTTAGTACCGCTACGTAGCTGTTGTTCGATCAGTTGGCAGAGATTCTTCATACGCGGCACACCGCTATAGCCGCAACTGCCATGCAGTTTATGAATCAAATCAACCAGGCCTTCCGGGTTTTCTCCAACCAGCTGTTCCTCAACTTTGTTGCGAACTTCAGGCAGGAAATCGAGTAACATTTGCAGCATATCGCGCGCTAAATCGGTTTTTCCTGCTGCCTGGCGTAGTGCCAGTTGCCAGTCGAGGGTCGCATTCGGGTTCACCACAATTTCATTGACTTCGGGGGTCACGACGCGAGAGGAAATACCGCTGCCAGGCTTGTAGCGCAACAGCAAATTATGCAATCGTTCTTCTTCAATCGGTTTCGCCAGATAATCGCTCATCCCTGCGCCAAGCAGCTTCTCTTTTTGCCCGGCCATTGCATGCGCCGTTACCGCGATAACTGGCGTTTGTTGCTGATGGGGGAGCTGGTGGATGAGTTCGCAGGCCCGAATACCGTCCATGTCCGGCATTTGAATATCCATTAAGATCAAATCGAACGGCATCTGTTTCGCCCGTTCAACCGCCTGATGCCCGCTATCGCAAAGTTCCACATGTTGCACCATATCTTCCAGCAATGCGCCGATAAGTTTCAGGTTAGCGGGGTTGTCATCAACCGCCATGACTGTCATTGCCAGCTTACTTTCATCGGTTACAGGCAAAAGCGTGTTTTGTTTGTGATGACAAAATTCCGTCAGGGCAGGGAACAGGCGCGTAGGTGTTAATGGTTTCAGCAGACACGCGCCGATACCATCTTGCTTAAGTTTTTCAGCATTGACTTGTGCATGGCAAGGTAGTGCCAGCATCAGAAAATCGGTCATCGATACCGCTTTCGCTAATCGCTCATGTTGCATTGTTAGCGGCTCGCGGAAGGTCACCGCAATGCCTAATAACATCATGTCGTAATGCGCGGGAGGCAGCGCGGAGAACGTTGGGCTATAAACCACTTCCAGCGGCGTTTCACTTAAAATATCCAGCGTGCATTGCGCTGCTGCGGAGTTTGGTTCGACATAGGCCAGGCGCTTGCCGGCGAGGCACTGGGTGGATGGCCCTTCGATAATAATGTTCGGATTCAGATCGAGATTAATGTGGAACCAGAAAGTTGAACCGCGATTCGGCTGGCTATGGAACGAAATATCGCCGCCCATTTCATTAACCAGTTTTTGTGTAATCACCAGCCCCAGCCCGGTGCCACCATGACGGCGGGAAATACTGGCATCAGCCTGTCGGAAGGCCTGGAATAAGCGCGATTGATCGCGTTCCGGAATACCAATGCCGGTATCCCGAATCTGCACTTCAATCTGCACTTTGGTATTACTCAGCGCACGTTTTTCTACCAGAATATCAATGTTGCCATTCTCGGTGAATTTAATTGCATTCCCCACCAGGTTAGTGATGATTTGCTGTAATCGCAGTGGGTCGCCAATTACGTTATCGGGCACGTCGCTCTTAATATTGAGCGTCAGTTCCAGCCCTTTATCGTGAGAAGAATGTGCCAGCAGGGTAACGACTTCATCCAGCGTGCTGCGTAGTGGGAATGGAATACTTTCCAGAATCAGCTTACCTGCTTCCAGTTTCGAAAAGTCGAGAACATCATTAATAATTGCCAGCAAATTATTTGCCGAACGTTCAATCGTATTCAGGTGATCGCGCTGCGTTGGTGTTAATTCTGTTTTCAGCGTCAGGCGGGTAAAGCCAATAACACCATTCAGTGGTGTACGCAGCTCGTGTGACATATTTGCCAGAAACTCGGATTTAATCCGCGCCGCTTCCTGGGCGCGCTTTTTCGCCAGATCCAACTCAACGTTCTGAATTTCCATCTGCTCCAGCGTTTCACGCAGATCGGACGTCGCCTGGTCGATATTGTGCTGCATCTCTTCGTGATAAGCTGCCAGCGACATTGCCATCGAGTTGATACCGTTTTTCAGCATATCCAGCTCGCCGAGCATAAATCCTTCCACCCGGCTGTCGAGTTGCCCGCGACGGATGCGGTCGACGGTATTCACCATGTTGCGAATCGGACCGGTTACATCGCGCATTAAGCGCCAGCCAAAAATAAGCGCAATACCGATACAAAACAGCATCATCACGCTGGAAATAAAGATCTCTTTATATTGCTGCAAGCGAACCGATTTAAGATCCAGCTCAAGCGCAATATATCCCAACATATTTTGACTATTTTTGGCATCGCTACTGGGCGATTCGTCGGGGGAGTAACTCTCAGAAATAATCGGCGTGCGGAGGATCATAATATCGCCGTCACGAGTGACAGTGAGCTGGCGAGGAAACGGCACGTTGCTGCCGAGCTGCATTGATGAGGGATCAAGATGAAAATTGGAGGTGACAAAGAGTCGGTTATTTTCATCATAAACCGAAATCGCGCGAACAATATCGGAATGGCGACGATGCAGTACGCTTATTAACTGACCGATAGATTCGCGATTTTGCAGACTCATGCCATATTCAGTAGAAACTGCAAGCGGCTCAATAATGCTGGCACCGGCATCTTCCAGTTGACGCTGCAAGTCGTTATAGCGATGCACGACGAAAAAGATACTCAGCAATAAACCAATAAGGACGGTCGGTGCCAGGATCAGAATCATCATGCGTGCGCGCAGGCTGTAGTTGGTCATGGAGTTCCGTTATGGGACAATTAAGGTCACACTGTTAAATTGAGAAAGTCTCGCCAATGGCGCAATTCTACTCTGCAAAACGACGCACGACGACGCGTCAGATCATAACTGTTTCAGTCAACGACCTCGACTCTTTTGGTCAGGGCGTGGCACGACATAACGGCAAAGCGTTATTTATTCCTGGATTATTGCCACAGGAAAACGCGGAAGTTACTGTTACTGAAGATAAAAAACAGTACGCCCGCGCTAAAGTCGTGCGCCGGTTAAGCGATAGCCCGGAACGCGAAACGCCACGCTGCCCTCATTTTGGCGTATGCGGTGGCTGTCAGCAACAACACGCCAGCGAGGATTTACAGCAGCGAAGCAAAAGTGCGGCACTCGCCCGATTAATGAAACACGAAGTCTCTGAAGTGATCGCCGATGTTCCCTGGGGCTATCGCCGTCGCGCGCGTTTAAGTTTGAACTACTTACCGAAAACACAGCAACTTCAGATGGGGTTTCGCAAAGCGGGTTCCAGTGACATTGTCGACGTTAAACAATGCCCCATTTTAGTGCCCCAACTTGAAGCATTGCTGCCCAAAGTCAGGGCATGCCTGGGCAGCTTACAAGCTATGCGCCATCTTGGTCATGTTGAACTGGTACAGGCAACCAGCGGCACGCTGATGATTTTGCGCCATACCGCACCGCTAAGTTCGGCAGATCGCGAAAAACTGGAACGCTTTTCGCATTCTGAAGGCCTGGATCTGTATCTCGCCCCCGATAGTGAGATACTCGAAACCGTCTCTGGTGAGATGCCCTGGTATGACTCAAACGGGTTGCGCTTAACTTTTAGCCCGCGCGATTTTATTCAGGTCAATGCGGGTGTGAACCAAAAAATGGTAGCGCGTGCGTTGGAATGGCTGGATGTACAACCTGAAGATCGCGTACTGGATCTGTTCTGCGGTATGGGCAACTTTACACTGCCATTGGCGACACAAGCTGCCAGTGTGGTGGGTGTAGAAGGCGTTCCGGCGCTGGTTGAAAAAGGCCAGCAGAATGCGCGTCTTAATGGCTTACACAATGTGACGTTTTATCACGAAAATCTTGAAGAAGATGTCACAAAGCAGCCGTGGGCGAAAAACGGCTTCGATAAAGTGTTGCTGGACCCGGCGCGAGCAGGTGCCGCAGGTGTTATGCAGCAAATTATAAAACTGGAACCTATTCGTATAGTTTATGTATCCTGTAATCCTGCAACGCTGGCTCGGGATAGCGAAGCGTTATTAAAAGCAGGATATACCATTGCGCGACTGGCGATGCTGGATATGTTCCCACACACGGGACATCTGGAATCGATGGTACTTTTCTCGCGCGTTAAATAGTTACGATTTGCCGATTTCGGCAGGTCTGGTCCCTAAAGGAGAGGACGATGGTTGCGGTAAGAAGTGCACATATCAATAAGGCTGGTGAATTTGATCCGGAAAAATGGATCGCAAGTCTGGGTATTACCAGCCAGAAGTCGTGTGAGTGCTTAGCCGAAACCTGGGCGTATTGTCTGCAACAGACGCAGGGGCATCCGGATGCCAGTCTGTTATTGTGGCGTGGTGTTGAGATGGTGGAGATCCTCTCGACATTAAGTATGGACATTGACACGCTGCGGGCGGCGCTGCTGTTCCCTCTGGCGGATGCCAACGTAGTTAGCGAAGATGTGCTGCGTGAGAGCGTCGGTAAGTCGGTCGTTAACCTTATTCACGGCGTGCGTGATATGGCGGCGATCCGCCAGCTGAAAGCGACGCATACTGATTCTGTTTCCTCCGAACAGGTCGATAACGTTCGCCGGATGTTATTGGCGATGGTCGATGATTTCCGCTGCGTGGTCATCAAACTGGCAGAGCGTATTGCTCATCTGCGCGAAGTAAAAGACGCGCCGGAAGATGAGCGCGTACTGGCGGCAAAAGAGTGCACCAATATCTACGCGCCGTTGGCGAACCGTCTTGGGATTGGACAACTGAAATGGGAGCTGGAAGATTACTGCTTCCGTTATCTCCACCCGACCGAATACAAACGCATCGCAAAACTGCTGCATGAACGCCGTCTCGACCGCGAACACTATATCGAAGAGTTTGTCGGTCATCTGCGCGCTGAGATGAAAGCTGAAGGCGTTAAAGCTGAAGTGTATGGTCGTCCGAAACACATCTACAGTATCTGGCGCAAAATGCAGAAAAAGAACCTCGCCTTCGATGAGCTGTTTGATGTGCGTGCGGTACGTATTGTCGCCGAGCGTTTACAGGATTGTTATGCCGCACTGGGGATAGTGCACACTCACTATCGCCACCTGCCGGATGAGTTTGACGATTACGTTGCTAACCCGAAACCAAACGGTTATCAGTCTATTCATACCGTGGTTCTGGGGCCGGGTGGCAAAACCGTTGAGATCCAAATCCGCACCAAACAGATGCATGAAGATGCAGAGTTGGGTGTTGCTGCGCACTGGAAATATAAAGAAGGCGCGGCAGCTGGCGGCGCACGTTCGGGACATGAAGACCGAATTGCCTGGCTGCGTAAACTGATTGCGTGGCAGGAAGAGATGGCTGATTCCGGCGAAATGCTCGACGAAGTACGCAGCCAGGTCTTTGACGACCGGGTGTATGTCTTTACGCCGAAAGGTGATGTCGTTGATTTGCCTGCGGGATCAACGCCGCTGGACTTCGCTTACCACATCCACAGTGATGTCGGACACCGCTGCATCGGGGCAAAAATAGGCGGGCGCATTGTGCCGTTCACCTACCAGTTGCAGATGGGCGACCAGATTGAAATTATCACCCAGAAACAGCCGAACCCCAGCCGTGACTGGTTAAACCCAAACCTCGGTTACGTCACAACCAGCCGTGGGCGTTCGAAAATTCACGCTTGGTTCCGTAAACAGGACCGTGACAAAAACATTCTGGCAGGGCGGCAAATCCTTGACGACGAGCTGGAACATCTGGGGATCAGCCTGAAAGAAGCAGAAAAACATCTGCTGCCGCGTTACAACTTCAATGATGTCGACGAGTTGTTGGCAGCGATTGGTGGCGGGGATATCCGTCTCAATCAGATGGTGAACTTCCTGCAATCGCAATTTAATAAGCCGAGTGCCGAAGAGCAGGATGCCGCCGCGCTGAAGCAACTTCAGCAAAAAAGCTATACGCCGCAAAACCGCAGTAAAGATAACGGTCGTGTGGTGGTAGAAGGTGTCGGCAACCTGATGCACCACATCGCGCGTTGCTGCCAGCCGATTCCTGGAGATGAGATTGTCGGCTTCATTACCCAGGGGCGCGGTATTTCAGTACACCGCGCCGATTGCGAACAACTGGCGGAACTGCGCTCCCATGCGCCGGAACGCATTGTTGACGCGGTATGGGGTGAGAGCTACTCCGCCGGATATTCGCTGGTGGTCCGCGTGGTGGCTAATGATCGTAGTGGGTTGTTACGTGATATCACGACCATTCTCGCCAACGAGAAAGTGAACGTGCTTGGCGTTGCCAGCCGTAGCGACACCAAACAGCAACTGGCAACCATCGACATGACTATTGAGATTTACAACCTGCAAGTGCTGGGCCGCGTGCTGGGTAAACTCAACCAGGTGCCGGATGTTATCGACGCACGTCGGTTGCATGGGAATTAATCTGCATAGCTGGATATGGCATCAGCTGTATCCAGCGGTATCTTTTACTCGAAGGTATTACACCTGACAGACCCGCAATTTTCAGGACATTCTAATGAATCAAATCGACCGTTTGCTCACTATTATGCAGCGTCTTCGCGACCCGGAAAACGGCTGCCCGTGGGATAAAGAGCAGACATTTGCCACCATTGCACCTTACACCCTTGAAGAAACCTACGAGGTGCTGGACGCCATTGCCCGTGAAGATTTTGACGATCTGCGCGGTGAACTCGGCGATCTGCTGTTCCAGGTGGTGTTTTACGCACAAATGGCCCAGGAAGAAGGGCGCTTTGACTTTAATGATATTTGCGCTGCGATTAGCGATAAATTAGAGCGTCGCCATCCGCATGTTTTTGCTGACAGTTCTGCCGAAAACAGTAGTGAAGTGCTTGCCCGTTGGGAGCAAATCAAAACCGAAGAGCGCGCGCAGAAAGCGCAGCATTCGGCGCTGGACGATATTCCTCGTAGTTTACCGGCTTTAATGCGTGCGCAAAAAATCCAGAAACGTTGCGCCAACGTTGGCTTCGATTGGACGACGCTTGGTCCGGTAGTCGATAAAGTCTACGAAGAGATCGACGAGGTGATGTACGAGGCGCGGCAGGCTGTTGTCGACCAGGCTAAACTGGAGGAGGAAATGGGTGACCTGCTGTTTGCCACGGTCAATCTGGCTCGTCATTTAGGGACAAAAGCGGAAATCGCATTGCAAAAAGCGAACGAAAAATTCGAGCGTCGTTTTCGCGAAGTGGAGCGTATTGTTGCCGCGCGTGGACTGGAAATGACAGGTGTTGACCTCGAAACAATGGAAGAAGTCTGGCAACAGGTAAAACGGCAGGAAATTGATCTCTAAGGGAATTACGTGGTCAAGCGCGATTTGTGTCATTTTTTAAATGACAAGCGCTTGATTTGCGTCAAAAACATTTACCCCAAAGGGGCTATTTTCTCACTCCTGATTTCAATGGTGCGCTGGCGAAGAGGAGGGATAATGAAAGTTTGTGGCACAGGTCATGTTCGGGTATACTGCTTTCCCGTCCTGGTTATTCCATCGTCTTTTCAACCTAACTTCTCAGGTTCAGCATGACAACGAACTATATTTTTGTGACCGGCGGGGTCGTATCCTCTCTGGGTAAAGGCATTGCCGCAGCCTCCCTCGCAGCCATTCTTGAAGCCCGTGGCCTCAATGTGACCATCATGAAACTGGATCCGTACATCAACGTCGATCCAGGTACTATGAGCCCAATCCAACACGGGGAAGTGTTCGTTACTGAAGACGGCGCTGAAACCGACCTGGACCTGGGGCACTACGAGCGTTTCATTCGTACCAAAATGAGCCGCCGCAACAACTTCACCACGGGTCGTATCTACTCTGACGTTCTGCGCAAAGAACGCCGCGGCGACTACCTCGGCGCAACCGTACAGGTTATTCCGCACATCACTAACGCTATCAAAGAGCGCGTGCTGGAAGGCGGCGAAGGTCATGACGTGGTACTGGTAGAAATCGGCGGTACTGTAGGTGATATCGAATCCCTGCCGTTCCTTGAAGCGATTCGCCAGATGGCTGTTGAAATTGGCCGTGAGCACACCCTGTTTATGCACCTGACGCTGGTGCCGTACATGGCGGCGTCTGGTGAAGTCAAAACCAAACCGACTCAGCACTCTGTAAAAGAACTGCTCTCCATCGGTATCCAGCCTGACATCCTGATTTGTCGTTCAGATCGCGCTGTTCCGGCGAACGAACGTGCGAAGATTGCATTGTTCTGTAATGTTCCGGAAAAAGCGGTTATTTCTCTGAAAGACGTCGATTCCATCTATAAAATTCCGGGCCTGTTGAAATCGCAGGGGCTGGACGATTATATTTGTAAACGATTCAGCTTAAACTGCCCGGAAGCGAATCTGTCCGAATGGGAACAGGTTATCTTCGAAGAAGCGAATCCGGTAAGTGAAGTCACCATTGGTATGGTCGGCAAGTACATTGAACTGCCGGACGCTTACAAATCCGTGATCGAAGCACTGAAACACGGTGGGCTGAAGAATCGTGTCAGCGTCAACATCAAACTGATCGATTCACAAGATGTTGAAACGCGCGGCGTTGAAATCCTTAAAGGTCTGGACGCAATCCTCGTACCTGGCGGTTTCGGCTATCGTGGCGTAGAAGGCATGATTACGACCGCGCGTTTTGCGCGTGAGAACAATATTCCTTATCTGGGCATTTGCCTGGGTATGCAGGTGGCGTTAATTGATTACGCTCGCCATGTTGCCAACATGGATAACGCCAACTCTACGGAATTTGTGCCAGACTGTAAGTACCCGGTTGTGGCGCTGATTACCGAGTGGCGCGATGAAAACGGCAACGTTGAAGTTCGTAGCGAGAAGAGCGATCTCGGCGGCACCATGCGTCTCGGCGCACAACAGTGCCAGTTGGTTGACGATAGCCTGGTTCGCCAGCTGTACAATGCGCCGACAATTGTTGAGCGTCATCGTCACCGTTACGAAGTCAACAACATGCTGTTGAAACAGATTGAAGATGCAGGTCTGCGCGTTGCGGGCCGTTCCGGGGATGATCAGTTGGTCGAGATCATCGAAGTTCCGAATCACCCGTGGTTCGTGGCTTGTCAGTTCCATCCGGAGTTTACTTCTACTCCACGTGATGGCCACCCGCTGTTTGCAGGCTTTGTGAAAGCCGCCAGTGAGTTCCAGAAACGTCAGGCGAAGTAAGTAAAAAAGTTAGAACGGCAACGCGTACCCAGGGTACGCGTTGTTTGTCTGGAGTTTCAGTTTAACTAGTGACTTGAGGAAAACCTAATGTCCAAAATCGTAAAAATCATCGGTCGTGAAATCATCGACTCCCGTGGTAACCCGACTGTTGAAGCCGAAGTACATCTGGAGGGTGGTTTCGTCGGTATGGCAGCTGCTCCGTCAGGTGCTTCTACTGGTTCCCGTGAAGCTCTGGAACTGCGCGATGGTGACAAATCCCGTTTCCTGGGCAAAGGCGTAACTAAAGCTGTTGCTGCAGTTAATGGCCCGATCGCTCAGGCGCTGATTGGCAAAGATGCCAAAGATCAGGCTGGCATTGACAAGATCATGATCGACCTGGACGGCACCGAAAACAAATCCAAATTTGGCGCTAACGCAATCCTGGCTGTATCTCTGGCTAACGCCAAAGCTGCTGCTGCCGCTAAAGGCATGCCGCTGTACGAGCACATCGCTGAACTGAACGGTACTCCGGGCAAATACTCCATGCCGGTTCCGATGATGAACATCATCAACGGTGGTGAGCACGCTGACAACAACGTTGATATCCAGGAATTCATGATTCAGCCGGTTGGCGCGAAAACTGTGAAAGAAGCCATCCGCATGGGTTCTGAAGTTTTCCATCACCTGGCAAAAGTTCTGAAAGCGAAAGGCATGAACACTGCTGTTGGTGACGAAGGTGGCTACGCGCCGAACCTGGGTTCCAACGCTGAAGCTCTGGCTGTTATCGCTGAAGCTGTTAAAGCTGCTGGTTATGAACTGGGCAAAGACATCACTCTGGCGATGGACTGCGCAGCTTCTGAATTCTACAAAGACGGTAAATACGTTCTGGCTGGCGAAGGCAACAAAGCGTTCACCTCTCAAGAATTTACTCACTTCCTGGAAGAACTGACCAAACAGTACCCGATCGTTTCTATCGAAGACGGTCTGGACGAATCTGACTGGGACGGTTTCGCATACCAGACCAAAGTTCTGGGCGACAAAATCCAGCTGGTTGGTGACGACCTGTTCGTAACCAACACCAAGATCCTGAAAGAAGGTATCGAAAAAGGCATCGCTAACTCCATCCTGATCAAATTCAACCAGATCGGTTCTCTGACCGAAACTCTGGCTGCAATCAAGATGGCGAAAGACGCTGGCTACACTGCTGTAATCTCTCACCGTTCTGGCGAAACTGAAGACGCTACCATCGCTGACCTGGCTGTTGGTACTGCTGCAGGCCAGATCAAAACGGGTTCTATGAGCCGTTCTGACCGTGTTGCTAAATACAACCAGCTGATTCGTATCGAAGAAGCTCTGGGCGAAAAAGCACCGTACAACGGTCGTAAAGAGATCAAAGGCCAGGCATAAGCCTGACTTTATTTGATTTAAAAATGCCAGCCTTCGGGCTGGCATTTTTTATGGTTGAGTTACCAGCGGCCAGACGCACCGCCACCGCCAGAAGAACCGCCGCCACCGCTGAAATTATCATTGTCAAAAGAGGATGAAGAGGAAGATGACGACGATGATGAAGAACGCCTGGAGGCCGAGTTACTTCTTTCGTAATGTGACGGTCGGTTGGCACTGCGCATCGAATCCCGAACCTTTTTGCCGAAGGGGGTAAAAGCGATGGCGACAGCCAGGAACGGTGTGGCGAAGCAGAGTAATGTTGCGAGTACTCCCCAGCTTCCGCTGAAACCTGCTATAGGTAAAACAAAGGCCAGTACAATAGCTGTGAAGCAAATTAGTCCCAGCGTTTTGAAATATCCTCTGGCGGAAATAAAGGTCAGTACTATTGCCCAGACTAACAAAGCCCACCAACCGCTAAAGGGCAAAGGGTGATCGGTCGGTGTTATCGTTGCTAAATTATTCCCCGTCAGACGATTATCAATATCGCTTATTCCCTTTTGCAAGCCGCCAGCAAGGTCGCCATTTTTAAATGCCGGAATAATACTGTTGCGAATAATTTTCCCGGACTGCGCATCCGTAATAACGCCTTCCAGTCCGTAACCGATTTCAATACGCACGGTATGATCCTGCCAGGCGACTAACAGTAGAACGCCATCATCGCGGTCTTTATCACCTGGTTTCCAGCTATCGAATACCCGCGTAGCGTACTGCTCGATGGTTTCATCGCCCGTTGTTTCAACCACTAACACGACCAGTTGTGCGTGGCTTTTTTGCGTCAGCTCTTTAATCTGATTGGTCAAAGTATTTACTTCATCGTTCGTCAATTTACCGGTTAAGTCATTCACATACCTGGGTGATTCAGGCACTGGAATTTGTATGGCAAACACAGATGAACAGAAGAAAGCCATAAGGAAGATAAAAATTCGCACAGGACTTCCCCGCTTAATGAGCATTAGTATTCTGGCTAAAATCTATTGTCGGGGCTTTACTCACAG
Organism: Escherichia sp. MOD1-EC4550; assembly: GCF_963876935.1. Classification (NCBI taxonomy): domain Bacteria; kingdom Pseudomonadati; phylum Pseudomonadota; class Gammaproteobacteria; order Enterobacterales; family Enterobacteriaceae; genus Escherichia; species Escherichia sp. MOD1-EC4550. Next base: position 11,660 of record NZ_CAWNSE010000034.1, read on the forward strand.
CGGCGACATCATCCGGCAAATAATTTTTCTTTGGTGTGTAATCCATGACCTTTGCGGTTAACACTGCGGGGAATTTGCGGATAGTGACATTATATTGTTCAATAGCTTTAATATATCTTCCTCGCGCAACGGCAATTCTATTTTCACTTCCTTCGAGCTGTACCATCAAATTTTGATAGAGTTCCTGGGCCTTTAGCTCAGGGTAACGTTCACTAATTATCGTTAACTGACCGAGAGTGCGAGACACCTGCGCCTGAGCTTGTTGCCAGGTTTGTAATTTTTGTTCATCTCCCGGAGTTTGCTGAAGAGCGCTACTGCCGCGATTAGCCTGACTACGTGCCAATGTTACGGCTTCCAGTACCTCTTGTTCATGGCTGGAATAACCTTTAATACTGGCGACAAGATTAGGAATAAGATCGGCGCGACGTTGATATTGATTTAATACCTCAGACCAGGAAGCGTTAACCTGCTCATCATAGGTTTGAATATCGTTATATCCACAGCCTGATAAATTGAAAATAAATATAATTACGATGAATATTCTGAGCATGGTTAAATCCCTTTTAATTAATTCCTTAAAACATAATACGCCACTTCATTTTATTCTTTATGATCTAATCCATTTTTTGCCTTAAACCTGCCTGTAACAGAATGTTAATAAGACATGATTGTTGTGGCAGGATCTGCAATAATTAACAATTATCCACTTCACAGAGAATGCTATGCAGTACCCGATTAACGAGATGTTCCAGACCCTGCAAGGTGAGGGTTACTTTACCGGCGTCCCCGCCATTTTTATTCGTTTACAGGGATGCCCGGTCGGCTGTGCCTGGTGCGACACCAAACACACCTGGGAAAAGCTTGAGGATCGGGAAGTCTCCCTTTTCAGCATTCTGGCGAAGACCAAAGAGAGTGATAAGTGGGGGGCGGCGAGCAGTGAAGATTTGCTGGCTGTCATTGGTCGTCAGGGATACACCGCGCGGCATGTGGTGATTACGGGTGGTGAGCCTTGCATTCATGATTTGCTGCCACTGACTGACCTGCTCGAAAAGAACGGTTTTAGCTGCCAGATCGAAACCAGCGGTACTCATGAAGTACGCTGCACGCCGAATACCTGGGTTACCGTATCGCCAAAGCTGAACATGCGCGGCGGCTATGAAGTGTTGTCACAGGCACTGGAACGAGCCAACGAAATCAAGCATCCAGTGGGACGCGTACGTGATATTGAAGCACTGGATGAACTACTGGCAACGCTGACCGATGATAAACCACGAGTCATTGCACTGCAGCCAATTAGCCAGAAGGACGATGCCACACGTTTGTGCATTGAAACCTGTATTGCGCGTAACTGGCGTTTATCGATGCAAACACATAAATATTTAAATATTGCCTGATTAAACATTTATAAGCGTTATAAATGGGTGGAACCTGTAAAGACTTCCACTCATTTATATTCTTTGTCGCCTCTGAAAAACCTCCATTTTGCTCATCCTGGACTAATCATTATCATTCTCTACAAATTCTCTGGCGTTAATTTTTCGCTGGAGTGAAAATTATTGCGGTAAAGTTTGGTGGATTTTAGTCGGTATAGGATTACTTTAAATATTTAGCTTTTCAATCAATGAATTAAGTGCTCTTTAACATAATGGGTGTGTTGTTTGTGTGATCCTGTAAAGTTGGTAGATTGTGACTGGCTTAAAAAATCATTAATTAATAATAGGTTATGTTTAGAGAGTTCCCCACGTCAGCGGGGATAAACCGAATGTCTAAATGCACGTTATAGGTCGCTGTTAGAGTTCCCCACGTCAGCGGGGATAAACCGATAATTGCCCCGCCTGCGTTGTTGATCAGGCAGAGTTCCCCACGTCAGCGGGGATAAACCGGGAACACTAACAATCACTGATGATGTCGCCGTGAGTTCCCCACGTCAGCGGGGATAAACCGAAAGTAAGAAAGGTTGTAGGTTGTAAGTAGCTGAGTTCCCCACGTCAGCGGGGATAAACCGCTCACCGACTTCCTGAAATTGGTCAGTAATACGAGTTCCCCACGTCAGCGGGGATAAACCGTTGATTGCGTCGTGGAGGCGCGGTGTCCATGCGAGTTCCCCACGTCAGCGGGGATAAACCGCAGGGCTATTCACATCGGCCTGGTTTCAAATAGAGTTCCCCACGTCAGCGGGGATAAACCGTCCAGTAATAACAAGAAGTTATCTCTTGTCATGAGTTCCCCGCGCCAGCGGGGATAAACCGTAAGATGATCTCACGGAATTGAACGAACTACGGAGTTCCCCGCGCCAGCGGGGATAAACCGGACACAGAGCGCCGCTATAGCGCCTATGCCAAGAGTTCCCCGCACCAGCGGGAATAAACCACCATATAACCCGTTATCTCTTTCTCAAGTTTTTATATTAGCAGTACTCGTATTAAGCAACATATCCACGTAACACCTCATGTTCAAAATAGCTCTCCATATATGAGAAGTTCACAATTATCGATACAAAAAATCAAATTTAATTAAAGTGTTAGTTGTATGATACTTAAATCATTAAGAAATAATCATATATTATTTTTTTAATATTGAATTGATGTTTGTTAATTTTTTCTTTAGGATAACGGTTTGTTTTTTAAGCTTATTATTCATTGATTAAGTAATAAATCTCGAAATTTGTCTTTGTTTTGAGGCTAATGAGTGATTTTACATAATCGCCTCTATACGCTGTTGATGAATAGTTCTTATGAATAAAGATATCCAGTTCATACTTTAAGTGAAAATTGATAAAGTACGATTCGCGTAGTCTTTTATTCTAAGGACATCGATTGTAGTTAATATTCCTTGTAAAAACAGGGATAAACCGGACTTGTTATAATTCTTGATGTTGTCGAACTTATGTTCCCCGCGCCAGCGGGGATAACCATTCAGGTATGTTCAGGCCGGGCAGTTTCCCGCCCGGTCTTCCTCACTTACGCATTCGACCAGCTCTGGATCGAATCTGCATTCCCCAACTCACCATGCATCACTTCATACGATTTTTTCAGGATCACATCAGTGTGTTTGGTTAGGTCTTTGAAAATGCCTTTATTCATCGCGTCGTAGCGTTTGGCATTGCTCTCAATCGGCATAAAGATATCTTTCACGCGAACCATTTTGTCGACAGCCGTTGCGTAATCCGGGTATAGCCCCAGACCTACCGCTGTATTAATCGCGGCCCCCAGACTTGCGCAACCATTAATGGCGTTACGGCGTGCCGGAAGGTTGAACACGTCGGCAAAAATCTGCATAAACAGATCGCTGTTCGAACCACCGCCAGTAATGATCACATGTTTCGCAAAGTGATTCATTTCATGACACATATTGTCGTAATTGTTCTTCAGCGTCAGCGCCACGCTTTCCAGTATCGAACGATAAATCCATGCGTAATCCATGCTGGAATCAAAGCCGATCATAATCCCGCGTTTGTAGGGTTCCCACGGGTTGGTCAGCCAGTCCAGCACCGTCATCAGACCATTACAGCCAGGCGGCACACAACAAGCTTTTTTGTTGAGCAAATCTTCCGGTGAAAGATCCTGCGCCCTGGCATCCTGAATTAACGATTCGCCTAGCATGTCGCGCAGCCAGCTCACCGTCCACATACCTTTTCGAATACCGTAACCTTCATACAGCAAGGTTTGCGGAATAGAAGACATAATCGGCCAGTACGCTACCGGATCTTTCGGCAGTGCTTTGCCGTTCATCATCAGCGCGATGTAGGTACCAAGAGAAATTACCGCCGTTTCATCATCCAGTAACCCTGCTCCCAGTGCTTCTACCGGTTTATCACTGGTGGTACAAACAACGGGCAGTCCAACCGGGAAATGTGTCGCCAGCGCGGCTTGTGGTGTGATATGCCCAAGAACAGTGCCCGGCATTTGCACATCAAAAAGCATCTGTCGGGGAATATTAAACTTCTCCATTACCGCGGTATCTTCGCTCCATGCCCAGGTCTTATAATCCACCGGCCACTGACCAAAATAGTTGGCGATATTGTCTTTAAACTCGCCGGTTAAACGGTGTGTCAGATAACCTGAAAAAGAGGTGACATATGCCACATCAGGATTGGTGTGCTCGTAGGGACGTGTTACGCGTGCATCCTGCCAGCTAATCAACGGCGCAGCTGGCGTGCCATCGGCTTTCAATAACGCACGGCAGCAACGGATAGATCCCAGACCAATACCGACAATATCTTCTTTATTGCCGGCAAACTGACTCATCAAATCGTGACCAGCAAAACATAATGATGCCCATAAATCATCGTCAGGATGTTCTGCGGTATCGGCATCTGGCGTGCGCATCGGTTGTAATAAGCCTTTGCCTTCGCAAACCACGTTACCTTCCAGATCGTACATCACCACTTTTGTGCTCTGACTTCCGCCATCAATCCCTATGATGTATTTTTTCGACATGATTTTTCTCCTGTAATTTTCCTGGCTTACTTGCTGCTAGCCATTGCGGGGGCGCTATCAGCAGTACGAATTTTTTGGAACAGCAAAAAGGTAAAGACGATCACCATGGCAAGCGCCGCCATGCCCATCAGCCACATATTGCGGTAGGCTTCTGCCGCGGGCAGGGTGTCTTGCCAGTGGCCGATAATTGGGTAAACGAAGACATCCGGCAGAAATCCAATCACCGAACAAATACCTACCGTGGTGCCCATAATGTAAGACGGTGTTCTCGCTTCGCCGGGGCAGGCCCAGTACAGCCCGCGGGAGGCGTAGCAGGTGAATCCCAGTAGTAAAATCAGGCCAATCCCCATCGCGACCGATTGCGGGTTAGAGTTCGTGACGAGCAGGGCAGTTAACGCCAGCAAGCCGAGTACGGAAAGGATTTGGATCACGCGGGTAGGGGATTTCACTTTGCTGTAGGTGGTGATAATGCCACCAAGTGGGCCGCACAGCGCGCGGAAGATTTTGTTGATCACAATCCCCATGTAGCTCGCCGCCACCAGCGACATGCCGTACATTTCGGTCAGATAGTTGGTGGAGTAACTCAGAATGGCGTAGATGGTGAAGACACCAAAAATCACCATGCTGCAATACCAGGTGGTGCTGATGCGCAAAACGGCCACGATGTCGCTAAGCTGGAATGACTGTTTTTCTTCGTTATTGGTATTGCGCAGGTTGTTGTTATCGCTAACAAAAAACCAACACAAAATGCCCAGCAGAATGTAAACCACACTATAGATAATAATGACCGTTTTCAGGCTGGCGCTGTCATCCGGTGCAAAGCGAGAAAAGACCCACATAGTAAACACTGCCAGCGACATTACACCGACACCGCGCAACCCTTCCATCCAGCCCATAATTTTCCCCTGCTCGCTATGATCGCCAAGCAACGAGGCGGCTTTAATCGACACCGACCACAGCATTAAAATCGTCGTTATTGCAAACGCGACCTGAATACAGAGCATTACCCACAGCGGTGGATAAGTTGCCATTAACAGACCCAGCAATCCGGTAATGACCATTGCAGAAGTAATCATTTTGCGGTGTGAAAATTTATCGGCAATAACGCCGCTGGGGGCATAAAGAATAATAGCCGCAATACCAAAGGTACTCATTATTAAACCTATCTCGGTATTGCTGAATCCCATAAATTTCGCCATGGGAATTTGATAAATATAACGTAAATAAGCCAGGTCAAAACTAACGCCGCCGCTAAAACTAATTATCGCGAGGGTTATCCAACGGCGATATGAGTTGTGTTGCATATCGTATTCCCATTTGTAATAGACAAAAAAAAGAGAAAAGTAAGCCGCACTTTCAGGTGGATTACTTTTCTCAGGTCTCTAGTAATTGCAATAAGAAATAACATGGAAAGCAGGGGTGTTGTGTGAGAGTAGTCACGCTTCTGCTTTTTAAAATTATTTGATAATACGAATATCACACTGTGATTACGATCACATTAGCGCTTATGCCCTTATGCTAAAAATTATCTCCAGTTACCAGAGATAATGAGAAAGGTAACTTCCCTCTCGCGGGGGAAGTTACCTTTCTTTTTTTTTGCCTTACGGAAATTGGAGCTAACTATGTCAATCGAATCTCTCAATGCGTTCTCAATGGATTTTTTCTCCCTGAAAGGTAAAACCGCAATTGTTACCGGTGGGAATAGCGGTTTAGGCCAGGCATTTGCCATGGCACTGGCCAAAGCAGGCGCAAATATCTTTATTCCTAGTTTCGTTAAAGATAATGGAGAAACAAAGGAAATGATTGAAAAACAGGGGGTTGAGGTGGGCTTCATGCAGGTGGATATCACCGCAGAAGGCGCGCCGCAGAAGATAATTGCCGCCTGTTGTGAACGTTTCGGCACCGTCGATATTCTGGTTAACAATGCCGGTATATGTAAGCTGAATAAGGTGCTGGATTTCGGTCGTGCCGACTGGGACCCGATGATTGACGTGAACCTGACCGCCGCATTCGAGTTAAGCTACGAAGCGGCAAAAATTATGATCCCGCAGAAAAGCGGTAAAATCATTAATATCTGTTCACTGTTTTCCTACTTAGGTGGTCAATGGTCTCCTGCTTATTCTGCCACTAAACACGCCCTTGCCGGATTTACCAAAGCCTATTGTGATGAATTAGGTCAATATAATATTCAGGTAAATGGTATTGCCCCAGGATATTACGCTACCGATATCACCCTGGCGACACGCAGTAATCCAGAAACCAATCAGCGCGTTCTTGATCATATTCCAGCAAACCGTTGGGGCGATACTCAGGATTTAATGGGCGCAGCCATATTTCTCGCAAGTCCGGCATCGAATTATGTCAACGGGCATTTATTAGTGGTTGATGGCGGTTATTTAGTGCGCTAATCCATAACGGTGGTTTCTGATTTCTTTTATTAATGACTATTCCATTTTTATTATCAGGAAGGAATTACTATGGCTTTATCTCGCGCAGCGATTGTCGACCAGCTAAAGGAAATTGTTGGTGCAGATCGCGTAATTACCGATGAAACGGTATTGAAGAAAAACAGTATTGATCGTTTTCGTAAATTTCCGGATATTCATGGTATTTATACTTTGCCTATTCCGGCAGCGGTCGTAAAACTCGGTTCCACAGAGCAAGTGTCCCGTGTGCTGAATTTTATGAATGCACACAAAATTAACGGTGTGCCGCGTACCGGGGCTTCCGCTACCGAAGGTGGACTGGAAACCGTTGTGGAAAACTCGGTAGTGCTTGATGGCTCTGCAATGAATCAAATCATTAATATTGATATAGAGAATATGCAGGCGACGGCGCAATGTGGCGTTCCGCTGGAAGTGCTGGAAAACGCGTTGCGTGAAAAAGGTTACACCACGGGGCACTCTCCGCAGTCAAAACCGTTGGCGCAGATGGGTGGACTGGTGGCGACCCGTAGTATCGGGCAGTTCTCCACACTCTACGGCGCAATCGAGGATATGGTCGTTGGCCTGGAAGCAGTACTGGCAGATGGCACCGTGACACGCATTAAAAACGTGCCACGTCGTGCGGCGGGCCCGGACATTCGTCACATCATCATCGGCAACGAAGGTGCATTGTGCTATATCACAGAAATAACAGTGAAAATCTTTAAATTCACTCCCGAAAACAACCTCTTTTATGGCTATATCCTGGAAGACATGAAGACCGGCTTCAACATCCTGCGTGAAATCATGGTGGAAGGATATCGTCCGTCGATCGCTCGTTTGTATGACGCTGAAGATGGCACCCAACACTTCACCCATTTTGCCGACGGAAAATGCGTGCTGATCTTTATGGCTGAAGGTAACCCTCGCATTGCGAAGGCGACGGGCGAAGGGATTGCTGAAATCGTGGCACGTTACCCGCAATGCCAGCGCGTGGACAGCAAGCTGATCGAAACCTGGTTTAACAACCTGAACTGGGGACCGGATAAAGTGGCTGCCGAACGTGTACAGATCCTCAAAACCGGCAACATGGGCTTTACCACCGAAGTGTCCGGCTGCTGGAGTTGCATACACGAAATCTACGAAAGCGTTATTAACCGTATTCGTACCGAGTTCGCGCACGCCGACGACATCACCATGCTGGGCGGTCACTCCTCTCATAGCTATCAGAACGGCACCAACATGTACTTCGTCTACGACTACAACGTCGTTGACTGTAAGCCGGAAGAGGAAATCGACAAATACCACAATCCGCTCAACAAAATCATCTGCGAAGAAACCATTCGCCTCGGCGGTTCGATGGTACACCATCACGGTATCGGTAAACATCGTGTTCACTGGAGCAAACTGGAACACGGCAGCGCGTGGGCGTTGCTGGAAGGGCTGAAAAAGCAGTTCGATCCTAACGGCATTATGAATACGGGTACTATCTATCCGATTGAAAAATAATGTGTCAGGCAGCGTTTCGCGATGACGGGGCGTTGTCTTTTCGGCTTCTCAACCGGGAAGCCGTTCTTATTACCGGACAATGAAGGGGTAAAGATGAACACTTCACCGGTGCGAATGGATGATTTACCGCTTAACCGTTTTCACTGTCGAATTGCTGCGCTGACTTTCGGCGCACACCTGACCGACGGTTATGTTCTCGGCGTCATTGGTTACGCCATAATTCAGCTTACTCCAGCCATGCAACTGACGCCGTTTATGGCGGGAATGATTGGCGGCTCGGCGCTACTTGGCCTGTTTATCGGCAGCCTGGTTTTGGGGTGGATCTCCGACCATATCGGGCGGCAAAAAATCTTCACCTTCAGCTTTATGCTGATTACGCTCGCCTCGTTCCTGCAATTTTTTGCCACCACGCCAGAGCATCTTATTGGACTGCGCATTTTGATCGGCATTGGTCTGGGAGGCGACTATTCAGTAGGTCACACCTTGCTGGCTGAATTTTCCCCGCGCCGCCATCGCGGTATTTTGCTGGGCGCTTTCAGCGTGGTGTGGACCGTAGGCTATGTGTTGGCAAGCCTTGCCGGACATCTCTTTATTAGCGAAAGCCCCGAAGCCTGGCGATGGTTACTTGCATCGGCGGCATTTCCTGCCCTGTTGATTACGTTGTTACGTTGGGGAACGCCAGAATCGCCACGCTGGCTACTGCGCCAGGGGCGTTTTGCAGAAGCTCACGCTATCGTGCATCGCTATTTTGGTCCCCATGTTTTACTGGGCGATGAAGTGGCAACGGCGACCCATAAACACATCAAAACCTTGTTCTCTTCGCGCTACTGGCGGCGCACGGCGTTTAACAGCGTCTTCTTTGTCTGCCTCGTAATCCCATGGTTTGTGATTTATACCTGGCTGCCAACTATCGCCCAGACTATTGGACTGGAAGATGCGCTGACTGCCAGCCTGATGCTTAATGCGTTGTTAATTGTGGGCGCGCTGCTGGGATTATTTCTGACGCACCTGCTGGCACATCGCAAATTTTTACTTGGAAGTTTTTTGCTGCTGGCGGCAACGCTGGTAGTGATGGCCTGTTTGCCTTCTGGCAGTTCATTAACGCTGCTGCTTTTTGTTCTCTTCAGCACCACCATTTCGGCAGTCAGTAATCTGGTGGGCATTTTGCCTGCGGAAAGTTTTCCTACTGACATTCGCTCGCTGGGCGTCGGTTTTGCCACCGCCATGAGTCGGTTGGGCGCGGCGGTAAGTACTGGCCTGCTGCCGTGGGTCCTGGCACAGTGGGGAATGCAAGTCACCTTATTGCTCCTGGCGACGGTGTTGTTGGTTGGTTTTGTTGTGACCTGGCTATGGGCGCCAGAAACCAAAGCACTCCCGCTGGTGGCGGCGGGAAATGTAGGAGGTGCGAATGAACATTCTGTTAGCGTTTAAAGCCGAACCGGATGCCGGAATGCTGGCGGAAAAAGAGTGGCAGGTGGCGGCTCAGGGTAATTGCGGACCGGATGTTTCGCTGCTGCGAAGTTTACTCGGTGCTGATGAACAGGCCGCTGCCGCGCTTCTGTTAGCGCAGAGAAAAAACGGTACGCCGATGTCTTTAATCGCGTTGAGCATGGGGGATGAACGGGCGTTGCACTGGCTGCGCTATCTCATGGCTCTTGGGTTTGAGGAAGCTGTATTGCTGGAGACGGCGGCAGATCTGCGCTTTGCGCCGGAATTTGTCGCTCGCCATATTGCCGAATGGCAGCGCCAGAATCCGCTGGATCTGATCATTACCGGCTGCCAGAGCAGCGAAGGGCAGAACGGGCAAACGCCATTTTTGCTGGCGGAAATGCTGACCTGGCCCTGTTTTACCCAGGTGGAGCGTTTTACTCTCGACGCACCGTTTATCTCGCTCGAACAGCGTACTGAACATGGATTACGCTGTTGTCGGGTTCGCTTGCCTGCGGTGATTGCCGTGCGCCAGTGTGGCGAGGTGGCCTTGCCAGTACCGGGAATGCGCCAGCGAATGGCTGCGGGGAAAGCTGAAATTATCCGCAAAACTGTTACTGCTGAATCGTCAGCGATGCAGTGCCGGCAACTGGAAAGGCCAGAGCAACGACGCGGTGCAACGCTTCTTGATGGGCAAACGGTAGCAGAAAAAGCGCAAAAGCTATGGCAGGACTATTTACGCCAAAGGATGCAGCCATGAATATCGCCATTGTGACAATAAATCAGGAGAATGCCGCAATAGCGGGCTGGCTGGCGGAGCAGGATTTCAGCGGCAGCACATTAACGCACTGGCAAATCGAGCCGCAGCCGATGGTCGCGGAACAGGTGCTGGATGCGCTGGTAGAACAGTGGCAGCGAACGCCTGTGGACGTTGTTCTCTTTCCGCCGGGAACGTTTGGTGATGAACTGTCGACACGGCTGGCCTGGCGTTTACATGGTGCAAGCATTTGCCAGGTGACTTCATTAGATATTCCAACCGTAAACGTACGCAAATCCCACTGGGGAAATGCGCTAACGGCGACGCTGCAAACAGAAAAACGCCCGCTATGCCTCTCCCTGGCGCGTCAGGCGGGAGCAGATAAAAACGCCTCGTTGCCCTCTGGTAAGCAGCAACTGAACATTGTCCCAGATGCGCCTCCCGACTGGCTGGTTAGCATAGAAAACCTGAAAAATGCTACCCGCGACCCATTAGCTGAGGCCAGACGGGTGCTGGTGGTGGGGCAGGGCGGAGAGGCAGATAACCAGGAAATCGCTATGCTGGCAGAAAAGCTGGGAGCCGAAGTGGGCTACAGTCGGGCACGAGTGATGAACGGTGGCGTTGATGCTGAAAAAGTGATTGGTATTTCAGGACATCTGCTGGCACCTGAGGTGTGTATTGTTGTTGGTGCTTCCGGCGCAGCAGCGTTAATGGCGGGCGTCCGCAATAGCAAGTTTGTGGTGGCGATTAATCATGACGCCAGCGCGGCGGTATTTTCACAGGCAGATGTTGGCGTGGTTGATGACTGGAAAGCGGTGCTGGAGGCACTGGTGACAACCATTCACGCAGATTGCCAATAACGTGCTGCCGGATGATCCTGTCTACGGTTCTGGGCTGGTGACTTGTAGGCCTGATAAGACGCGTCAAGCATCGTATCAGGCGCTGAATGCCGGATTTGGCATGTGGCCTACAAATCACACAAATTCAATTCGTTACGATTATCTCGTCAAAGCAATTTTTTCGCTAACGTCCAGACCCCGGTATTCGTGGTAGAAAGCGCCACTACACCGGCGTTAATCGCATTACGCGCATCTTCTTCATCGCACACCAGCCCGCCAGCAATCAGCGGCTGGTGGATTTTCTCCGTTACCCAGCCCAGCACTTTAGGCATACAGCCTGGCAGAATTTCAATACAATCAGGATTCGATTGCGCAACCTGCTTATCAATGTTGTGAAAAGAAATCGAGTCGACAATAAACAAGCGATGAATACAGAAAAAGCCTTCCGCTCTCGCCGCTTTTAGCATTGACGCTTTGGTACTGATAATGCCGTCCGCCTCGGTCACCAGTTTCAGAAACTGAATTACTACTTCTTTATTTGACGCGCCTTCCAGCAAATCGACATGAATAAAGGCATATTTCCCGGCACTTTTAATCTTTTTGACGATATGACTGATGGTGCAGATATTGCCGTACAACACGGAAATAAACCGGCATTCAGAGTCGATTGCCAGTTGCAGGCTGGCATTGTCTTTAACGGCAGCAATCACCGGATTCTGGCGGAGCAGGTGTAAGAGGGGCATAAATTATCCTTATTATTTATCCAAAGCGGTAGGTGATGCCGAATCCGGAAGGCGGATAGCGCCACTGTTGTAGCGTTTTTTCATCGCACAGCAAACGGCAGGTGCCGCACTCCAGACAATTACGATAATCAACGTGCAAATCACCTTCCGGTGTGAGCAAAAAAAGACCAGCCGGACAAGCGTTAATCAACCGTTCTGCCGTCTGGCGCTCAACGGAGTCAGCCGGAACAATATGTGGCGCATCAGCAGCGCGCCAGAGATTACGGGCTACAGACATCGAATACTCCTGACAACATCGCCCGCCAGATGCCACAGGCCATGACGACGTAAATGACGCCAGAGCAACTGGCGCAGCGGCGGAACAGGTTTATCACCTTGATCCCATAAATCACGGGAAATATCCTGCATTAACGCAGGCCACGCCCGATACCAGCCAGGGCGTTGCAAAAGCGCCGGAACATGCTGATAACGCTGTAGAACATCCCACAACAGGCTGCGCTCTACATTGTGATGATAAAGCGGAAACAGATTTTGCGGCTCGCGGTGCTGGCAGGCGGTTATCAGCGTTTGTGCCGCCGCCTGTGCGCCAGCCAGCGCCATATCCATGCCGCGCACGGAAATTCCGGTATTGACGCAACTGCGCAACGTATCGCCCACCAGCAGCCAGCCGTTACCGGCGTATTGCACCGGCATACTGTGCAAGCCACCTTCTGGCACCAGATGCGCACCATACTCCAGTGATTCCGTGTTTTTGATAAGCGGGCGCACTGCCGGATGCGTTTTAAAGCGAGCCAGCAGCTCGCTTGCCGGAACACGACTTTGCGTAAGTGAAGAGAGCGGGCAAACAATCCCTAACGAGAGCGTTTGTTGATTAGTATAAAGAAATGCGCCGCCGGGTAAGTCATCACAGATTCCGCCGCTGAATAACAACGCTGCGCCTTCGTTATTCTCCAGATGAAAACGTTCTTCAATAGCGGATGTTTCCAGTGACAGAACTTCTTTAATCCCCAACGCCATCACTTCGCCAGCAGGACGAGTCACTAACCCGTGACGCTCAGACAAGACGCTGTTGGCACCTTCTGCCAGCACCACATAACGGGCGCGGAGAATATCGTCACCACAAATAACGCCGCAAACTCTGCCTTTTTCTTCATACAGTGCATCCACCGTCGTACCGGGGATGCATTCGACACCTTCTTTTTCGGCTTCGGCAACCAGCCACGGATCGAATCGCGCACGTAATACACTCCAGGATTCACCGCCGGGCTGTAAGCTGGAAAACGTCGTTGCGCCATCTGGCGTTAACAGAGAAAGACTTTCGTGAGTGATGCGTCGTTCAAGAGGCGCGGTCAGGTGAAACTGAGGGAGGAGTTCCGCGAGCGCATGGGTGTATAAACGCCCGCCGGAAAGGTTTTTACTGCCGGGAATTTCAGCGCGTTCCAGTAACAGAACGGATAAACCTGCCCGCGCGCAGCGTAAAGCACAAGCGGTGCCTGCTATACCCGCACCAATAATAATAATGTCGCAGTCGTCTTCCATGTCATGCCCCAGATATCCAGAGCGCAACACCCTAACATAGCGTTACTTAAGGGAAATTGACCGCCGACACACTCTTATCATTCGCCGCGATAGATGCAACCTGCGGTGCAGGTTTCTTTCACCATAACCGCACTTAACAGCGGAACAACCGGTTTAACCTGATCCCAAATCCATTTTGCTAAAACCTCGCTGGTCGGGTTTTCCAGACCTGGAATATCATTGAGATAATGGTGATCGAGGCGCTCATAAGTTGGCTTAAACGCTGCTTTCAGTTCAGCGAAATCGATAATCCAGCCCGTATGCGGATCGACTTCCCCGGTAATTTCCAGTCGCACCATAAAGGAATGCCCGTGCAGGCGACCACATTTATGTCCTTCCGGGACGTGTGGTAAGCGGTGAGCGGCTTCGAAGGTGAAATCTTTAAATAACGTGGTGGACATCATAATTTCTCTACAGGACGATAAAACCGCCGTAGAGTACCGGAAAGGCTGTTTTTTCGCATTATCTAAAACGACTTTGTTGCGCAAAATCGCTGATTTATCTTAATGATTGGCTAAATTCATTTGTTTTTCATTGGGTTGATTAATCTATTTTGTTGTTAAAGACTATTGCTAAAACAGGTTAGTCGATTTGGTTATTAGTTATCGCTATCCCGTCTTTAATCCACACCGTTCACCCCGTTAACCTTACCTTCTCTTCTGTTTTATGGGCGCTGACAGGGCGCAGAAACAGCTTTGCTTACTGGAACATAACGACGCATGACGACACAGGTCCCACCTTCCGCGTTGCTTCCGTTGAACCCGGAGCAACTGGCACGCCTTCAGGCGGCCACGACCGATTTAACTCCCACCCAGCTTGCCTGGGTTTCTGGCTATTTCTGGGGCGTGCTCAATCAGCAGCCTGCTGCGCTTGCAGCGACGCCAGCGCCCGCCGCAGAAATGCCGGGTATAACTATTATCTCCGCTTCGCAAACCGGCAATGCGCGCCGGGTTGCTGAAGCATTACGCGATGATTTATTAGCGGCAAAACTGAACGTTAAGCTGATGAACGCGGGCGACTATAAATTCAAACAAATCGCCAGCGAAAAACTGCTCATCGTGGTGACGTCAACGCAAGGTGAAGGGGAACCGCCGGAAGAGGCCGTCGCGCTGCATAAGTTCCTGTTCTCCAAAAAAGCGCCGAAGCTGGAAAACACCGCGTTTGCCGTGTTTAGTCTCGGCGATAGCTCTTATGAATTTTTCTGCCAGTCCGGGAAAGATTTTGACAGCAAGCTGGCGGAACTGGGCGGTGAACGCCTGCTCGACCGTGTCGATGCCGACGTTGAATACCAGGCTGCTGCCATCGAGTGGCGCGCCCGCGTGGTTGATGTTCTGAAGTCCCGTACGCCTGTCGCGGCACCTTCGCAATCCGTCGCTACTGGCGCGGTAAATGAAATCCACACCAGCCCGTACAGCAAAGACGCGCCGCTGGTGGCGAGCCTCTCTGTTAACCAGAAAATTACCGGGCGTAACTCTGAAAAAGACGTTCGCCATATCGAAATTGACTTAGGTGACTCGGGCCTGCGTTACCAGCCGGGTGACGCGCTGGGCGTCTGGTATCAGAACGATCCGGCACTGGTGAAAGAACTTGTCGAACTGCTGTGGCTGAAAGGCGATGAACCTGTCACCGTCGAGGGCAAAACGTTACCTCTGAACGAGGCCCTACAGTGGCACTTCGAACTGACCGTCAACACCGCCAACATCGTTGAGAACTACGCCACGCTTACCCGCAGTGAAACGCTGCTGCCGCTGGTGGGCGATAAAGCGAAGTTACAGCATTACGCCGCGACGACGCCGATTGTCGATATGGTGCGTTTCTCTCCGGCACAGCTTGACGCTGAAGCCCTCATTAACTTGCTGCGCCCGCTGACGCCGCGCCTGTATTCCATCGCCTCCTCGCAGGCGGAAGTCGAGAACGAAGTACACGTCACCGTTGGTGTCGTTCGTTATGACATTGAAGGCCGCGCCCGTGCCGGTGGTGCCTCTAGTTTCCTCGCGGATCGTGTGGAAGAAGAGGGCGAAGTCCGCGTCTTTATCGAACATAACGACAACTTCCGTCTGCCAGCCAACCCGGAAACGCCGGTGATTATGATTGGTCCAGGCACCGGCATCGCGCCGTTCCGCGCCTTTATGCAGCAACGTGCTGCTGACGAAGCGCCGGGTAAAAACTGGCTGTTCTTTGGCAACCCACACTTTACGGAAGATTTCCTCTACCAGGTGGAGTGGCAGCGCTACGTCAAAGAGGGCGTGCTGACACGTATTGATCTTGCCTGGTCGCGCGATCAAAAAGAAAAAGTTTACGTACAAGACAAACTGCGCGAACAGGGCGCAGAGCTGTGGCGCTGGATCAATGACGGTGCCCACATTTATGTCTGCGGCGACGCTAATCGCATGGCGAAAGACGTTGAACAGGCACTTCTGGAAGTGATTGCCGAATTTGGTGGCATGGACACCGAAGCGGCGGATGAATTTTTAAGTGAGCTGCGCGTAGAGCGCCGTTATCAGCGAGATGTCTACTAATGAACGAAAAACATCCAGGGCCTTTAGTGGTCGAAGGAAAACTGACAGACGCGGAGCGCATGAAGCTTGAGAGCAACTACCTGCGCGGGACCATTGCGGAAGATTTAAACGACGGTCTGACCGGCGGCTTTAAGGGCGACAACTTCCTGCTGATCCGTTTCCACGGTATGTATCAGCAGGATGACCGCGATATCCGCGCGGAACGTGCTGAACAGAAGCTGGAACCGCGTCATGCGATGCTGCTGCGCTGCCGTCTGCCGGGTGGGGTGATCACCACTAAACAGTGGCAGGCGATCGATAAATTTGCCGGTGAAAACACCATTTATGGCAGCATTCGCCTGACCAACCGCCAGACGTTCCAGTTCCACGGCATTCTGAAAAAGAACGTCAAACCGGTGCACCAGATGCTGCATTCGGTCGGTCTTGATGCGCTGGCGACCGCCAACGACATGAACCGTAATGTACTCTGCACCTCGAACCCATTTGAATCTCAGTTGCACGCGGAAGCGTATGAGTGGGCGAAGAAAATCTCTGAACATCTGCTGCCGCGTACCCGCGCCTACGCGGAGATCTGGCTCGATCAGGAGAAAGTCGCCACCACCGATGAAGAACCGATCCTCGGTCAGACCTACCTGCCGCGTAAATTCAAAACCACGGTAGTGATCCCACCGCAGAACGATATCGATCTGCACGCCAACGACATGAACTTTGTGGCGATCGCGGAAAACGGCAAGCTGGTGGGCTTCAACCTGCTGGTGGGCGGTGGGCTTTCTATCGAACACGGCAACAAGAAAACCTACGCCCGCACGGCGAGCGAGTTTGGCTATCTGCCACTGGAGCATACGCTGGCGGTGGCGGAAGCGGTCATTACCACTCAGCGTGACTGGGGTAATCGTACTGACCGTAAAAACGCCAAAACCAAATACACGCTGGAGCGCGTGGGGGTCGAGACGTTTAAAGCAGAAGTGGAACGTCGCGCGGGGATCAAGTTCGAACCGATCCGTCCGTATGAATTTACCGGGCGCGGCGATCGTATCGGCTGGGTAAAAGGGATCGACGACAAATGGCACTTGACGCTGTTTATCGAAAATGGCCGAATTCTTGATTATCCGGGACGTCCGCTGAAAACCGGCCTGCTGGAGATCGCAAAGATCCACAAAGGTGATTTCCGCATTACGGCGAACCAGAATCTGATCATCGCCGGTGTACCGGAAAGCGAGAAAGCGAAGATTGAGAAGATCGCCAAAGAGAGCGGATTGATGAATGCCGTCACGCCGCAGCGCGAAAACTCAATGGCCTGCGTGTCATTCCCGACTTGCCCGCTGGCGATGGCGGAAGCGGAGCGTTTCCTGCCGTCGTTTATCGATAACATCGATAATTTAATGGCGAAACATGGTGTCAGCGATGAGCACATCGTGATGCGTGTAACAGGCTGCCCGAACGGTTGTGGTCGCGCGATGCTGGCGGAAGTTGGCCTGGTGGGTAAAGCGCCGGGTCGCTACAACCTGCATCTTGGTGGCAACCGCATTGGGACACGTATCCCACGGATGCATAAAGAAAACATCACCGAGCCGGAAATCCTGGCGACGCTTGATGAACTGATAGGGCGCTGGGCGAAAGAACGTGAAGCGGGTGAAGGCTTCGGCGACTTTACGGTGCGTGCGGGCATAATTCGCCCGGTGCTCGATCCGGCGCGTGATTTGTGGGATTAACCATCAGTCCAGTCTTGTAGGCCTGATAAGACGCGTAAGCGTCGCATTAGGCAAGGCAAACAGTGAGGAATCTATGTCCAAACTCGATCTAAATGCCCTGAACGAACTGCCGAAGGTAGATCGCATTCTGGCGCTGGCGGAAACTAACGCCGAGCTTGAAAAACTGGATGCTGAAGGCCGCGTTGCCTGGGCGCTGGATAATCTGCCCGGTGAATATGTGCTTTCTTCCAGCTTCGGTATCCAGGCGGCGGTTAGCCTGCATCTGGTGAATCAGATTCGCCCGGATATTCCGGTGATCCTCACCGATACCGGTTATCTGTTTCCGGAAACCTACCGCTTTATTGACGAGTTAACGGACAAACTCAAGCTCAACCTGAAAGTGTACCGCGCTACCGAAAGCGCCGCCTGGCAGGAAGCACGCTACGGCAAACTGTGGGAACAGGGCGTTGAAGGCATTGAAAAGTACAACGATATCAACAAAGTCGAACCGATGAACCGGGCGCTGAAAGAACTAAACGCGCAAACGTGGTTTGCTGGCCTGCGCCGTGAACAATCCGGCAGCCGCGCTAATTTACCGGTGTTGGCAATTCAGCGTGGCGTATTTAAAGTGCTGCCGATTATCGACTGGGATAACCGAACTATTTATCAGTACCTGCAAAAACATGGCCTGAAATATCACCCATTATGGGACGAAGGATATTTATCGGTTGGTGATACCCATACAACTCGAAAATGGGAACCCGGTATGGCGGAAGAAGAAACGCGTTTCTTTGGCTTAAAAAGGGAATGTGGGCTGCACGAAGGGTAAATATTGCCGGATAAAATAAACGCCTCTGTCAGAAATGATGGGGGCGTTTTTATTTTGCGAGCAGCATTCCGGCATTTAAACTTGAATATAGCAAGGGAAATCAACAGTTATAGAATGGCGTCGGGTGCTTGAGGCTGTCTGGCGTTGAGCATTCGCGAGGTTCCAGATGGACAAAAGCCCCAGGCGATATTTCTATCAACCTGAGGCTCGCGTTCGAACGTAGCAATTCGGATGTTAGTCTCTTCTTTGCAGGGAGGCAAGACATGCTGACAAAATATGCCCTTGTGGCAATCATCGTACTGTGTTGTACAGTACTGGGATTCACGCTGATGGTAGGCGACTCGTTGTGTGAGTTGAGTATCAGAGAACGTGGTATGGAGTTTAAGGCAGTTCTCGCTTACGAACCGAAGAAGTAGCCACCACGCGGGGGTAAAACCCCGCGTATTGAATTGTGATGGTTTGGTCTCCTGCACCCTTTTTCATTTATATTGTTTTTGTGAATATTATGCCTGTGTTTATTATTTATATATATCACAGATGAAAATCATTGAATTATTCATAATGTAAATACTTTATTGAACGATATATATCACAGATAATTTTTAATATATGCGTAAATATCCTTTAAGTTTTACTGAAGGATAAAAACATTGTGACTTTCTTTGATTTCTGGGGAAAAACCCGACGTGGCGAGAAAGAGGGTGGCGACGATTATCACCTTCTTTGCTGGCATTCGCTGGATGTAGCCGCGATAGGCTATTTAATGGTCAAAAACAACTGTTTCGGGCTGGCTGACTATTTTCGTCAATTAGGTTTCGCTGACACGGATCAGGCAGCACAATTTTTCGCCTGGTTGTTGTGCTGGCACGATACTGGAAAATTTGCCCGCTCATTTCAGCAACTTTACCTGCACCCACAACTCAAGGTTCCGGAAGGCGCAAGAAAGAATTACGAAAAGATCTCTCATTCAACGCTGGGTTACTGGTTGTGGAATCATTATTTAATTGAATGTGAAGAGTTGCTTCCCTCATCTTCACTCTCTCCCCGCAAACTTAAACGGGTAATAGAGATGTGGATGCCCATGACAACCGGGCATCATGGTCGGCCTCCTGATCGTATCGATGAACTGGACAACTTTCAGCCTGAAGACAAAGCTGCCGCACGAGATTTTCTCCTTGAAATCAAGGTACTGTTTCCGCTCATCGAGATCCCTACATTCTGGGATGATGACGAGGGCGTTGAACTTATAAAACATCTTTCCTGGTATATCTCTGCAACCGTCGTACTCGCAGACTGGACGGGATCGTCAACGCGATTTTTTCCACGTGTCGCACACGTAATGGATATTAAAGATTACTGGCAGAAGGCTTTAGTTCAGGCTCAAAACGCATTAACCGTCTTTCCCCCAAAAGCAGAAAGCGCGCCTTTCACTGGAATTAATACGCTGTTTCCTTTTATTGAGAACCCAACACCGTTACAGCAAAAGGTGTTGGATCTGGATATCAGCCAGCCAGGACCACAGTTGTTTATTCTGGAAGATGTGACTGGCGCAGGTAAAACAGAAGCGGCGCTTATCCTGGCGCACAGGTTGATGTCTGCGGGGAAAGCACAGGGTTTGTTTTTTGGTTTGCCAACAATGGCAACGGCCAATGCCATGTACGATAGGCTGGTAAAAACCTGGCTTGCTTTCTATTCGCCACAATCCCGCCCCAGCCTGGTGCTGGCACACAGCGCTCGTTCGCTAATGGATCGCTTTAACGCATCGCTGTGGTCTGGTGATTTTGTGGGGTCAGAAGAACCGGATGAACAAGCGTTCAGTCAGGGATGTGCGGCCTGGTTTGCTGACAGTAACAAGAAGGCGTTGCTGGCTGAAATTGGCGTCGGCACGCTGGATCAGGCGATGATGGCGGTGATGCCGTTCAAACATAATAATCTGCGGCTTCTGGGGCTGAGTAACAAAATCCTGCTAGCCGATGAGATCCACGCCTGTGACGCTTATATGTCGTGCATTCTTGAAGGGCTGATCGAGCGGCAGGCGCGTGGCGGAAACAGCGTTATTTTGCTTTCTGCTACGTTGTCTCAACAGCAGCGTGACAAACTCGTCGCCGCCTTTGCGCGTGGTGCAGAGGGCCAGCAAGAAGCTCCGTTGCTGGAAAAAGATGATTATCCCTGGCTGACGCATGTCACGAAATCCGATGTGCATTCGCACCGGGTAGCGACGCGCAAAGACGTTGAGCGCAGCGTGAGTGTGGGTTGGCTTCATAGCGAACAAGAGTGTATTGCGCGTATCGAATCGGCGGTAAGTCAGGGGAAATGCATCGCCTGGATTCGGAATTCTGTCGATGACGCCATCCAGGTTCATCGTCAGCTGCTTGCCCGCGGCGTCATTCCTGCTTCCAGCCTTTCACTTTTTCATAGCCGCTTTGCTTTCAGCGATCGCCAGCGAATTGAAACGGAGACGCTGGCACGCTTTGGTAAAGAAGACTGTTCACAGCGTGCCGGAAAAGTCCTCATTTGTACTCAGGTCCTGGAGCAGAGCGTCGACTGCGACCTGGACGAAATGATTTCCGACCTTGCCCCTGTTGATTTGCTGATCCAGCGAGCAGGGCGATTACAGCGACATATCCGCGATATTAATGGTCAGTTAAAGCGTGACGGTAAAGACGAGCGTCACCCTCCTGTATTGCTGATTCTGGCCCCCGTCTGGGACGACTCTCCGGGTGAAGAATGGTTTGCCAGTGCCATGCGTAACAGTGCATTTGTCTATCCCGATCATGGGCGAATCTGGTTGACGCAGCGTGTGCTGCGTGAACAAGGCGCGATTCAGATGCCACACTCAGCCCGGCTTCTGATTGAATCAGTCTACGGTGAGGACGTGGTAATGCCGGAAGGGTTTGCCCGCAGCGAGCAGGAGCAAGTGGGCAAATACTACTGCGATCGTTCAATGGCTAATAAGTTTGTGCTGAACTTCAGGCCCGGCTATGCCGCCAATATCAACGATTACCTCCCGGAAAAACTGTCGACACGTCTGGCTGAAGAGTCTGTTTCCCTGTGGCTGGCTAGCTGTATTGACGGTGTAGTGAAGCCTTATGCCACCGGTGCACACGCATGGGAAATGAGCGTTGTCAGAGTGCGCCGAAGCTGGTGGAAAAAACATCGGGATGAGTTTTCTTTACTGGAAGGGGATGCGTTCAGGCAGTGGTGCGTTGAACAGCGGCAAGATCCGGAGATG
This sequence comes from Escherichia sp. MOD1-EC4550, assembly GCF_963876935.1. NCBI lineage: Bacteria > Pseudomonadati > Pseudomonadota > Gammaproteobacteria > Enterobacterales > Enterobacteriaceae > Escherichia > Escherichia sp. MOD1-EC4550. The sequence continues at coordinate 33,647 of NZ_CAWNSE010000034.1, forward strand.
GCAAACGTGATTTTAGTCACCGATGACGAAAGTTGTGGATATTCGGCTACGGAGGGATTGATTGGCAAGGTTGGTTGAGATGCCTGCGACAGGATTCTCTGAATAGTTGATACACAAAAAAGGATGGAAGGATGGATAACCGACCAGGGATGGTCTTTTTTACGAGAGGATGCGTATGAACTCGTTTTCACTTCTGACAACCCCGTGGTTGCCCGTTCGTTATAAAGACGGAACGACAGGCAAACTGGCGCCAGTCGATCTGGCGGATGAAAATGTTGTCGATATCGCTGCGCCGCGGGCAGATCTCCAGGGGGCGGCATGGCAGTTTTTGCTGGGACTACTACAAACCAGCTTCGCGCCCAAAAATCACGGTCGTTGGGATGATATCTGGGAAGACGGGCTGGAGGTTGAAAAGCTACGGGAAGCATTGCTGTCTTTAGAACACGCTTTCCAGTTTGGCCCAGATTCCCCTTCATTTATGCAGGATTTCGAGGCGCTTACGGGAGATAAAGTTCCGGTAGCTTCATTACTGCCTGAAATTCCCGGCTCTCAAACGACGAAGTTTAATAAAGACCACTTTATCAAGCGTGGTGTAACGGAACACCTGTGCCCCCATTGCTTAGCATTGGCCTTGTTCTCTTTACAGTTGAATGCACCAGCGGGCGGCAAAGGCTATCGCACCGGTTTGCGCGGCGGTGGGCCGATGACGACGCTGATTGAATTACAGGAATATCAGGGCAATCAACAAACACCCTTGTGGCGCAAACTGTGGCTCAACGTGATGCCGCAGGATGAATCTGACTTACCGCTACCCAAAAAATTTGACGATCTGGTTTTCCCCTGGCTTGGCCCGACGCATACCAGTGAACTGGCCGGTGCGGTGGTAACTGATGATCAGGTCAACAAACTCCAGGCGTACTGGGGAATGCCTCGGCGCATACGTGTTGATTTTAATACCACGACAGTCGGCAACTGCGATATTTGCGGTGAGCAGAGCGACGCGCTCCTGAGCCTGATGACGACCAAAAATTACGGTGCGAATTATGCCATGTGGCAGCATCCCTTAACGCCCTACCGTGTACCACTTAAAGAGGGCGGCGAGCTTTACTCGGTCAAGCCACAACCGGGCGGTTTAATCTGGCGCGACTGGTTAGGTCTTATCGAAACGGGTAAGTCAGAAAACAATACGGAATTTCCCGCGCTGGTGGTGAAACTCTTTAATGCCAGCAGTCTGAAACAGGCAAAAGTGGGCCTGTGGGGATTTGGCTATGATTTCGACAACATGAAAGCGCGCTGTTGGTACGAACACCATTTCCCGCTACTGCTCAATAAAAAAGAAGGCCAGATACCAAAGCTGCGGCTGGCTGCGCAAACGGCTTCACGGATTCTAAGTCTGTTACGGAGTGCATTGAAAGAAGCATGGTTCTCCGATCCAAAAGGTGCACGGGGTGATTTCAGTTTTGTGGATATCGACTTCTGGAACAAAACTCAGCATCGCTTCCTGAGGTTAGTGCGTCAAATTGAAGAAGGTCAGGAGCCGGATGAATTACTCAGCAAATGGCAAAAGGAAATGTGGTTATTCGCGCGTCAGGATTTTGACGAGCGGGTATTCACTAATCCTTATGAGCCCGTTGATTTGAAACGCGTCATGACCGCGCGCAAGAAATATTTTACAACATCGGCGGAGAAGCAAAGTGCTAAAGCCGCCAGGGAGAAAAAGCAGGAGGCTGCTGAATGAGTATTGTAAAAGAGGAGCACAAAGCCACGCTGCGCAAATGGCACGAGGAATTGCAGGAAAAACGCGGCAATCGTGCCAGTCTGCGGCGTAGTACGACGGTTAATGATGTTTGTTTGTCAGAAGGGTTTCGTTCTCTGCTAATGCAGACCCACACGTTGTGGAAAGTTGAAGCGCAAGAGTGGCGTTTTACCGCACTGGCACTGGTCGCTGCAGTTAGCGCCAATGTAAAAGCCATTGATGAACGGCAGCCTTTTGCCGCGCAGCTGGCGGCAGTAATGTCAGAAGGGCGGTTTTCGCGCCTGTCGGCAGTAAAAACGCCGGATGATTTACTGCGCCAGTTACGTCGCGCGGTCAAATTATTAAACGGTTCCGTCAATCTTATCTCTTTGGCAGACGATATTTTCCGCTGGTGCCAGGAGAGTGACGACCTGCTCAACCATCACCGCCGTCAGCAGCGGCCAACAGAATTTATCCGTATCCGCTGGGCGCTGGAATATTACCAGGCTGGCGACGCCGATAACGAACAAAATTAATAAAGGACTATCTCATGACGACATTTATTCAGCTCCATTTGTTAACCGCTTACCCTGCAGCCAACCTTAACCGTGATGACACCGGTGCGCCGAAAACCGTGGTGCTGGGTGGAGCAACGCGTCTGCGCGTTTCCTCGCAAAGTCTGAAACGTGCGTGGCGCACTTCTGCACTTTTTGAACAGTCGCTGGCGGGCCATATTGGTATTCGTAGTGGGCGTATCGCGCGCGAGGCAGCAACTATCATGATTGAGAAAGGAATCGAAGAAAAAAAAGCCATCGAATGGGCGGCAGATATTGCCGATTATCTTGGTAAAGCCAAAAAAGACAAAAAACCAAAAGATCCGCTCACTAACGCTGAAACTGAACAGCTCGTCCATATCAGCCCGGCAGAATTTGACGCCGTAAAAGCGCTGGCCCATCAACTGGCAGAAGAAAAGCGCGCGCCAAAAGAGGACGATCTCGCTTTGTTACGTAAAGACCGCATGGCGGTAGATATCGCCATGTTTGGTCGTATGCTGGCGAATAAACCTGAGTTTAATGTTGAAGCCGCCTGTCAGGTCGCGCACGCGTTTGGTGTCAGTGAAACGATTGTCGAAGATGATTTTTTCACCGCCGTTGATGATTTGCGCCAGGCCTCTGAAGATGCTGGTGCAGGGCATCTTGGTGAAACTGGATTTGGTTCTGCGCTGTTCTACACCTATATCTGCATTGATAAAGATCTGCTGGTCGAAAACCTCGGCGGTGACGAAGCGTTGGCTAATCAGACTATACGCGCCTTTACGGAAGCCGCGCTTAAAGTCTCCCCAACCGGCAAACAGAACAGCTTTGCCAGCCGTGCCTACGCCTCCTGGGCGCTGGCAGAAAAAGGCACCGAACAACCGCGTTCTCTGGCGGCGGCTTTCTATGAACCCATTAATGGCACACGTCAGTTAGATGTGGCGGTGCAGCGTATTACAACGCTTCGCGAAAACATGAATACGGTTTACGAACAGAAGACCGAATGCGCAAGTTTTGACGTGATGAACAAACAGGGAAGCATGAAGGACGTGCTGGACTTTATCTGCGCGTAAGGGGCGGCTTATGAGCCAATATCTGATTTTTCAGCTTCATGGGCCAATGGCATCCTGGGGCGTTGATGCACCCGGTGAGGTGCGTCATACCCATGAACTGCCTTCGCGTTCAGCATTGCTGGGGCTGCTGGCTGCCGGGGTAGGGATACGGCGTGATGACACCGAATGCTTAAACGCGTTTAATCGCCACTATTCACTGGTGGTTTGCGCCAGCCGTAACCCGCGCTGGGCACGGGATTATCACACGGTCCAGATGCCAAAAGAGGTGCGTAAAGCGCGTTATTTCAGCCGTCGCGAAGAGTTGAGCGACCCTGATCTTCTAAGCGCGATTATCTCCCGGCGCGACTACTACACCGATGCCTGGTGGATGGTGGCCGTGGCAACAACAGCTGATGCGCCTTACAGCCTCGAACAGTTGCAGGAAGGTTTACGCCATCCGGTTTTTCCGCTTTATCTGGGGCGAAAAAGCCATCCGCTGGCATTACCCCTTGCGCCGTTACTGCTTGAAGGTAACGCGTCTGATGCCTTACGTAACGCATACCAACAGTATCAGGATCGTTTCCACGAACTGAAAGTCTCACTCCCGAAACTTCAGGATGAATGCTGGTGGGAAGGGGAGCACGATGGCCTGGTCTCGAGCAAAATATTACGCCGCCGGGATGTTCCTTTAAATCGTCAGCAGTGGCTGTTTGGGGAACGCACCGTCAATCAGGGGCCGTGGCTCAGCAAGGAGGAACCATGTACCTCTCAAGAATAACCTTACATACCGGCCAGCTTTCGCCTGCGCAGTTACTGCATCTGGTGGATCGCGGTGAATATGTGATGCATCAGTGGCTGTGGGATCTTTTTCCTGGCGGCAAAGAAAGGCAATTTCTTTATCGTCGGGAAGAACTCCAGGGCGCGTTTCGCTTTTTTGTCCTGTCGCAGGAACGCCCGGCGGAAAGTGAAACGTTCACCATCGAATGCCGGTCATTTGCGCCGGAGCTGCGTACCGGACAATCCCTTTTTTTCAACCTGCGAGCGAATCCAACAGTCTGTAAAGCGGGTAAGCGCCACGATCTGCTGATGGAGGCGAAACGGCAGGTGAGGGGGCAGGCGGAAGGAAGAAATGTCTGGTTGCATCAACAACAGGCGGCGCTGGACTGGCTGGCAGCGCAGGGGGAGAGAAGCGGTTTTACACTGCTGGATACCTCGGTCGATGCCTACCGACAACAGCAACTGCGGCGGGAAAACTCCCGGCAACTGATCCAGTTCAGTAGCGTGGATTATACAGGGATGCTTACAGTCACTGATCTAGGGTTATTTCTGCAACGTCTCTGCCTGGGGTATGGCAAAAGCCGGGCGTTCGGCTGTGGTCTGATGTTAATCAAACCCGGAGCAGAGGCGTGACGTTTGTACCACTGAGTCCGATCCCGTTAAAAGATCGCACCTCCATGATCTTCCTCCAGTACGGTCAAATCGACGTACTGGACGGGGCTTTCGTGCTGATCGACAAAACAGGGATCCGCACGCATATTCCGGTGGGATCGGTCGCTTGCATAATGCTCGAACCAGGAACGAGAGTTTCCCACGCGGCGGTGCATCTGGCCGCCACGGTGGGGACACTGCTGGTCTGGGTCGGTGAAGCGGGCGTTCGCGTTTACTCCTCCGGACAACCCGGAGGGGCGCGGGCAGATAAATTACTCTACCAGGCAAAGCTGGCTTTAACGGAAGATCTACGGTTGAAGGTGGTGCGCAAAATGTATGAATTACGTTTTCGTGAACCACCGCCAGCTCGCCGTTCAGTGGAGCAGCTACGGGGAATTGAGGGAGCCCGAGTACGCCAGACCTATGCATTACTGGCGAAGCAATATGGTGTGAAATGGAATGGTCGCAACTACGATCCTAAAGACTGGGAAAAAGGCGATGTTGTGAATCGCTGCATCAGTGCTGCCACATCATGCCTGTACGGTATATCTGAAGCGGCGGTATTAGCCGCGGGATATGCGCCCGCTATTGGTTTTATCCATGGTGGCAAACCGCTTTCATTTGTTTATGACATAGCCGATATCATTAAATTTGATACGGTTGTGCCAAAGGCATTTGAAATAGCGGCAAGACACCCGGCAGAACCTGATAAAGAAGTGAGACTGGCCTGCCGTGATATTTTCCGTAGTAGTAAATTAACGGGCAAATTAATTCCGTTAATTGAGGAAGTCCTTGCCGCCGGTGAAATTGAACCACCACAACCTGCGCCGGATATGTTACCGCCAGCTATCCCGGAACCTGAAACGCTGGGTGATAGTGGTCACCGGGGGCGCAGCGGATGAGCATGGTCGTGGTTGTTACAGAAAATGTCCCGCCGCGCTTACGTGGACGGCTCGCGATCTGGCTACTGGAAGTGCGTGCTGGTGTTTATGTTGGTGATACATCCAAACGTATTCGGGAGATGATCTGGCAGCAAATCTCCCAACTGGCAGGTTGCGGAAATGTGGTCATGGCCTGGGCGACCAATACCGAGTCGGGTTTTGAATTTCAGACCTGGGGTGAAAACAGACGTATTCCGGTGGATTTGGATGGGTTACGGTTGGTTTCGTTTCTTCCTGTTGAGAATCAATAAGTTACCCGTTCTTTAAAAATAAGGAAATGTTTGAATTTAGTTGGTAGATTGTTGATGTGGAATAAAATTGTTTAAAAACAGATACGTATGCTTAGTGTGTTCCCCGCGCCAGCGGGGATAAACCGTCCGCGTGTCGCGCTGTCGCGCAGCCGGACGAGTGTTCCCCGCGCCAGCGGGGATAAACCGATCCCGCAGACTCAAACCGCGTTGATTTAATTGTGTTCCCCGCGCCAGCGGGGATAAACCGGTCGCCAGCACGTCACAAACGGCAACGCGCTGGTGTTCCCCGCGCCAGCGGGGATAAACCGCCACTTAACCGAACTTCATCGCAAAACACGCGGTGTTCCCCGCGCCAGCGGGGATAAACCGAAATCGGCGCGGAGCATTTACGCCCGGAGTTGGTGTTCCCCGCGCCAGCGGGGATAAACCGTGGATAATCCCCCCCATCCCAGTGGCTACCGTGTGTTCCCCGCGCCAGCGGGGATAAACCGAGAGGGTTAATTGTCCGCGTTCGTCGGCCAGCGTGTTCCCCGCGCCAGCGGGGATAAACCGACATAAACGCCGCGAGAGAGCCAAGGGCCGTTGTGTTCCCCGCGCCAGCGGGGATAAACCGGTAACCACATGACACGTATCGCCTCTCCATTTGTGTTCCCCGCGCCAGCGGGGATAAACCGTCGATCTCGCAACCACCGTTGATCTCGCAGATGTGTTCCCCGCGCCAGCGGGGATAAACCGCCGACGTACAACTACGGCGGTGTGTCGATTCCGTGTTCCCCGCGCCAGCGGGGATAAACCGCAGCCGACGCGCAGAAACCTGCCGGGGCGACAGTGTTCCCCGCGCCAGCGGGGATAAACCGTACGGCACAGTAACAAACGGTTATCAAAGTTGGTGTTCCCCGCGCCAGCGGGGATAAACCGTTTTTTATTGAGACGCTCCCGGATGAGGTTATGTGTTCCCCGCGCCAGCGGGGATAAACCGGGTTGCCTTTAACATACCCTCGCTCATACCCCGTGTTCCCCGCGCCAGCGGGGATAAACCGTACGCAAACGGCTAGCGATATCGCCTGCTGCGGTGTTCCCCGCGCCAGCGGGGATAAACCGCCTGAGCAACGCTGGCGGGAAGTAATGGCGGCGTGTTCCCCGCGCCAGCGGGGATAAACCGACCGTATTCAGCTATCGCGGCAGGTTTACGAGGTGTTCCCCGCGCCAGCGGGGATAAACCGAATGCAAATGAAAGTTTTGCTCGCGCGTGTTTGTGTTCCCCGCGCCAGCGGGGATAAACCGGATGCCGCTGTCGGCAAATGGGGCGGCACTGAGTGTTCCCCGCGCCAGCGGGGATAAACCGTCCCAGCCCTGTTAGTATTTCTGCCGCCGCATGTGTTCCCCGCGCCAGCGGGGATAAACCGTGGAAAGGGCGAACGGTTTGCAGTTCATGCCAGTGTTCCCCGCGCCAGCGGGGATAAACCGGTAACAGGGCTATTTCCCGAACCTATCGCCTCGTGTTCCCCGCGCCAGCGGGGATAAACCGGGTTCAACCTGCATTCACCGACGGCCATAAGGGTGTTCCCCGCGCCAGCGGGGATAAACCGACACATTATCAATGCTGACCTTCGGGCCTAATGTGTTCCCCGCGCCAGCGGGGATAAACCGCATTCGCGCACGCCAGGTTATGACCGGCGAAGGTGTTCCCCGCGCCAGCGGGGATAAACCTCTGTCTCAACGCTGTAGTGCAGGTTATTTGTCGTGTTCCCCGCGCCAGCGGGGATAAACCTCTGTCTCAACGCTGTAGTGCAGGTTATTTGTCGTGTTCCCCGCGCCAGCGGGGATAAACCCTGCGCTGCTTTTTCTTCCGGTGGCACGTCCTCGTGTTCCCCGCGCCAGCGGGGATAAACCGTCAGCGACAACGTCGCCAGGACGACTACTGCTGTGTTCCCCGCGCCAGCGGGGATAAACCGTCGACAATGGATAAGTTGACTTCAGGTCTGGGGAGTTCCCCGCGCTAGCGGGAATAAACCGTGCAGTACGCCTGATGACAAACCAAGCATCGGGAGTTCCCCCGCGTCAGCGGGGGAACTCCCAGCTCCCATTTTCAAGCTCATCAAGACGCCTTCGCCAGTTCCTTCACCAGCGGTAGCATTATCCGCATAACGTCACGGCAGCGACGTTCTATTCTTCCAGGAAGCGCCTTATCAATATGCTGTTGATTATCAAGCCTTACATCATGCCAGCTATTTCCCGCCGGGAAGGCCGGTGTTTTTGCGCGTTGCTGATAACCATCCTTATTTCCAAGATTCCAGTTGGTCGCCTCCACCGAAAGTACCGCAATACCGGCTTTGTCGAAAACTTCTGCATCGTTACAACACCCGGTGCCTTTCGGATAGTTTTTATTCAAACCTGGATTTATTGTCGCTGCAATCCCATGATTACGCGCAATTGCCAGCGCTCGATCACGGGTTAATTTCCTGACAGCCTCTGGTGTATTTACACCACTATTAAAATACAATTTATCGCCAACAATTAAGTTATCGAGATTAATCACCAGCAGCGTATTTTTCTTTTCGGTGTCACTCATCCGTTTGAGTAAATTCTCAGCGCCTAATTTTCCTTCCTCTTCGCCGCTGGTCGCCACAAATCGAATACCATACTCGGTAGGCGTATTTTTCAGGCGTTCAGCCAGTTCCAGCATGACACCTAAACCTGCGGCGTTATCATCCATTCCTTGTAACGTTAGCCCGCCGAGATTGGCATCGGCGTCAGCATCGCTCAGCGGGGCGTAAGTATCCAGATGCGCCATAATGATGATCTGCTGCGGCGCTTTGCCTTCATGAGCGGCAATCACCGTACTTCCCGTCACGTTATGCCAGCTCTTGCGATTATCGCGGGCGGTGTAAATATATCGGCTATTAAATGTCCGAATATCACTGCGATAACCCATCTGTTGAAACTGTTGGCGAATATAATCGGCAGATAACATTTCTGCAGGAGTTCCGGTCATGCGTCCCGGAAAGAAAGTAGCAATATGTCGTGCCTGTGTATTAGCAAAATCACCAGGTTTAGGTGACGAGGCGTGTACGGGGAGAATAAAGCATACGCCGAGCGCCAGGGCAGCGGTACGGTGGCGCAATGCGGAAAACATAGTGAGTCCTTAAATACCATGCAAATTTTTTTACCGCCATAGTATGAAACTGCCGCTGCGCTAAAACAATTTCAAATCTTCCTAAACGCCCGAAATCCGGTGCCTTAAGCACTTTTTGATATTAGCTTTGCCAAATCGTTATTCCGTTAAGGAACTACTCATTCTAATTGGTAATTTCATTCGTTCTCTTACGCTCCCTATAGTCGAAACATCTGATGGCAAGAAAATAGCGGTATTGCAAAGGAACGGTTATGGATCAAAAACGACTTACTCACCTGCGGCAACTGGAGGCGGAAAGCATCCACATTATTCGCGAGGTGGCGGCAGAATTCTCAAATCCGGTGATGCTCTACTCTATCGGTAAAGATTCCAGCGTCATGCTGCATCTGGCGCGCAAGGCGTTTTATCCGGGTACGCTGCCTTTCCCTCTGCTGCATGTTGATACTGGCTGGAAATTCCGCGAGATGTATGAGTTTCGCGATCGTACGGCTAAAGCCTATGGCTGCGAGTTGCTGGTGCATAAAAACCCGGAAGGCGTGGCGATGGGGATTAATCCATTCGTACACGGCAGCGCAAAACATACCGATATTATGAAAACCGAAGGTTTGAAACAGGCGTTGAACAAGTACGGTTTTGATGCCGCCTTCGGTGGCGCACGTCGTGACGAAGAGAAATCCCGCGCTAAGGAGCGAATCTACTCTTTCCGTGACCGCTTCCATCGCTGGGATCCGAAAAATCAGCGCCCGGAGCTGTGGCACAACTACAACGGGCAAATTAACAAAGGCGAAAGCATCCGCGTTTTCCCGCTCTCTAACTGGACCGAGCAGGATATCTGGCAATACATCTGGCTGGAAAATATCGACATTGTCCCGCTGTATCTCGCTGCTGAACGTCCGGTTCTGGAACGCGACGGTATGTTGATGATGATTGATGACAACCGTATCGACCTGCAACCGGGCGAAGTGATTAAAAAACGGATGGTGCGTTTCCGTACGCTGGGCTGCTGGCCGCTGACCGGCGCGGTGGAGTCAAATGCGCAAACACTGCCGGAAATCATCGAAGAGATGCTGGTTTCCACCACCAGTGAACGTCAGGGGCGCGTGATTGACCGCGACCAGGCAGGTTCTATGGAGCTGAAAAAACGTCAGGGGTATTTTTAAGATGAACACTGCACTTGCACAACAAATTGCCAATGAAGGCGGCGTTGAAGCCTGGATGATTGCGCAACAACATAAAAGCCTGCTGCGTTTTCTGACCTGTGGTAGCGTCGATGACGGCAAAAGTACCCTGATTGGTCGCCTGCTGCACGATACCCGCCAAATCTACGAAGATCAGCTCTCATCGCTGCATAACGACAGTAAACGTCACGGCACCCAGGGTGAAAAACTGGATCTGGCCCTGCTGGTGGACGGCCTGCAAGCTGAGCGTGAACAGGGCATCACTATTGATGTGGCCTACCGCTATTTCTCTACCGAGAAGCGTAAATTTATTATCGCCGACACCCCAGGGCACGAGCAGTACACCCGCAATATGGCGACTGGCGCATCGACATGTGAACTGGCGATCTTACTGATCGATGCCCGTAAAGGCGTGCTCGATCAAACCCGTCGTCACAGTTTTATCTCCACACTGTTGGGGATCAAACATCTGGTCGTGGCGATCAACAAAATGGATCTGGTGGATTACAGTGAAGAGACGTTCACCCGTATTCGTGAAGATTATCTGACTTTTGCCGAGCAGTTGCCGGGTAATCTGGATATTCGCTTTGTGCCGCTCTCCGCGCTGGAAGGCGACAACGTGGCTGCGCAAAGTGAAAGCATGCCGTGGTACAGCGGTCCGACACTACTCGAAGTACTGGAAACCGTGGAGATACAGCGAGTGGTGGATGCCCAGCCAATGCGCTTTCCGGTGCAGTACGTTAACCGCCCGAATCTTGATTTTCGTGGCTACGCCGGAACGCTGGCATCCGGTCGCGTGGAAGTCGGGCAACGAGTCAAAGTGTTGCCTTCGGGAGTGGAGTCAAACATTGCGCGGATCGTGACCTTTGATGGCGATCGCGAAGAAGCCTTTGCCGGAGAAGTGATCACCCTGGTGCTGACGGATGAGATCGACATCAGCCGTGGCGATCTGCTGCTGGCGGCAGACGAAGCGTTACCGGCTGTGCAGAGCGCGTCGGTGGATGTGGTATGGATGGCGGAACAGCCGCTTTCCCCGGGCCAGAGTTACGACATCAAAATTGCCGGTAAGAAGACGCGTGCTCGTGTTGATGGCATTCGTTATCAGGTTGATATCAATAACCTTACCCAACGCGAAGTTGAAAACCTGCCGCTGAACGGCATCGGCCTGGTAGATCTCACCTTTGACGAGCCACTGGTGTTAGATCGTTATCAGCAAAACCCGGTTACCGGTGGGCTGATTTTTATCGATCGCCTGAGTAATGTGACCGTAGGTGCCGGTATGGTGCACGAACCAGTTAGCCAGGCAACTGCTGCGCCATCTGAATTCAGTGCATTCGAACTGGAATTGAATGCCCTGGTTCGCCGCCATTTCCCGCACTGGGGTGCGCGCGATTTACTGGGAGATAAATAATGGCGCTGCATGACGAAAACGTCGTCTGGCATAGCCACCCAGTAACTCCGCAACAACGCGAACAGCACCACGGTCATCGTGGTGTTGTGCTGTGGTTTACCGGCTTCTCTGGTTCCGGTAAATCAACCGTCGCGGGGGCGCTGGAGGAGGCGTTACATAACCTTGGTGTCAGTACGTATTTGCTGGATGGCGACAACGTCCGCCACGGCTTATGCAGCGATCTCGGTTTTAGCGATGCCGATCGTAAAGAGAATATCCGTCGCGTCGGTGAAGTGGCGAATTTAATGGTTGAAGCTGGACTGGTGGTGCTGACCGCTTTTATCTCGCCACACCGCGCCGAACGCCAGATGGTTCGCGAACGCGTAGGAGAAGGGCGTTTTATCGAAGTGTTTGTCGATACGCCGCTGGCGATTTGCGAGGCCCGCGATCCAAAAGGCTTATATAAGAAAGCACGTGCCGGTGAACTGCGTAACTTTACGGGAATAGATTCCGTTTACGAAGCACCTGAATCGGCAGAAATTCATCTCAATGGTGAACAATTAGTAACAAATTTGGTACAGCAATTATTAGATCTGTTGAGACAGAACGATATTATCAGATCCTGAGACACCACCGGGTTTCCATGCCCGGTCCGTCAAAGTTACAGGATCAAATATGCGTAATAGCCATAACATTACACTAACAAATAACGACAGCCTTACTGAGGATGAAGAAACCACATGGTCACTGCCAGGTGCTGTTGTCGGTTTTGTCTCCTGGTTATTTGCGCTGGCGATGCCGATGTTGATTTATGGCTCTAACACGCTGTTCTTCTTTATCTACACCTGGCCTTTCTTTCTGGCACTGATGCCTGTCGCGGTGGTGGTGGGGATTGCACTGCATTCATTGATGGACGGAAAGCTACGCTACAGTATTGTTTTCACCCTGGTAACAGTCGGCATTATGTTTGGCGCACTGTTTATGTGGCTACTGGGCTAATTTGTACTTTCCCGTCTCCTCTGTTCATAATTCAAACCGTAACGAATAATGAGATTATGTTCTGCACGCCCTGGGTATACGTAACAATGGACAAATGTGGTACATTTGCCCGCGTTGTCGCGGTATCCCCAACAGAGGATGTAGAGTCGTCTTCGGATGCATGGGATGATGATGCCGTTTTTCAGGGGGCAGGATGGGTAAACTAACGCTGCTGTTGCTGGCTATTCTGGTCTGGCTACAGTATTCGCTGTGGTTCGGTAAGAACGGTATACATGACTATACCCGCGTCAATGATGATGTGGCGGCACAGCAAGCTACAAACGCGAAACTTAAAGCGCGAAACGATCAACTTTTTGCCGAAATTGACGATCTCAATGGCGGCCAGGAGGCGCTCGAAGAGCGTGCGCGTAATGAACTCAGCATGACCAGGCCGGGCGAAACTTTTTATCGTCTGGTGCCTGACGCGTCGAAACGCGCACAGTCTGCGGGGCAAAACACTCGATAAATCAGCCCGGGAATTAACATGGCAACCACTCATTTGGATGTTTGCGCCGTGGTTCCGGCGGCCGGATTTGGCCGTCGAATGCAAACGGAATGTCCTAAGCAATATCTCTCAATCGGTAATCAAACCATTCTTGAACACTCGGTGCATGCGCTGCTGGCGCATCCCCGGGTGACTCGTGTCGTCATTGCCATAAGTCCTGGCGATAGCCGCTTTGCACAACTTCCTCTGGCGAATCATCCGCAAATCACCGTTGTAGATGGCGGTAATGAGCGTGCCGATTCCGTGCTGGCAGGTCTGAAAGCCGCTGACGGCGCGCAGTGGGTATTGGTGCATGACGCCGCTCGTCCTTGTCTGCATCAGGATGACCTTGCGCGATTGTTGGCGTTGAGCGAAACCAGTCGCACAGGGGGGATCCTCGCCGTACCGGTGCGCGATACCATGAAACGTGCCGAACCTGGCAAAAATGCCATTGCTCATACCGTTGATCGCAACGGCTTATGGCACGCGCTGACGCCGCAATTTTTCCCTCGTGAGCTGTTACATGACTGTCTGACGCGCGCTTTAAATGAAGGTGCGACTATTACCGACGAAGCCTCGGCGCTGGAATATTGCGGATTCCATCCGCAGTTGGTCGAAGGCCGCGCGGATAACATTAAAGTCACGCGTCCGGAAGATTTGGCACTGGCCGAGTTTTACCTCACCCGAACCATCCATCAGGAGAATACATAATGCGAATTGGACACGGTTTTGACGTACACGCCTTTGGCGGTGAAGGCCCAATTATCATTGGTGGCGTACGCATTCCTTACGAAAAAGGGTTGCTGGCGCATTCTGATGGCGACGTGGCGTTACATGCACTGACCGATGCATTGCTTGGTGCAGCGGCGTTGGGGGATATCGGCAAGCTGTTCCCGGATACCGATCCATCATTTAAAGGGGCCGACAGCCGCGAATTGCTGCGCGAAGCCTGGCGTCGTATTCAGGCGAAGGGGTATACCCTCGGTAACGTCGATGTCACTATCATCGCTCAGGCACCGAAGATGTTGCCGCATATTCCACAAATGCGCGTGTTTATTGCCGAAGATCTCGGCTGCCATATGGATGATGTTAACGTGAAAGCCACTACTACGGAAAAATTAGGATTTACCGGGCGTGGGGAAGGGATTGCCTGTGAAGCGGTGGCGCTACTCATTAAGGCAACAAAATGATTGAGTTTGATAATCTCACTTACCTCCACGGTAAACCGCAAGGTACCGGGCTGCTGAAAGCCAATCCGGAAGACTTTGTGGTGGTGGAAGATTTGGGCTTTGAGCCTGATGGTGAAGGTGAGCATATTCTGGTTAGAATCCTCAAAAACGGCTGTAATACCCGTTTTGTGGCGGATGCACTGGCGAAATTCCTGAAAATTCATGCCCGTGAAGTCAGCTTCGCTGGGCAAAAAGACAAACATGCTGTTACGGAACAGTGGTTATGCGCTCGCGTGCCAGGCAAAGAGATGCCCGATCTCAGTGCTTTTCAACTGGAAGGTTGTCAGGTGCTGGAGTATGCGCGGCACAAGCGTAAGCTGCGTTTAGGGGCGCTGAAAGGTAACGCTTTTACCCTGGTTCTGCGCGAAGTGAGTAATCGTGATGACGTTGAACAACGTCTGATCGATATTTGCGTAAAAGGTGTACCGAACTACTTTGGTGCCCAACGTTTTGGTATTAGCGGCAGCAACTTGCAGGGTGCGCTGCGCTGGGCGCAAACCAATACTCCGGTGCGCGATCGCAATAAACGGAGTTTTTGGTTGTCGGCAGCCCGCAGTGCGTTGTTTAATCAGATTGTTGCTGAGCGCCTCAAAAAAGCAGACGTTAATCAAGTTGTTGACGGCGATGCGCTACAATTAGCCGGACGTGGCAGCTGGTTTGTTGCCTCCAATGAAGAACTGGCGGAATTACAGCGTCGCGTCAACGATAAAGAGCTGATGATTACTGCTGCATTGCCGGGCAGTGGCGAATGGGGAACTCAGCGTGAAGCGCTGGCATTCGAACAAGCAGCTGTCGCCGAAGAAACTGAATTGCAAGCCTTACTGGTGCGCGAAAAAGTTGAAGCCGCGCGCAGAGCGATGCTGCTGTATCCGCAACAATTAAGCTGGAACTGGTGGGATGACGTCACCGTAGAAATCCGTTTCTGGCTTCCGGCAGGCAGTTTTGCGACCAGCGTTGTCAGGGAACTTATCAACACAACAGGTGATTATGCGCATATTGCTGAGTAATGATGACGGGGTACATGCACCCGGTATACAAACGCTGGCGAAAGCCTTGCGTGAGTTTGCTGACGTTCAGGTGGTCGCCCCCGATCGTAACCGCAGCGGCGCTTCAAATTCTCTGACACTGGAATCCTCCTTGCGCACGTTTACCTTTGAAAATGGTGATATTGCTGTGCAAATGGGAACCCCGACCGATTGCGTCTATCTTGGCGTGAATGCTCTGATGCGTCCGCGCCCGGACATTGTTGTGTCGGGGATTAACGCCGGGCCGAATCTGGGGGATGATGTTATTTATTCCGGTACGGTAGCCGCCGCGATGGAGGGCCGTCATTTAGGCTTTCCGGCGCTTGCTGTCTCGCTTGACGGGCATAAACATTACGACACTGCCGCGGCGGTAACCTGTTCCATTTTGCGCGCACTGTGTAAAGAGCCGCTGCGCACCGGGCGTATTCTCAATATTAACGTACCGGATTTACCGTTGGATCAAATCAAAGGTATTCGCGTGACGCGCTGCGGTACCCGACATCCGGCAGATCAGGTGATCCCGCAGCAAGATCCGCGCGGCAATACGCTGTACTGGATTGGCCCGCCGGGTGGTAAGTGCGATGCCGGTCCGGGGACCGATTTTGCTGCGGTCGATGAGGGCTATGTCTCTATCACGCCGCTGCATGTGGATTTAACTGCGCATAGCGCGCAAGATGTGGTTTCAGACTGGTTAAACAGCGTGGGAGTTGGCACGCAATGGTAAGCAGACGCGTACAAGCACTTCTGGATCAATTACGTGCGCAAGGTATTCAGGATGAGCAGGTGCTGAATGCACTTGCCGCCGTGCCGCGTGAAAAATTCGTTGATGAAGCGTTTGAACAAAAAGCCTGGGACAATATCGCCTTGCCGATAGGTCAGGGGCAGACAATTTCGCAGCCGTATATGGTGGCGCGAATGACCGAATTACTCGAGCTGACGCCGCAGTCGCGGGTGCTGGAAATTGGCACCGGTTCGGGATATCAAACGGCAATTCTAGCGCATCTTGTTCAGCATGTTTGCTCGGTTGAACGGATTAAAGGCTTGCAGTGGCAGGCGCGTCGCCGCTTGAAAAACCTTGATTTACATAATGTTTCAACCCGTCATGGCGATGGATGGCAAGGTTGGCAGGCACGTGCGCCGTTTGACGCTATCATTGTTACGGCGGCACCGCCGGAAATTCCAACTGCGCTAATGACGCAGCTGGACGAAGGCGGGATTCTCGTCTTACCCGTAGGGGAGGAGCACCAGTATTTGAAACGGGTGCGTCGTCGGGGAGGCGAATTTATTATTGATACCGTGGAGGCCGTGCGCTTTGTCCCTTTAGTGAAGGGTGAGCTGGCTTAAAACGTGAGGAAATACCTGGATTTTTCCTGGTTATTTTGCCGCAGGTCAGCGTATCGTGAACATCTTTTCCAGTGTTCAGTATGGTGCCTTGCACGGTAATTATGTCACTGGTTATTAACCAATTTTTCTTGGGGGATAAATGAGCGCGGGAAGCCCAAAATTCACCGTTCGCCGCATTGCGGCTTTGTCACTGGTTTCGCTATGGCTGGCAGGCTGTTCTGACACTTCAAATCCACCGGCACCGGTCAGCTCCGTTAATGGCAATGCGTCTGCAAACACCAATTCTGGTATGTTGATTACGCCGCCGCCGAAAATGGGGACGACGTCTACAGCGCAGCAACCGCAAATTCAGCCGGTACAGCAGCCACAAATTCAATCTGCACAACAACCGCAAATCCAGCCTGTGCAGCCAGTAGCTCAGCAGCCGGTACAGATGGAAAACGGACGCATCGTCTACAACCGTCAGTATGGGAACATTCCGAAAGGCAGTTATAGCGGCAGTACATACACCGTGAAAAAAGGCGACACGCTTTTCTATATCGCCTGGATTACTGGCAACGATTTCCGTGACCTTGCTCAGCGCAACAATATTCAGGCACCATACGCGCTGAATGTAGGTCAGACCTTACAGGTGGGTAATGCTTCCGGTACGCCAATCACTGGTGGAAATGCCATTACCCAGGCCGATGCAGCAGAGCAAGGAGTTGTGATCAAGCCTGCACAAAATTCCACCGTTGCTGTTGCGTCGCAACCGACAATTACGTATTCTGAGTCTTCGGGTGAACAGAGTGCTAACAAAATGTTGCCGAACAACAAGCCAACTGCGACCACGGTCACAGCGCCTGTAACGGTACCAACAGCAAGCACAACCGAGCCGACTGTCAGCAGTACATCAACCAGTACGCCTATCTCCACCTGGCGCTGGCCGACTGAGGGCAAAGTGATCGAAACCTTTGGCGCTTCTGAGGGGGGCAACAAGGGGATTGATATCGCAGGCAGCAAAGGACAGGCAATTATCGCGACCGCAGATGGCCGCGTTGTTTATGCCGGTAACGCGCTGCGCGGCTACGGTAATCTGATTATCATCAAACATAATGATGATTACCTGAGTGCCTACGCCCATAACGACACAATGCTGGTCCGGGAACAACAAGAAGTGAAGGCGGGGCAAAAAATAGCAACCATGGGTAGCACCGGAACCAGTTCAACACGCTTGCATTTTGAAATTCGTTACAAGGGGAAATCCGTAAACCCGCTGCGTTATTTGCCGCAGCGATAAATCGGCGGAACCAGGCTTTTGCTTGAATGTTCCGTCAAGGGATCACGGGTAGGAGCCACCTTATGAGTCAGAATACGCTGAAAGTTCATGATTTAAATGAAGATGCGGAATTTGATGAGAACGGAGTTGAGGTTTTTGACGAAAAGGCCTTAGTAGAAGAGGAACCCAGTGATAACGATTTGGCCGAAGAGGAACTGTTATCGCAAGGGGCCACACAGCGTGTGTTGGACGCGACTCAGCTTTACCTTGGTGAGATTGGTTATTCACCACTGTTAACGGCCGAAGAAGAAGTTTATTTTGCGCGTCGCGCACTGCGAGGAGATGTTGCCTCCCGCCGCCGGATGATCGAGAGTAACTTGCGTCTGGTGGTAAAAATTGCCCGCCGTTATGGCAATCGTGGTCTGGCTTTGCTGGATCTTATCGAAGAGGGCAACCTGGGGCTGATCCGCGCGGTAGAGAAGTTTGACCCGGAACGTGGTTTCCGCTTCTCAACATACGCAACCTGGTGGATTCGCCAGACGATCGAACGGGCGATTATGAACCAAACCCGTACTATTCGTTTGCCGATTCACATCGTAAAGGAGCTGAACGTTTACCTGCGAACCGCACGTGAGTTGTCCCATAAGCTGGACCACGAACCAAGTGCGGAAGAGATCGCAGAGCAGCTGGATAAGCCAGTTGATGACGTCAGCCGTATGCTTCGTCTTAACGAGCGCATTACCTCGGTAGACACCCCGCTGGGTGGAGATTCCGAAAAAGCGTTGCTGGACATCCTGGCCGATGAAAAAGAAAACGGCCCGGAAGATACCACGCAAGATGACGATATGAAACAAAGCATCGTCAAATGGCTGTTCGAACTGAACGCCAAACAGCGTGAAGTGCTGGCACGTCGATTCGGTTTGCTGGGGTACGAAGCGGCAACACTGGAAGATGTAGGTCGTGAAATTGGCCTCACCCGTGAACGTGTTCGCCAGATTCAGGTTGAAGGCCTGCGCCGTTTGCGCGAAATCCTGCAAACGCAGGGGCTGAATATCGAAGCGCTGTTCCGCGAATAAGTAAGCATCTGTCAGAAAGGCCAGTCTCAAGCGAGGCTGGCCTTTTTCTTTTGTCAGCTTAATCTACACGTTGATGGTAACGTCCATCTCTGACGGTAAATTTTTCCCGGCATAGATGACTACTATCGTATTGTCCCGCGTCCATTGGCGTGACACATCGTACAGTCTGATGTAGTCCGTAGTTTTTAATAAACATCACCATATTGCGATTTGGTTTTTTGTGAGTGGTTTCCGTTGTTCTCCAGAGATGGCAGTGAGTTTCGCCTGGTGCAATAAGTTTTACCGGCCATGGCGTTGTGCCACTGCGCCATATTATCCCCGCATCATCAACATCCAATATCGGGCCGAAGAATCCCCAGGGAAGAATTTCATGCAAATTAACGTAACGAAAACAGTCTTCTTTTCCGCAATAGTGATGTGTCACAACCTCATCTGGTGTGCGAAACCAGGTATTTTCATGAAGAAATTCATGGCCAATATTGGCAATTACGGCAATATCGGGTTTGAACCAGAGCTGATCCTTGCCCTGGTCTACTGTTAAGGTGGAAATTACGGGGCGTTCATCAATAAAAGAGAGTAAGCGCGGTATTGATGTCAGGTGTTTTTTTTGCCAACGGTTGATACCCATTTGCTGTGCAGCATGACTGTTTTGCTGCCAATAAAGATAAGACGTTGCTTTTGATTCGCCAGTATAGAAAAACGCATCAGCGGGCAGTGTTGTACGAACAGTTCCTTTGCCTTGAAAACTGACTTCCCGAACAAAAAAATCAAGAAATAACACAGGGCGAGGAAGTTGAATAGGAGTCATTAAATATACCAAACCAATGTCGTAAGGTTGAAAATGATTTCGTTTTTATTCTATTAGTTTGGTAAGTATAAATATGCACCTCAATGTTTACCATGGTTATTCCTGGTGTTGGCTGGAAAAGGTCACAAGTTTGATTAATTACCAGAGCCAGAAGGGATAGTGCCCTTATGGCGTGGGGAACGTCGTCAAGCCCATCCAGGCTTCGTAATCCGGCTCTGTGCTGATAGGTGGGGAATCCTCGGTATTTACTGCGGGAACTTTCACACCATCATCTTGCGCACCAGCTGCATAAACAGCTCCTGCTCTTCTGCACTCAAACGCCCCAAAAATTCCTCATCCACACTGTCGCCAATCGGTATCGCCGCAGCAAGTACCTTTTCTCCTTCGGCAGTCAGCCAGACAAAGCGTCGCCGCTTATCAGCGGTGTCATGTTCACGTCTGACTAAGCCACGATTTTCCATTCTTGCCAACATTTCTGCCAGCGTTGCTTTGGTGCTGACGGCTGCTTCCATCAGTGCCACCTGTTCGATACCAGGTTTATCAGCAATGGCGCGCATCACCGCGTACTGTGGTTTGGTCAGGTCAGGTAACTCGTGCTGCCAGCGGGCCGTATGCTGCTGAAAAAGCTGTCGTAACTGATGGAACGCTTTATTTCGTAACGCCATGTAAACTCCGGGCTAATTCTCTGTCGCTATCATAGCGGTTTTTCAGTGACGAAGAAGATGTTGTTACTTTTCAATCCTTGCCGCTGTGGAAATGAAGGAGTATGTTAATAATAACGTTCGTATACGAACAATTAAGAGAGTAAGCAATGAAACTGATCGTCGGGATGACAGGGGCTACCGGTGCGCCTCTTGGTGTGGCATTACTGCAAGCGCTGCGGGAGATGCCGAATGTCGAGACTCATCTGGTGATGTCGAAGTGGGCGAAAACCACTATTGAACTGGAAACGCCTTACAGCGCTCGCGATGTTGCCGCCCTCGCTGACTTCAGCCATAACCCGGCGGATCAGGCCGCAACCATCTCCTCAGGCTCCTTTCGTACCGACGGCATGATCGTTATTCCATGCAGTATGAAAACGCTCGCCGGTATCCGCGCTGGTTACGCCGATGGTCTCGTAGGGCGCGCGGCGGACGTCGTGCTCAAAGAAGGCCGCAAACTGGTGCTGGTGCCGCGTGAAATGCCGCTTAGCACCATCCATCTCGAAAATATGCTCGCACTTTCGCGCATGGGCGTGGCGATGGTGCCGCCGATGCCTGCCTTTTATAACCATCCCGAAACGGTAGATGACATTGTCCACCACGTGGTAGCCCGCGTGCTGGATCAATTTGGCCTCGAACATCCTCACGCCAGGCGCTGGCAAGGGTTGCCGCAGGCCCGGAATTTTTCTCAGGAGAATGAATAATGGCATTTGATGATTTACGCAGCTTCTTACAGGCGCTTGATGACCACGGCCAGTTACTGAAAATCAGCGAAGAGGTGAACGCGGAACCGGATCTGGCAGCCGCTGCCAACGCCACCGGGCGTATCGGCGACGGCGCGCCCGCGCTGTGGTTTGATAATATTCGCGGCTTTACCGATGCGCGCGTGGCGATGAACACCATCGGCTCCTGGCAGAACCACGCGATTTCCCTCGGGCTGCCACCGAACACACCGGTTAAAAAACAGATTGATGAGTTTATCCGCCGCTGGGATAACTTTCCCATTGCCCCGGAACGCCGCGCCAATCCTGCCTGGGCGCAGAACACCGTCGATGGCGACGAGATCAACCTGTTCGATATTCTGCCACTGTTTCGTTTAAACGATGGCGATGGCGGTTTCTATCTCGACAAAGCGTGCGTGGTTTCCCGCGATCCGCTTGATCCGGATAACTTCGGCAAGCAGAACGTCGGCATCTACCGTATGGAAGTGAAGGGTAAGCGTAAGCTCGGCCTGCAACCGGTGCCGATGCACGATATCGCCCTGCATCTGCATAAAGCGGAAGAACGTGGTGAAGATTTGCCAATTGCCATCACGCTGGGTAACGATCCGATCATCACCCTGATGGGCGCCACCCCGCTGAAATATGATCAATCGGAGTACGAAATGGCGGGCGCGCTACGCGAAAGCCCGTACCCGATCGCCACCGCCCCGCTGACCGGTTTTGATGTGCCGTGGGGCTCGGAGGTGATCCTCGAAGGGGTAATCGAAAGCCGTAAACGCGAGATCGAAGGGCCGTTCGGTGAATTTACCGGCCACTACTCCGGCGGGCGCAACATGACCGTAGTGCGCATCGATAAAGTCTCTTACCGCACCAAACCGATTTTTGAATCGCTCTATCTCGGCATGCCGTGGACCGAAATCGACTACCTGATGGGGCCTGCCACCTGCGTGCCGCTTTACCAGCAGTTGAAAGCCGAGTTCCCGGAAGTGCAGGCGGTGAACGCTATGTACACCCACGGCCTGCTGGCGATTATCTCCACCAAAAAACGCTATGGCGGCTTTGCCCGCGCAGTGGGCCTGCGTGCGATGACCACGCCGCACGGTCTGGGTTATGTGAAGATGGTGATTATGGTCGATGAAGACGTTGACCCATTCAACCTGCCGCAGGTGATGTGGGCGCTCTCGTCGAAAGTGAACCCGGCAGGCGATCTGGTGCAACTGCCAAATATGTCCGTGCTGGAACTCGACCCAGGCTCAAGCCCGGCGGGGATCACCGATAAGCTGATTATCGACGCCACCACGCCTGTCGCCCCGGACAACCGTGGTCACTACAGCCAGCCGGTGGTGGACTTACCGGAAACCAAAGCCTGGGCTGAAAAACTGACCGCTATGCTGGCCGCACGTAAATAAGGAGAACAAGATGATTTGTCCACGTTGTGCCGATGAACAGATTGAAGTGATGGCGAAATCGCCGGTAAAAGATGCCTGGACGGTCTACCAGTGCCAGCATTGCCTCTATACCTGGCGCGATACCGAACCGCTGCGCCGCACCAGCCGCGAACATTATCCCGAAGCGTTCCGCATGACGCAGAAAGATATTGATGACGCGCCGCTGGTGCCGAGCATCCCGCCGCTGCTGGCGGAAGGTAAGCGCTAAATAAAAAAGGGCCGGGTAGAGGCTTTGCTTTACCCGGCCACGTTATTTGATTTTATAAAACGACAGCCGCCCGCTTTCCGGCGATCCGGTATCAATATATACCTGGCTGGCGAACGTCTGGATGTTATCAAACATCATATGACCGAAGATAAAGCAGTCGGCACCGTTTATTTCCTGTAACTCGCCTTTGAGCGATTTCAGTACGCGATCAACAGGCCAGAGTAATTCGCTTTCTGCTATTTCTTTGCCAAACTGATATTCATCACCTGGATAATCCGCATGTGCGATGACATATTTTATTATGTCGTTAGTGATTTCAATAATATGTGGGAGGTGATGAAATTTCAGCAACAGATCTATAGCTTCTTTTTGCTCTGAATCATTTAAATCGAAAAACCAGTTACCACCGCTGGCTAACCACATATTACCATCGCCAGTCGCGAATGCATCAAGCGCCATCGCTTCGTGGTTGCCTTTGACGGAGATAAACCAGGGCTGGTTTAACAGGCGTAGCACGTTAAGACTCTCCGGCCCCCGATCAATGTTATCGCCGACAGAAATAAGCAAGTCAGTTTCGGGACAAAAAGATAATTGGTGGAGGCGGGATTGTAATAATTGATAGTCACCATGAATATCACCAACGGCCCATATATGTCGATAGTTATGAGCATCAATTATTTGATAGCGAGTGGTAGACATTTGCATAGACTCAAATTTATATGAATGTATTATTATACCAAACCAGGGTGTTGAAGTCTCTGGAGTAATAAATTACAAAAGGATGTTTTAAGATGCTGAGATATTTCTATGCTTTCCTGTTAGTTTTCTGTTTTTTTACCTCTAATATACAAGCTGCTTCTATAGAAGAAATAAAACGTTTAGAAAAACTTATAACCGAAGGTGATGTAATTGAGTGTACAGCGAATTTCAGTCAGACGGAGAATAACGAAACATACCAACTTAACCTTTTGGGAATACTGAAAGTTACTTACTCTGGGGAAAGTGAAAAACGCTACCACTCGACACAATATTATCGTTTAAAAGGCTCCAAAATTCCCTTTATCCGTTATGAGATAGATATCATCGCTACTCATGAAAAATCGAAGTTAAAAGAAGAGATTGTGCCTGACAGCGTACAGGTATTTTACCCTTCAGCACCAGAGCAAGAAGCGATATTAGCAGAAGCTGTACGGAAAACCGCACCAATGTCTATTGATTATGACGATATCACCTTTACGACATTTCCTGATTATCAGGTGAAAGTGAAATCCCCCTCTATGCCAGAAGCGATGACTCAGTATTGCCGGGTGCAAACGAAAAAGTAGTGAATAAACCCGACGGCATTGTGCCGTCGGGCATGTCAGGTTTACACCAAACTCTTTAAGCGATAAATCCATTCCAGCGCCTGACGTGGGGTCAGTGAATCCGGGTCGAGATTTTCCAGTGCTTCGACCGCTGGCGAGGTTTCTTCCGGTACTGACAGCAAAGACATTTGCGTACCATCCACTTGCGTAGCGGCGGCGTTCGGCGAAATGCTTTCCAGCTCACGCAGTTTTTGCCGTGCGCGCTTAATCACCTCTTTTGGCACGCCCGCCAGAGCAGCAACCGCCAGACCGTAGCTTTTGCTCGCTGCACCGTCCTGAACGCTGTGCATAAAAGCGATCGTGTCGCCGTGCTCCAGTGCATCGAGATGCACGTTGGCGACGCCTTCCATTTTCTCCGGTAACTGGGTCAGCTCGAAATAGTGGGTAGCAAACAACGTCAACGCTTTAATCTTATTCGCCAGATTTTCAGCGCACGCCCATGCCAGCGACAGACCATCGTAAGTGGACGTTCCGCGCCCAATCTCATCCATCAACACCAGGCTGTACTCCGTGGCGTTATGCAGAATATTGGCGGTTTCGGTCATCTCCACCATAAAGGTTGAACGCCCGGATGCCAGATCGTCAGCCGCGCCCACACGGGTAAAGATACGGTCAATCGGGCCAATCTCGACTTTTTGCGCCGGTACGTAGCTGCCGATATAGGCCATCAGCGCAATCAGTGCGGTCTGGCGCATATAGGTACTTTTACCGCCCATGTTCGGACCGGTGATGATCAACATGCGACGCTGCGGCGACAGGTTCAGCGGGTTAGCGATAAACGGCTCATTCAGTACCTGTTCAACCACCGGATGGCGACCTTCGGTAATGCGAATGCCCGGTTTATCAATGAAGGTCGGGCAGGTGTAGTTCAGGGTATAGGCCCGTTCCGCCAGGTTTACCAGTACGTCGAGTTCTGCCAGTGCGCTCGCGCTCTGTTGCAACGCTTCCAGATGCGGCAACAACAGGTCGAACAACTCTTCATAAAGCTGTTTTTCCAGTGCCAGCGCTTTACCTTTCGAGGTGAGTACTTTGTCTTCATACTCTTTTAGCTCTGGAATAATGTAGCGTTCGGCGTTTTTCAGCGTCTGGCGACGCATATAGTTGATGGGTGCCAGATGGCTTTGTCCACGGCTAATCTGAATGTAATAACCATGCACCGCGTTAAAGCCGACTTTCAGCGTGTCCAGGCCGGTACGTTCACGCTCGCGAACTTCCAGACGCTCCAAATAATCTGTCGCGCCGTCAGCCAGCGCTCGCCACTCATCCAGCTCTTCGTTATAGCCTGATGCGATAACACCACCGTCGCGTACCAGCACCGGCGGTGTGTCGATGATTGCTCGCTCCAGCAGATCGCGCAGCTCTGCAAACTCGCCCATTTTCTCACGCAGCGCCTGTACCGGTGCACTAGCGACATTTTCTAACTGCGCACGCAGCTCCGGCAGTTGCTGGAAAGCGTGACGCATACGGGCCAGATCGCGTGGGCGGGCAGTCCGTAAAGCCAGACGTGCCAGAATACGTTCCAGGTCGCCGACCTGACGCAGTACCGGCTGCAGCTCAGCGGTGAAATCCTGCAATGCGCCAATAGTTTGCTGGCGCTCAAGCAACACGCGGGTATCGCGCACTGGCATATGCAGCCAGCGTTTCAGCATTCGACTCCCCATCGGCGTTACAGTGCAATCGAGCACGGAAGCCAGCGTGTTTTCCGCACCGCCCGCCAGGTTCTGGGTAATTTCCAGGTTACGACGCGTCGCGGCATCCATAATGATGCTGTCCTGCTCACGTTCCATAGTGATAGAACGAATATGCGGCAGAGTCGTACGTTGAGTATCTTTCGCATACTGCAACAGACAACCGGCGGCACAAAGTCCGCGCGGCGCGTTCTCGACGCCAAAACCGACCAGATCGCGAGTGCCAAATTGTAGATTCAACTGCTGGCGCGCGGTGTCGATTTCAAACTCCCACAGCGGACGACGACGCAAGCCGCGACGACCTTCAATTAACGACATTTCAGCAAAATCTTCTGCATACAGCAGTTCCGCCGGATTAGTGCGTTGCAGTTCTGCCGCCATCGTTTCGCGGTCAGCCGGTTCGCTCAGGCGAAAACGACCAGAACTGATATCCAGCGTCGCATAGCCGAATCCTTTGCTGTCCTGCCAGATAGCCGCCAGCAGGTTGTCCTGACGCTCCTGCAACAGCGCTTCATCGCTGATGGTGCCCGGCGTAACGATACGCACAACTTTGCGCTCAACCGGACCTTTGCTGGTCGCCGGATCGCCAATTTGTTCGCAGATGGCAACGGACTCGCCCTGATTCACCAGTTTGGCGAGGTAGTTTTCCACCGCATGGTAGGGAATCCCCGCCATCGGGATCGGCTCGCCCGCTGAAGCGCCGCGTTTGGTCAGTGAAATATCCAGCAGTTGTGACGCACGTTTTGCGTCGTCATAAAACAGTTCGTAAAAGTCACCCATCCGGTAGAACAGCAGGATCTCGGGATGCTGGGCTTTCAGCTTGAGATACTGCTGCATCATTGGCGTGTGGGCGTCAAAATTTTCTATTGCACTCATGGGGTTATGTCCAGCTCCCTGATATTAAATGGGGTGTGATGGTTTTTATTTTCGTTGTAATCACATAAGGCGCACATGATACCGGAGTTAATCATTTCAGGGGAAGAAGCGAACGGCGAGTTCTTGATGTTGGTTCCGGGAAAGATGCTGTTTTGCAGCTTTTGCGTGATGCTTATGAAACAAGTACGCAAAATTGTGTCGGTTGGATAATCCTTCTTCTTTAGAGTCATAGTGCCCTTTAAGACTAAGTTGTAATATAAATGCATCTTAATGAGGTGGAGGCAGCATGTCCGGCAAGCGTATCTCTCGTGAAAAATTGACGATTAAAAAAATGATCGATCTTTATCAAGCGAAATGCCCGCAGGCGTCAGCGGAGCCGGCGCATTACGAGGCATTGTTTGCTTATGCGCAAAAACGGCTGGATAAATGTGTGTTCGGCGAAGACAAACCCGCCTGTAAGCAGTGTCCGGTGCACTGTTACCAGTCTGCAAAGCGTGAAGAGATGAAACAGATTATGCGTTGGGCCGGGCCGCGCATGCTGTGGCGTCATCCGATCCTAACCGTACGCCATCTCATTGATGACAAGCGTCCGGTGCCGGAGTTGCCAGAAAAATATCGCCCGAAAAAACCTCGTGAATAGTATACCGGACAGGCAGATCTGTCCGGTACCTCATGCAGTTAAACCAATGCCGATTTATCAATCCCCAGTCGTTTCATCCGTGATAGCAGTGTGGTGCGTTTTAGCCCCAGACGTTGGGCCGCGCCTTTCGGCCCCGCTACCACACCGTTTGTCTCTTTCAACACCCGGACAATAAGCTGATATTCGTCTTCCCCTTCCTGGGCGACTTCTTTCTCAACAGGAGGCTGTACTTGCGTCGCTGGGGCAATATCGGGTAACGAAAGTTGCAGCACGTTACCGCGTGTCAGTAACACCGCACGTTCAATCACGTTCTCCAGTTCCCGCACATTGCCAGGCCATTCCATATCACACAAGGCGCGAAGGGTTTCGGCAGGAATACTGTCGATATTACGCCCCATACGGCGGGCAATTTTATGAGTGAACGCTTTAACCAACAACGGGATATCTTCTGGCCGCTCACGCAATGGCGGTAAATGGATCGGGAACACGTTCAGACGGTAGTAAAGATCGCTACGGAATTCACGATCCGCGACCATTTTTTGTAGATCGCGGTTGGTTGCGGCGATCAATCGCACATCTGTCTGAATGATCTTATTACTGCCAAGCCGTTCAAACTCTTGTTCCTGCAGCACGCGAAGCAACTTCGGTTGCAATTCCAGTGGCATATCGCCCACTTCATCAAGGAACAGCGAGCTTTTATCCGCCAGTTCGAAACGGCCAATACGCTGTGTGCTGGCACCGGTAAAAGCTCCACGTTCGTGGCCAAACAGGTCGCTTTCCAGCAGTCCGGCTGGCATTGCGGCGCAGTTCATCTTTACCATCCGCCGACTATTACGTCCGCTCAGATTGTGAATCGCTCTGGCAATCAGTTCCTTACCAGTACCAGTTTCACCAAGAATTAATACGGTACTGTCACTTTGCGCCACCATCTCGACCTGTTTCATCACCCGATACATGGCATCGCTGCGCCCGATGATTTCACCAAAATCACTCTCGACGTTATTCAGTTGTTCGGTCAGGGCGAGGTTCTCATCGACAAGACGCTCTTTCAAACGATGAATTTCCTGGTAGGCAAGGGCATTATCGACGGCGATAGCCACACGTTCGGCAATCTGGCGCAGTAGATTCAGGTTAGCGGTGGTGAAGACTTTCTCTTCGCACTGTGCCAGTTTCAATACGCCGAGCATGGTATTACCCGACTTCAATGGCAGCAGGCATAACGTTTGAATTTGATTCCCCCAGGTTTCAAACAGCATCCGTTCATAAGGTGCCAGCGAATCACGCTCGTGGAGGTTAATCAGCAGCATCTCTTTGCTTTTAAAGACCCGTTCGGTCAGGGTTCCGGCTTCATCCACTTCACTCTGTTCGTGGGCAGGATGATGTTTATCGAGATAGTGCGTGGAATAGATATTGAGCTTATGTTTGCGATGACTACGCAGAACAATGCTGATGTCATCGATATTGAAATAATGGTGGATCTCTTTGGCAACTTCACTCACCAGTTCGTCCATATCCAGTCGTGATAACACCGCATTGGTTATCGCCACCAGGATGCGGAAATTATCCCGCTCACGACAAAGCAGGTCATAGTCGATATTGTTACTCACCCGGCTTTGAATTTGCTCGGCAACCACTGAGACAATTTGGGTAAAGGTTTGCAGGCGTGAAAACTCTTTTTCGCTCCACGGACGATCATCAACACGGGTAAATTCACAGCCACCAAAAATCCGCCCTTCAGCGGCGAGTGGTAATAAGCAGTAGTGTCCAAATTGTGGGTAAAGTGTACCGGCGGCCAGTTGCGGCCAGGTTTCACTAAATTCTGCATAGTTACAGTGCAGGGTATCCGGGCGCGATAAAATCCGCCTAATCGGCCCGTGAGCCAGTACGGTTTCATCTTCGTAAGCAATCGGACCGCTACTGCTACGCGTCGTATAGTACGACGCACGTTGCGTCTGCGCTTGCCACAACACGATGGCGGCGTTGTCGGCCAGCGCAGACTGCTTTACCAGTTGCGAAAGAGCCTCGCTCAGTGAGGCCAAATCGGGCTGCTGTAATAACGTACGAGTGATATCGAACAGCCCTTGTTGTCCGAGATCGCTCATTGGTGTATACGACATTTTGCTATCCAGGAATGCACCGCAACCTGCGGTGCTAAAAGAAAATTACTACAAGAAAAGAGTAGATCGAGAATGATGATAATGCCGCTTAATATCCCCAGATGCGTTGTATTAGGGGAGCGGCAATATCACTATCAACGATCTTAATTAGCATATACGCGGAAGCGGTTCGGCGTGTGGTAAATCGAGGGTTCGTTTCACGCCATACAGACCGGCAAGACGAACACCTTTACGTTCCACCACTTCACCAATCAGCGCTGCGTCTTTCCCCAGTGGATGGGAATGTAACGCCGCCAGCACTTGCTCTGCTGCGTTGCGTTCAACGGCGATCACCAGTTTGCCTTCGTTGGCAAAGTTAAGGGCGTCCAGCCCCAGCAGTTCGCAAACGCCGCGCACGGCAGGTTTAACCGGCAGTGCCGCTTCTGAAATTTCAATACCACAGCCACAGGCTGCCGCGAACTCATGAACTACCGCGTTCACTCCACCACGGGTGGCGTCACGCAGTGCCTTCACACCGGGAATATCACGCAGCGTCTGGATGAGCGGCGTCAGCACCGCGCAGTCGCTGACCAGTTCGCCATCCAGCCCCAGTTGCTCGCGCAGATTAAGAATAGTTGCTCCGTGGTCGCCGAGAGTTCCACTCACCAGCAGAACATCGCCTGCGGTTAGCGTCTGTGCGCCCCAGTGAATATTCGCTGGGATCGCGCCCATGCCAGCGGTGTTGATAAACAGTTTATCTGCCGCGCCGCGTTGCACAACTTTAGTGTCGCCAGTAACGATGGCAATGCCTGCCGCGCGGGCGGTTTCTGCCATGCTGGTCACCACGGCTTTTAGCGTCTCCATCGGCAATCCCTCTTCGAGAATAAAGCCACAAGAGAGATAGCGCGGAATAGCGCCACTGACCGCAACGTCATTCGCGGTGCCACAAATCGCCAGCTTGCCGATATTGCCACCAGGAAAGAACAGCGGGTCGATGACGTAGCTGTCGGTGGAGAACGCCAGACGGTCGCCTTCCGCCACCAGTTGCGCCAGATCAAGACGTGCCTGATCTTCCTGCTCTGCCAGCCACGGGTTGGCAAAGGCTTCCATAAACAGGCTGTTGATTAATTGCTGCATCGCCTGGCCGCCGCTACCGTGGGCGAGTTGGATATTATTCACGCTTCACTCTCCTGCTGACGATACTGATACCACGCGGCGCACGCTCCTTCGGAGGAAACCATCAGCGCACCAAACGCGGTTTGAGGATTACAGGTGTTACCAAACAGCGGGCATTGATGCGGCTTACATTTGCCCGTCAAGACTTCGCCACAACGCGCGCGCGGGTCATCGCAAACCTGCTGCGGTGCCGGGCGGAAATGCGCTTCGGCGTCAAATCGTTGATAGTCTGGCGTCAGGTGTACACCAGAAGATTCAATCACGCCTAAGCCACGCCATTCGCTGTCGCCGTTGACGCAGAAGACATCCGCAATCGCCTGTTGCGCCAGCAGGTTACCGGCATCCGGCACCACGCGCCGATACTGATTTTCTACCTTGCTGTGGGCCGCTATTTTCTGCTCCACCAGCATGACCACGCCTTGTAGTAGATCAAGCGGTTCGAATCCAGCAACCACCAGAGGACGATGAAAATCACTGGCGATAAAATTATAGGCGTCGGTGCCGATAACCATACTGACGTGACCCGGCGCGAGGAACGCATCGATACCGTTATCCGGCTGTTCCAGCAAACTGCGTAGCGTTGGGATCAGCGTAATATGCTGGCAGAAAAAGTAAAAATTTTGCACATCGCGGGCTTTCGCCTGTTGCAGAGTGATGGCCGTCGTCGGCATGGTGGTTTCAAACCCTAAGCCGAAGAACACCACTTTACGAGTTGGATTCTCCTGCGCCAGTTTCAACGCATCCATTGGCGAGTAAACGATGCGAACATCGGCACCGCGCGCTTTTGCCTGTAACAGCGACCCCTGTTTCCCTGGTACGCGCATGGCGTCGCCAAAGGTACAGAAGATGACTTCCGGATGGCTGGCAATCTCCACGCAGGTGTCGATTCTTCCCATCGGCAGTACACATACCGGGCAACCCGGACCGTGGATAAACTCAACGTTTTCCGGCAGTAACTGGTCGAGGCCGAATTTAAAAATGGCGTGGGTATGACCGCCGCACACTTCCATAATCCGCAGAGGGCGTTCAGCGGTGTAAGAGAGATGTGAAGCACGTTCGCGTAGATGCTCAATTAACTGCATCACCTGTTCCGGCGCGCGATATTCATCAACAAAACGCATTATTTTTCCTCGCCATACAACAGCGCGCCGACATCCGGCTCAACGTCAAACATGTTTTGTAAGGCGTCGAGGGTGTCGCGCGCTTCGGCTTCATTAATTACGCTCATGGCAAAGCCAACGTGAACCAGTACCCACTGGCCCACGCGTGGCTGACCGTTTTCATCGCAGCTGCCGACTAACGTTAGGTCGACGTCGCGTTGAATACCGCAGACGTCGACTTTCGCCTGGTTGCCGTCAATGGTGCGGATCTGGCCGGGAACGCCTATGCACATCGCTGTGTCTCCAGCCAGTTCAGCCACTGGTCCATCCCTTCGCCGCTGGTGGCGGAAATAAGGATGATTTCAATTTCTGGATTGACTTCGCGGGCGCAGGCGATGCACTTCTCAACGTCGAAATTGAGATACGGCAGCAGGTCAACTTTGTTGAGCAGCATCAGCGAGGCGGCGGCAAACATATGTGGATATTTCAGCGGTTTGTCTTCACCTTCGGTAACGGAAAGCACCGCCACTTTGTGTTTTTCACCGAGATCGAAGCTCGCCGGACATACGAGGTTGCCAACGTTTTCGATAAACAGAATACCGTTATCGTCCAGTGGCAGGCGCGGCGCGGCGTCGGCAATCATCTGTGCGTCAAGATGGCAGCCTTTACCGGTATTCACCTGAATCGCTGGTGTGCCGGTAGCGCGAATGCGCGCGGCATCGTTCACGGTTTGCTGGTCACCTTCAATAACTGCGCACGGAACGCTGTCTTTCAGGCGCATTAAGGTTTCCGTCAGCAGGGTGGTTTTACCGGAACCAGGGCTGGAAACCAGGTTGAGCACCAGTTGCTTACGGGCAGCAAAGCGCGCGCGGTTGCGTTCAGCCAGACGGTTGTTTTTGTCCAGCACGTCAATTTCGACTTCCAGCATCCGGCGCTGGCTCATACCCGGCGCGTGAGTGCCCGCTTCGCCATGACCGTAATGC
The DNA here is from genome assembly GCF_963876935.1 of Escherichia sp. MOD1-EC4550. NCBI lineage: Bacteria > Pseudomonadati > Pseudomonadota > Gammaproteobacteria > Enterobacterales > Enterobacteriaceae > Escherichia > Escherichia sp. MOD1-EC4550. The sequence goes on from NZ_CAWNSE010000034.1 coordinate 66,555, forward strand.
AGGTCGCCTTCTTCAGTCTGGCTGGGGGTAAATTCAGGCGCTTTAATGCCGGTGATTTTCATCTTCGGGCGTGCCGCCGGGGCAAATGGCGCGCTACGAAACGCGGAATGAGGGTTATGTTCATCACCCTCGATATACAGGTTGCCTTCACCGCAACCGCATGTTGTACACATCGCTCACTCCTGGTCTATTTCTATCCGCCGAATCTGTAAACCGTCGTCTGCCACAATTTGTAGCATGTCGCCATGACACTGTGGACAGCGCCGGACGCGCTGAGTCAGTAGCGTCACATACTGTTGGCATGTTTCACACCAGCATTCGGCCTCTTGTTCTTCGAGGTGCAGTTTACAACCTTCCGCCACGCTGCCGCGGCAAACCAGATCAAAACAAAAGGCAAGAGAGCTGGTTTCGACACAAGAAAATGCGCCAATTTTGAGCCAGACCCCAGTTACGCGTTTTGCGCCGTGTTTTGCGGCCTGCTGTTCGATCAATTCCAGTGCCCGTTGGCAGAGGGTTATTTCGTGCATATCGCCTCCCATTAACTATTGCCAGCTACAAGCAATAATTGTGCCAGTGTTGATTATCCCTAAAGTGAATAATGTCGATGATGTCGAAATGACACGTCGACACGGCGACGAAATTCATCTTTAGCTTAAAAATTGCTTTAATAACAATAAATTAAAAGTTGGCACAGAAAATGCTTAAAGCTGGCATCTCTGTTAAACGGGTAACCTGACAATGACTATTTGGGAAATAAGCGAGAAAGCCGATTACATCGCACAGCGGCATCGTCGCCTACAGGACCAGTGGCATCTCTACTGCAATTCGCTGGTTCAGGGGATCACGTTATCGAAAGCGCGCCTGCATCACGCCATGAGCTGTGCGCCAGACAAAGAACTCTGTTTCGTCCTTTTTGAACATTTTCGCATTTACGTCACCCTGGCGGATGGCTTTAACAGCCACACCATCGAGTATTACGTCGAAACGAAAGAGGGTGAAGAAAAACAGCGGATTGCGCAGGCTCAGTTAAGCATTGACGGAATGATAGATGGCAAGGTCAACATCCGCGATCGCGAACAGGTGCTGGAACACTATCTCGAAAAAATTGCTGGTGTTTACGACAGCTTATACACCGCCATTGAAAACAATGTACCGGTGAATTTAAGCCAACTGGTAAAGGGACAAAGCCCGGCGGCATGAGCTGAGGCTTTGCCCGTTTTGCAGGCGTTACGCCTGTTTGGGGATGGGCGTGTCGATGAGTGTCGAAAATGACATTTCATCGGCATGTTTTCGTCAAAAATGACAATCACCTGAGGAATGCCTGGTGAATCGTTTTGTAATTGCTGACTCCACGCTCTGTATCGGCTGCCACACCTGTGAGGCCGCCTGTTCAGAGACGCATCGCCAGCACGGCCTGCAATCAATGCCGCGCCTGCGAGTGATGCTAAATGAAAAAGAATCTGCGCCGCAGCTCTGTCACCACTGTGAAGATGCACCCTGTGCGGTGGTCTGCCCGGTTAACGCTATCACCCGCGTTGATGGGGCAGTGCAGCTGAATGAAAGCCTGTGCGTAAGCTGCAAACTGTGCGGCATCGCCTGCCCGTTTGGCGCAATCGAATTTTCCGGCAGCCGTCCGCTGGATATTCCGGCAAACGCCAATACCCCGAAAGCACCACCGGCACCGCCTGCTCCGGCGCGTGTCAGCACGTTGCTTGACTGGGTGCCGGGTATTCGCGCGATCGCCGTCAAATGTGACCTCTGTAGCTTTGATGAACAAGGTCCGGCCTGCGTGCGGATGTGCCCAACCAAAGCCCTGCATCTGGTGGATAACACCGATATCGCCCGCGTCAGCAAGCGTAAGCGTGAGCTGACCTTTAACACGGACTTTGGCGATCTCACCTTGTTTCAGCAGGCTCAAAGTGGAGAGGCTAAATGAGCGCAATTTCCCTGATCAATAGCGGCGTGGCGTGGTTTGTTGCTGCTGCTGTTCTGGCATTTCTCTTTTCTTTTCAAAAGGCGTTAAGCGGCTGGATTGCCGGAATTGGCGGCGCGGTGGGTAGCCTGTATACGGCAGCCGCAGGCTTCACTGTGCTGACTGGCGCGGTTGGCGTGAGCGGCGCGTTGTCGCTGGTAAGCTACAATGTGCAAATCTCTCCGCTTAATGCGATTTGGCTGATAACCCTCGGCCTGTGCGGTCTGTTTGTCAGCCTTTACAACATTGACTGGCATCGCCATGCGCAGGTGAAATGCAACGGTTTGCAAATCAATATGTTGATGGCTGCTGCCGTCTGTGCCGTCATTGCCAGCAATCTGGGCATGTTCGTAGTAATGGCAGAAATCATGGCCCTGTGTGCGGTGTTCCTCACCAGCAACAGCAAAGAGGGCAAACTGTGGTTTGCGCTGGGGCGTCTTGGCACTTTGCTGCTGGCGATTGCTTGCTGGCTGCTGTGGCAACGTTACGGCACGCTGGATCTGCGCCTGCTGGATATGCGCATGCAACAGCTGCCGCTTGGTTCCGATATCTGGCTGCTCGGTGTGATTGGTTTTGGCCTGCTGGCCGGGATTATCCCGCTGCACGGCTGGGTGCCACAGGCTCATGCTAACGCCTCTGCGCCAGCTGCCGCGCTGTTTTCCACGGTGGTGATGAAAATTGGCCTGCTGGGTATTTTAACCCTGTCTCTGCTGGGCGGTAATGCGCCGCTGTGGTGGGGAATTGCACTTCTGGTACTCGGCATGATCACCGCGTTCGTCGGCGGTCTGTATGCGCTGATGGAGCACAACATTCAGCGTTTGCTGGCTTACCACACTCTGGAAAATATCGGCATCATCCTGCTGGGGCTGGGCGCTGGCGTAACGGGTATCGCGCTTGAACAACCGGCGCTGATTGCCCTTGGCCTGGTCGGTGGTCTGTACCATCTGCTTAACCATAGCCTGTTCAAGAGCGTACTGTTCCTCGGGGCTGGGAGCGTCTGGTTCCGTACCGGTCATCGCGATATCGAAAAACTCGGTGGTATTGGCAAGAAAATGCCGGTTATCTCCATCGCCATGTTAGTCGGGCTGATGGCAATGGCTGCGCTGCCACCGCTGAACGGTTTTGCCGGGGAATGGGTTATCTATCAATCCTTCTTCAAACTGAGCAATAGTGGCGCGTTTGTTGCCCGTCTTCTCGGGCCGCTGCTCGCCGTGGGGCTGGCAATTACCGGTGCACTGGCAGTGATGTGTATGGCGAAAGTTTATGGCGTTACTTTCCTTGGCGCGCCGCGTACCAAAGAAGCCGAAAACGCCACCTGTGCGCCGCTCCTGATGAGCGTAAGCGTAGTGGCACTGGCGATTTGCTGCGTGATTGGCGGTGTTGCTGCGCCGTGGCTGCTGCCGATGTTGTCTGCTGCCGTACCTCTGCCGCTGGAGCCTGCTAATACAACCGTTTCTCAACCAATGATCACGTTGCTGCTGATTGCCTGCCCGCTGCTGCCATTCATCATTATGGCGATTTGCAAAGGCGATCGTTTGCCGTCGCGTTCCCGCGGCGCGGCCTGGGTGTGCGGCTACGACCATGAAAAATCAATGGTGATTACCGCTCACGGTTTTGCCATGCCGGTGAAACAGGCATTTGCGCCAGTGCTGAAACTGCGCAAATGGCTGAATCCGGTGTCGCTGGTACCAGGCTGGCAGTGCGAGGGGAGTGCGTTGCTGTTCCGCCGGATGGCGCTGGTTGAACTGGCGGTGCTGGTGGTGATTATTGTTTCACGAGGAGCCTGAGAATGAGTGTTTTATATCCGTTAATTCAGGCGCTGGTGTTATTTGCCGTTGCGCCGCTGCTCTCTGGTATTACCCGCGTGGCGCGCGCCCGCTTGCATAACCGTCGCGGGCCGGACGTGTTGCAGGAGTATCGCGACATTATCAAACTGCTGGGTCGTCAGAGCGTTGGCCCCGATGCCTCCGGCTGGGTGTTCCGCCTGACGCCGTATGTGATGGTGGGCGTCATGCTGACTATCGCTACCGCGCTGCCGGTGGTGACCGTCGGTTCTCCGCTGCCGCAACTGGGGGATTTGATCACTTTACTGTATCTCTTCGCCATTGCGCGTTTCTTCTTTGCCATTTCTGGTCTGGATACCGGTAGTCCGTTTACTGCTATTGGCGCGAGCCGTGAAGCGATGCTGGGCGTGCTGGTCGAACCGATGTTGTTGCTTGGTCTGTGGGTCGCCGCGCAGGTGGCTGGTTCCACCAACATCAGCAACATCACCGACACCGTTTATCACTGGCCGCTGAGCCAGAGCATTCCGCTGGTGCTGGCGCTCTGTGCCTGCGCATTCGCCACCTTTATCGAAATGGGCAAACTGCCGTTCGACCTGGCGGAAGCCGAGCAGGAGCTGCAGGAAGGTCCGCTCTCTGAGTACAGCGGCAGCGGCTTTGGCGTCATGAAATGGGGTATCAGCCTGAAACAGCTGGTGGTGTTACAGATGTTCGTCGGGGTGTTTATTCCGTGGGGACAAATGGAAACCTTCACTGCCGGTGGGCTGCTGCTGGCGCTGGTGATTGCCATCGTCAAACTGGTGGTCGGCGTACTGGTTATCGCGCTGTTCGAAAACAGCATGGCCCGTCTGCGTCTTGATATTACTCCACGCATTACCTGGGCTGGTTTTGGCTTTGCATTTTTAGCGTTCGTCTCCTTGCTGGCGGCGTGATTAAAGAGAGTTTGAGCATGTCTGAAGAAAAATTAGGTCAACATTATCTCGCCGCGCTGAATGAGGCATTTCCGGGCGTCGTGCTGGACCACGCCTGGCAGACCAAAGATCAGCTGACTGTCACCGTGAAGATGAACTATCTGCCGGAAGTGGTGGAGTTCCTCTACTACAAGCAGGGGGGCTGGCTGTCGGTGCTGTTTGGTAACGACGAACGCAAACTGAATGGTCATTACGCCGTTTACTACGTGCTGTCGATGGAGAAGGGCACCAAGTGTTGGGTAACTGTTCGCGTCGAAGTTGACGCCAACAAACCAGAATATCCGTCCGTGACGCCGCGCGTTCCGGCGGCGGTGTGGGGCGAGCGTGAAGTGCGCGATATGTACGGTTTGATTCCGGTAGGGCTTCCGGATGAACGCCGTCTGGTGCTGCCGGATGACTGGCCGGATGAACTCTACCCGCTGCGTAAAGACAGCATGGATTATCGTCAACGTCCGGCACCAACTACTGATGCTGAAACCTACGAGTTCATCAACGAACTGGGCGACAAGAAAAACAACGTCGTGCCGATTGGTCCACTGCACGTCACTTCTGACGAACCGGGCCACTTCCGTCTGTTCGTCGATGGCGAAAACATTATCGACGCCGACTACCGCCTGTTCTATGTCCATCGCGGCATGGAAAAACTGGCGGAAACCCGCATGGGTTACAACGAAGTGACCTTCCTCTCCGACCGTGTGTGCGGGATCTGCGGCTTCGCCCACAGCACCGCTTACACCACGTCGGTGGAAAACGCGATGGGTATTCAGGTGCCAGAACGTGCGCAGATGATTCGCGCCATTTTGCTGGAAGTGGAACGCCTGCACTCGCATCTGCTCAACCTTGGACTTGCCTGCCACTTCACTGGCTTTGACTCCGGTTTTATGCAGTTCTTCCGCGTGCGTGAAACCTCCATGAAAATGGCGGAGATCCTTACCGGTGCGCGTAAAACTTACGGCCTGAACCTGATCGGCGGGATTCGTCGCGATCTGCTGAAAGATGACATGATCCAGACCCGTCAACTGGCGCAGCAGATGCGTCGTGAAGTGCAGGAGCTGGTGGATGTGCTGCTGAGCACACCGAACATGGAACAGCGCACTGTCGGCATTGGTCGTCTGGACCCGGAAATTGCCCGCGACTTCAGTAACGTCGGCCCGATGGTCCGTGCCAGCGGTCACGCCCGCGATACCCGTGCCGATCACCCGTTTGTTGGTTATGGCCTGCTGCCAATGGAAGTCCACAGCGAGCAGGGCTGCGACGTGATTTCCCGTCTGAAAGTGCGTATCAACGAAGTCTATACCGCGCTGAACATGATCGACTACGGTCTGGATAACCTGCCGGGCGGCCCACTGATGGTGGAAGGCTTTACCTACATTCCACACCGTTTTGCGCTGGGCTTTGCCGAAGCGCCGCGTGGCGATGATATCCACTGGAGCATGACCGGCGACAACCAGAAGCTGTACCGCTGGCGCTGCCGTGCCGCGACCTACGCGAACTGGCCGACCCTGCGCTACATGCTGCGCGGCAACACCGTTTCTGATGCGCCGCTGATTATTGGTAGCCTGGACCCTTGCTACTCCTGTACCGACCGCATGACCGTGGTCGATGTGCGTAAGAAGAAGAGCAAAGTGGTGCCGTACAAAGAACTTGAGCGCTACAGCATTGAGCGTAAAAACTCGCCGCTGAAATAAGGAATCGCCATGTTTACCTTTATCAAAAAAGTCATCAAAACCGGCACGGCGACCTCGTCTTACCCGCTGGAGCCGATTGCGGTTGATAAAAACTTCCGTGGTAAGCCAGAGCAGAGCCCGCAACAGTGCATCGGCTGTGCAGCCTGCGTCAATGCCTGCCCGTCAAACGCCTTAACGGTTGAAACTGATCTCGCCACCGGTGAGCTGGCATGGCAGTTCAATCTCGGTCGCTGCATCTTCTGTGGACGCTGCGAAGAAGTCTGCCCGACGGCGGCGATCAAACTGTCGCAAGAGTACGAACTGGCGGTGTGGAAGAAAGAAGATTTCCTGCAACAGTCTCGCTTCGCGCTGTGCAACTGCCGCGTCTGCAATCGTCCTTTCGCCGTCCAGAAAGAGATCGACTACGCCATTGCGCTGCTTAAGCACAATGGTGACAGCCGTGCGGAAAACCACCGCGAAAGCTTTGAGACTTGCCCGGAATGTAAGCGCCAGAAATGCCTGGTGCCGTCCGACCGTATTGAACTGACTCGCCATATGAAAGAGGCCATCTGATGAGCAATTTATTAGGCCCCCGTGACGCCAACGGCATTCCGGTCCCGATGACGGTGGATGAATCCATCGCCAGTATGAAGGCGTCGTTACTGAAAAAAATCAAACGTTCTGCCTACGTTTACCGCGTGGACTGCGGCGGCTGCAACGGCTGCGAAATTGAAATTTTCGCAACCTTATCGCCGCTGTTCGATGCAGAACGCTTCGGCATTAAAGTCGTTCCTTCTCCGCGTCATGCGGATATTTTACTGTTTACCGGCGCGGTCACCCGTGCAATGCGATCCCCTGCGCTGCGTGCGTGGCAGTCCGCGCCGGACCCGAAAATCTGTATCTCCTACGGTGCCTGCGGTAACAGCGGCGGGATCTTCCACGATCTCTACTGCGTGTGGGGGGGTACGGATAAAATCGTCCCGGTGGATGTCTACATTCCGGGGTGCCCGCCAACGCCAGCCGCCACGCTGTACGGCTTTGCAATGGCGCTCGGCCTGCTGGAGCAGAAAATTCACGCCCGTGGGCCGGGTGAACTGGATGAACAACCGGCAGAGATCCTGCATGGCGATATGGTGCAGCCGCTGCGTGTAAAAGTAGATCGCGAAGCACGCCGCCTGGCGGGTTATCGTTACGGTCGCCAGATTGCCGATGATTTCCTGACGCAGTTAGGGCAGGGTGAAGAGCAGGTTGCACGCTGGCTGGAAGCGGAAAACGATCCGCGTCTGAACGAGATTGTCAGCCATCTGAATCATGTTGTTGAAGAGGCGCGTATTCGATGAGTGAAAAGGTGGTGTTCAGTCAACTGAGCCGTAAATTTATTGATGAGAACGATGCTACGCCCGCCGAGGCGCAGCAGGTGGTCTATTACAGCCTGGCGATTGGTCACCACCTTGGGGTTATCGATTGCCTGGAAGCCGCGCTCACCTGCCCGTGGGATGAATATCTGGCATGGATTGCCACTCTGGAGGCGGGCAGTGAAGCCCGCCGTAAAATGGAAGGCGTGCCGAAATATGGTGAGATCGTTATCGACATTAACCATGTGCCGATGCTGGCCAACGCATTCGATAAAGCCCGGGCAACGCAAACTTCGCAGCAGAAAGAATGGAGTACCATGCTGTTAAGTATGCTGCATGATATTTATCAGGAAAATGCCATCTATTTGATGGTGAGGAGACTGCGTGACTGACGTTTTACTCTGTGTTGGCAATAGCATGATGGGCGATGATGGCGCAGGTCCGCTGCTGGCGGAAAAGTGCGCCGCCGCGCCGAAAGGTAACTGGGTGGTGATTGACGGCGGTAGCGCACCGGAAAACGACATTGTCGCCATCCGTGAACTGCGCCCTACGCGACTGCTGATTGTCGACGCCACTGATATGGGGCTAAACCCCGGCGAGATCCGCATCATCGACCCGGATGACATCGCCGAGATGTTTATGATGACTACCCATAACATGCCGCTGAACTACCTTATCGACCAGTTGAAAGAAGATATTGGCGAAGTGATTTTCCTCGGTATCCAGCCGGATATCGTCGGTTTTTACTACCCGATGACCCAGCCGATTAAAGATGCGGTAGAAACCGTTTATCAACGACTTGAAGGCTGGGAAGGGAATGGTGGATTTGCGCAGTTAGCGGTGGAAGAAGAGTAGTTTTTCAGTAAGGAATTCAGGGAATTGAAAATCAGAACAGGGATGTGCGCTTTTTTATTTTGCTTAGTGCTTCCTGCGCAGGCTACCAGCTTTACCGAATATCTGCCAATGAGTGACAGCGAATACGCGCAAAAGCGGGCGCTGAAACCTCTCCTGACTATGCCTTATTATACCGAGCAAACCTGGCATTTTAGAAAAGTGGGCGTTGCTGGCGTGACGCTTGAGAAGATGCCAAATGAAGAGGATTACTGGCAATTAACTGCTAAAGACCGCGCCGGTAAATCCTGGAAGGTGCCTGTGGGTATGCTGGCAAATATGGCGGGCAAAGGGCAACTCTATCGCGCCGATCTGGATCGTAACGGCATTCAGGATCTGGTTATCTGGTTACCAAGTGCTGGTAATGGTCTGGCTCCTTATGCACATTTAATCCTTATGACGTTCACGCGCGATGGTCGTCCCTGTGTCTTTGAACCCTGGGGATTCTACACCGCAAGCAAAACTGGCGTAGATGATTTGCTGGATTTGCAAGGCAATGGCCACACACAATTGCTGGATATGCAGTTTAATTCTGGTTACTGGATAACCAGTCTGTATCAGGTAAAAGACGCCAAATGGCAACGTGTTCACGGCTGGTTTGGCAAGTTAAGCTATCCCGCGCTCACGCGTTTCACTTATACCCCCAACCGTAAACTCGTCCTCAAACCCATTGCCGGGCGTGACCCGCAAACGGAAGATTTAGCGCTGACGCAGCGTTGTTTGATAACAGGGGATGTGCTTGATGGGGTGAATCAGAACTGACTTTTTGCAGAGTGGGTATGAGGATTTTGGGGGAGAATTATATCGCGCGCAAGTGTTTACATATTGTGAACTTGGATTTGGTGAGCTATAGTTTCTGAACACATAAGGATAGAACTCGCAGATGTGGCTGTTTACTTACTATAAGGAAGTTAAAACTTAAAAATGCACATCATTTCGAAAGCGCCATTTGAAGAGTCTGCGCGCAAATATCCTAACGACGCTCTGGCTCTACACTCATTGTATCGGGTTATTAAGGAAACGGATTTTTCTACGCCAGAAGAAATGCGAACGGCGTTTCCCAACCTCGACAATTTTAAATATCGCAACAAATGGTACGTTCTGGATGTCGGCGGGAACAATCTTAGGGTTATTGCCTACATAAACTTTGTTAATAAGCGGTTCTTTGTGAAGCACATAACGAATCATGCCGAGTATGACAAACTGACACGTTACTACAGAGAGAACAAAGAATGACTGCTAATGCTGCACGCGCTGTTAAAGCAACAAGAGAACTGGTCAATGCAGTCCCCTTTCTGGGAGGCAGTGACTCAGAAGATGATTATCGTGAAGCACTGGAACTGGTCGAATATTTGATTGAAGAAGATGACACCAATCCACTTATCGACTTTCTGGCGAGCCGTATTGCAGAATATGAAAACAACCACGAAAAGTTTGCAGAGTTCGATAAAGCCGTTGCAGCAATGCCGATTGGCGTGGCGTTACTTCGCACGTTGATTGATCAACATAATCTGACCTATGCGGATTTGAAGAACGAAATCGGCTCTAAATCCCTGGTCAGTCAGATTTTGTCTGGACAACGATCTCTGACGATATCCCACATTAAGGCACTTTCAGCCCGATTTGGCGTTAAGCCGGAATGGTTTCTTTGATTTTTGACAGATGCCAAACGCCAGATTGCCCGATGTGCTGCGCTTATCGGGCCTACATGTCGCACGAACTATGTAGGCCGGATAAGGCGTTCACGCCGCATCCGGCACGTTTGCTTACTCTAAATCTTCACCGTTACTGGCAATCACTTTTTTATACCACCAGAATGATTTCTTACGCGTGCGCGCCAGCGTGCCGTTGCCTGCATCGTCACGGTCTACATAGACAAAACCGTAGCGTTTGCTCATTTCACCCGTTGACGCGGAAACTAAATCAATACAGCCCCAGGTGGTGTAGCCCATCAGCGGAATGCCGTCTGCAATCGCTTCGCCCATTGCGCGGATATGTTCGCGTAAATAGCTGATGCGATAGTCGTCGTTAATCTCACCGTTGGCAGCAAATTCATCTTTTGCGCCCAGGCCGTTTTCCACCAGAAACAGCGGCTTCTGATAACGGTCATACATCATGTTCATAGTGATACGCAGACCGAGTGGATCAATACCCCAGCCCCAGTCGCTTACCTGCAGATACGGGTTACGCAGCGATTTCACCACGTTCGCCGCACTGCTGTTGTTGGCGCTCATCTCCGCTGAGGCGCAGCGCGAGGCGTAATAGCTGAAAGAGACAAAATCGACGGTGTTTTTCAGGATCTCATCATCGCCCGGAGCTTTGTCGATGGTTACCCCTTTTTCGCGAAATACGTGGGCAGAGTAAGCCGGATACGCGCCCCGCGCCTGCACATCGATAAAAAACAGGTTTTCCCTGTCTTTCTCCAGCGCTGCCCAGACATCTTCCGGCTTGCAGCTGTAAGGGTAGAAGTTGCCGCCCGCCAGCATACAGCCCACCTGATTTTGCGGGTTAACCTCATGGGCGATTTTGGTAGCTAACGCACTGGCAACCAGCTGGTGGTGCGCAGCCTGATATTTCACCTGCTCCTGATTTTCCCCTTCTTCAAACACCAGACCCGCGCCGGAGAACGGGCTATGCAACATAATGTTGATTTCATTGAAGGTGAGCCAGTATTTCACCAGGCCATCAAATGCTTCAAAGCAGGTCCGGGCGTAGCGGCTGAAAAACTCCACCAGCTTGCGGTTACGCCAGGAGCCATATTCAGTGACCAGATGCATCGGCACGTCGAAGTGACACAACGTGACCAGCGGTTCGATACCGTACTTTTTACACTCTTCAAATACCGCGCGGTAAAAAGCAATGCCCTGCTGGTTGGGCGTCAGTTCATCGCCCTGCGGAAAGAGGCGGCTCCAGGCAATCGAGGTGCGAAAAACCTTGAATCCCATCTCTGCCATCAGGGCGATATCTTCTTTATAACGATGATAAAAATCCGTCGCCTCATGGCTGGGATAAAACTCGTCATCGCGCAACTGAAAACGTTTTTCCAGCCCCAGTTTCACCGCCATTCGATGTTCGCCGTGCGGGATCATATCGACCGTGGTCAGCCCTTTGCCACCTTCACGGTACGCACCTTCAGATTGGTTGGCGGCAAGCGCGCCGCCCCATAAAAAATCTTGCGGAAATACTGACATTTTCATCCTCAATTAAGACTTACTTCTTTGGCGACGGTCGGTTGTACGCTCTGATGCTTTCGCGTCTGGGCAGCCGCTTCCTCAACAGGAATATCCTCAAAGCCGAGCAACAGTGTGAGGATAAATGACAGCACGACCGCCAGCGCCATGACGGCGAACACCCAGACGATGCTCATTGGATTCGCCGGATCGAAGAACTGCACGCTGGTAAATAATCCCGGCGCTGCCATTGAGTGGCTGGCAAGCCCCGCCATACCGGCAACCGCGCCGCAAATAAAACCGCTGATAAGACTGGCGATAAGCGGACGTTTCAGGCGGATCGCCACGCCGTATAACGCGGGTTCGGAAATCCCCGCCATAATGGCTGATGCCGCCGCAGCCAGCGCCGTCTGGCGCAGTTCCGGGTTTTTCGTTTTCCACGCCACCGCCAGCGATGAACCACCCAGCGACAGGTTAGCGCCGATTTCTGACGGCATGACCATCCCTTCTTTGCCGGTTTCGGCAATAGTTTGAATGATGGTTGGCGTAAAGACGCGGTGCATTCCAGTCATTACCAGCAGAGGCCACAGTGCGCCCATAATGGCGACTGAAAGCCAGCCCAGATAACCATGAATGGTGTAAACCAGCGCCGAAATGGCGCTACCGATCCAGATACCAATCGGGCCAATCAGCAGGATTGCCAGCGGTGCGGCAATCAACACAATCAGCATCGGCTTGAGGAAGTTTTTCGTCACCGCTGGCGTAATGCTGTCCACCCAGCGTTCGATATATGACAGGCACCAGGTCATCACCAGCGCCGGGATCACTGTGTAGGTGTATTTCACCGCGGTGACCGGAATCAGGGCAAATTCAACATGTTCACCCTGGGCCGCTTTCGCCATCAGCTCAATAAAACTCGGATGTACCAGCACACCCGCAATGGCAATCGCCAGCGACATATTGGTTTTAAATTTGATGGCGGCAGAAGCAGCGACCATCAGCGGCAGGAAGAAGAAAGCACCATCACCAATCACATTGAGAATAGTTAAGGTCGGCGATCCTTTTGTCAGCACGCCGCTCATCTCGAGGATCATCGCCAGCAGTTTGACCATCGATCCGCCGATGATCGCCGGGATCAGCGGTGACATGGTGCCGATCAGCGCATCCAGGATCCCCGCACCAATGCGACGTAGCGTGAGTTTGGGTTTCCCCACGGGCTGCGTGGGCTGCATATCTCCAGGTAACAAGCTGACAACTTCCTGAAAGGCCTGCGAAACCGTATTACCTATAATCACCTGACACTGGTTGTCACTACGTACCACACCGAGCACGCCGGAGATAGTTTTTAACGTTGGGCTGTCGATCAGTGCATCATCTTTGATAACAAAGCGTAAACGCGTCATACAGTGCGTGACTGCCGAGATGTTATCAACGCCGCCCAGTGCCGCTATCACCGAGCGTGCCAGCGCCGCATAATTTTTGGCCATCGGATTTTATCCTGTTATCAGTAGGGTAGAGGTAGTTGTTATCAGTCGACGTGACGGGAAATTGCCGATGCTGAAACGGAATTAAGAAACCGGTTTCACAAAATCATGAATAGTTGATACTGATTAAGCAAGAGAGTTAATTGCTTATTTTTTATATTTGTGAAACCGGTCACCTGAATATTTTTCCCGCTGCTTGCGTAAGGACAATCAGCCAACGGTGCAGTACACTGCGTTCATTGCGTGTAAAGGGATGAAAATGATGACGACGATGCTGGAAGTGGCGAAGCGCGCCGGGGTTTCAAAAGCGACCGTTTCCCGCGTGCTTTCAGGTAATGGCTACGTCAGCCAGGAAACTAAAGATCGCGTGTTTCAGGCGGTGGAAGAGAGCGGTTACCGCCCAAATTTGCTGGCGCGCAATCTGTCAGCGAAGAGTACTCAGACGCTGGGGCTGGTAGTGACCAACACGCTTTACCATGGCATTTATTTTAGTGAATTACTGTTTCATACCGCGAGAATGGCGGAAGAGAAAGGGCGTCAGCTGCTATTGGCAGATGGCAAACATAGCGCCGAAGAAGAGCGCCAGGCGATTCAGTATCTGCTGGATCTGCGCTGCGACGCCATTATGATTTATCCACGCTTTTTAAGCGTGGATGAGATTGATGACATCATTGATGCGCACAGTCAGCCGATAATGGTGCTCAATCGACGCCTGCGCAAAAACAGCAGCCATAGTGTCTGGTGCGATCATAAACAGACCAGCTTTAACGCCGTGGCAGAGTTGATAAACGCCGGACATCAGGAGATTGCTTTCCTTACCGGTTCGATGGATTCCCCCACCAGCATTGAACGCCTTGCCGGATATAAAGACGCGCTGGCGCAGCATGGTATTGCACTCAATGAAAAACTTATCGCTAACGGTAAATGGACGCCCGCCAGCGGGGCCGAAGGGGTAGAAACGTTGCTCGAACGTGGGGCTAAATTTAGCGCGTTAGTTGCCAGTAACGACGATATGGCGATAGGTGCGATGAAAGCGTTGCATGACCGTGGTGTAGCGGTGCCGGGGCAAGTATCGGTTATTGGATTTGATGATATCGCAATTGCCCCCTACACCGTTCCGGCGCTCTCCAGCGTAAAAATTCCGGTGACTGAGATGATTCAGGAAATAATTGGGCGGCTGATATTTATGCTCGATGGTGGTGCTTACACACCGCCGAAAACCTTCAGCGGAAAACTAATCCGCCGCGACTCACTCATTGCTCTTTCGCGATAAACATTGTCATCACATGTCATCGTCACTAGTGTCGATGACATCGTTTTTTCTGCATTGCAGAATTTAATTTCTTTAAATAACAATGAATTAAAAATTGGCATGATTTGTGAATGTATCGGCGCATTAACTGTCATTGCTGGAGAATTTGATGAACCGTTTCATCATTGCTGACGCGAGTAAATGTATTGGTTGTCGTACCTGTGAAGTGGCGTGCGTGGTTTCTCATCAGGAGAATCAGGACTGTGCATCGCTGACCCCGGAAACTTTTTTACCGCGAATCCATGTCATTAAAGGTGTGAACATTTCCACGGCAACAGTCTGCCGTCAGTGTGAAGATGCACCGTGCGCTAACGTCTGCCCGAATGGTGCTATCAGCCGTGATAAAGGGTTTGTTCATGTGATGCAGGAACGTTGCATTGGTTGCAAAACCTGCGTTGTGGCTTGCCCGTATGGTGCGATGGAAGTGGTAGTGCGTCCGGTGATTCGCAACAGCGGCGCAGGGCTTAACGTACGCGCTGACAAAGCCGAAGCTAATAAATGCGACCTCTGTAACCATCGTGAAGACGGCCCGGCCTGTATGGCTGCTTGCCCGACCCATGCGCTGATTTGTGTCGATCGTAATAAACTTGAACAACTGAGCGCAGAAAAACGCCGCCGCACGGCGCTGATGTTCTAAAAATCTTACAGAACTGTTCTGGCATCAAAGGAATTCCCGGAAATATTCGTAGAATACGGAGCGGGCGGTATCGCCAACCTGAGACTACCGGATGCGACGCGGTCGTGTCCGGCCGGGCGGGTTACGCAATTCATGATGGCGGGAATAACTCAATGGCAAAAAACACATCTTGCGGTGTCCAACTGCGTATTCGTGGCAAAGTGCAGGGCGTCGGTTTTCGTCCCTTTGTCTGGCAACTGGCACAGCAATTAAATCTTCACGGCGATGTCTGTAATGACGGCGATGGCGTAGAAGTCCGGTTGCTGGAAGATCCGGAAACGTTTCTTGCGCAGTTGCATCAGCACTGCCCGCCGCTGGCGCGTATTGATAGCGTCGAATGTGAGCCGTTTATCTGGATGCAGCCGCCCACTGAGTTCACCATCCGCCAGAGCGCGGGCGGCGTCATGAATACGCAAATTGTTCCCGATGCCGCAACTTGCCCTGCCTGTCTTGCCGAAATGAATACCCCAGGCGAACGGCGTTATCGTTATCCGTTTATCAACTGTACCCACTGCGGCCCGCGTTTCACCATTATTCGCGCGATGCCTTACGACCGTCCGTTTACCGTGATGGCGGCGTTTCCGCTATGTCCGGCCTGCGATAAAGAATATCGCGACCCGCTCGATCGTCGCTTTCACGCCCAGCCGGTGGCCTGCCCGGAGTGTGGCCCACATCTTGAATGGCTAAGTCATGGTGAACATGCGGAACAAGAGGCGGCATTACAGGCGGCTATCGCTCAGTTAAAAATGGGCAACATTGTCGCTATCAAAGGGATTGGCGGATTTCATCTCGCCTGCGATGCGCGTAACAGTAACGCGGTGGCGACACTACGGGCGCGCAAACATCGCCCGGCGAAACCGCTGGCGGTTATGTTGCCAACGGCAGAAGGTTTGCCCGACGCTGCCCGTCAGTTGCTCACCACGCCCGCCGCGCCGATTGTACTGGTGGATAAAATATATGTTCCGGAACTTTGTGACGATATCGCCCCTGGCCTTAACGAAGTCGGGGTGATGTTGCCTGCGAATCCGCTCCAGCATTTGCTGTTACAGGAACTGCAATGCCCGCTGGTGATGACCTCCGGCAACCTGAGCGGTAAACCACCGGCTATCAGCAACGAACAGGCGCTGGAGGACTTGCAGGACATTGCCGACGGATTCTTGATTCATAACCGCGACATCGTGCAGCGGATGGATGATTCAGTGGTGCGCGAAAGTGGCGAAATGTTGCGCCGCTCGCGGGGGTATGTACCGGATGCGCTGGCTTTGCCTCCGGGCTTTAAAAATATTCCTCCTGTGCTGTGTCTCGGTGCGGATCTGAAAAATACCTTCTGTCTGGTGCGTGGTGAACAGGCGGTGTTGAGTCAACATTTGGGCGATTTAAGTGACGATGGCATTCAGATGCAGTGGCGCGAAGCGTTGCGTCTGATGCAAAACATCTACGATTTTACCCCGCAATACGTTGTGCATGACGCGCATCCGGGCTATGTCTCCAGCCAGTGGGCGCGCGAAATGAATCTGCCGACGCAAACGGTGCTGCATCATCATGCTCATGCGGCGGCGTGTCTGGCAGAACATCACTGGCCGCTGGATGGCAGTGATGTCATTGCTTTGACGCTCGACGGTATTGGTATGGGCGAAAACGGCGCTTTATGGGGCGGCGAGTGCTTGCGGGTGAACTATCGCGAATGCCAGCACCTGGGTGGCTTGCCTGCGGTGGCGCTTCCGGGGGGCGATCTTGCGGCAAAGCAGCCGTGGCGAAACCTGCTGGCGCAGTGCCTGCGCTTTGTGCCGGAGTGGCAGAATTACCCTGAAACGGCAAGTGTGCAACAGCAAAACTGGAGCGTGCTGGCGCGGGCCATTGAGCGTGGAATTAACGCGCCGCTGGCGTCATCGTGCGGGCGTTTGTTCGATGCTGTGGCGGCGGCACTGGGCTGTGCGCCAGCCACGTTAAGTTATGAAGGTGAAGCGGCTTGCGCCCTCGAGGCGCTGGCGGCTTCATGCCAGGGAGTGACGCATCCGGTGACGATGCCGCTGGTGGACAATCAGCTGGATCTCGCCACTTTCTGGCAGCAGTGGCTGAACTGGCAGGCACCGGTTAATCAACGCGCGTGGGCATTTCATGATGCGCTGGCGCAGGGTTTTGCCGCGTTGATGCGTGAGCAGGCCACGATGCGTGGTATCACTACGCTGGTATTTAGCGGCGGGGTTATTCATAACCGTTTGCTGCGTGCACGTCTGGCGCATTATCTTGCTGATTTTACGTTGCTCTTCCCGCAGAGTTTACCTGCGGGGGATGGCGGGTTGTCTCTGGGGCAGGGGGTTATTGCTGCGGCCCGTTGGGTGGCGGGTGAAGCCCAGAACGGATAAACGTGTTGCATTTGGGCGCAGTGCCGGATGCGGCGTGAACGCCTTATCCGGCCTACACATGCGCTCCCCGTAGGTCGGATAAGACGCGCCAGCGTCGCATCCGACATTTTGGGCACACTAGCCCGCCTACATCGGCAAGGTTTTCAACAATCCAAACGCCTCTTTCATCCGATCCTCACTGACTACAAAGGCGCGAAGCTGGTCGGCATCGTCAACGCCGCGCGCCACCATTCCCTGGCTTTCGGTACAAATCTGCCAGTGCAAATCCCGACGCTGGGTTTCGCCTGCCAGATGCAGCGGTAATTCCGGCGTTTTGATTTTCACCAGCATCGCCGGTAGTTTCAGCGACGTGTTATTGCCGAGAAGATTTTTTGCCAGCACCATCGCGCTAAGTTGAATCGGCTGGAGGAACGGCAATACCTGACCGTTAATTTCCGCGCAATCGCCCAGCGCATAAATATCGGCATTACTGGTTTGCAGATAACTATCGACGCAAACGCCGCGATTAATCGTCAGCCCGGCGCGTCGTGCCAGGGCGGTTTCCGGGCGCAGTCCGGTGGCGGCAATTACCGCATCCACTTCGATGCTGCGCTGGCGGTCCAGCGTTGCCAGAATGCCAGAATCCGTTTTTTCCAGCCCCTGCAACTGAGATTTCAACAGCAGATGAACGCCCATCTCCGTCAACCGATGCTGCAAGCGGCTGCTTACTTCCGGTGGCATTAACGACGCCAGAATACTGGCAGCGTTGTCGATGAGCGTGACCGCTTTGCCTGCCCGACAAAAATCCATCGCCAGTTCGCTACCAATCAAACCACCGCCTACAATCAACACCCGTCGGGCATCCCGCAGTTGTGTTTCACAGGCGCGATACTCTTGCTGACTATTTAACGTCAGCATTAACTCACGCCCAGGCACCGGCGGGACAAAGGCGTTGGCACCGGTTGCCAGCACTAGCTTGTCGTATTGCCACTGATTATTCTGGCTTTTCACCACATGGGCTTCGGCATCGATATCCGTCACCCAGGTGTGCGGAAACAGGCGCAGATTAAACTGCTCGGTAAATTCACCCGCCGTCTGGCGGGTAAGGTCGTCGGCACGTTGCCCCTGACTGATCACATGGCTAAGATCAGGTTTGTTGTACTCATCCATGCTGTCGGCGGCAATCAGGGTCAATGGAATACCGGTATCCTGTTTACGAATATTTTTCACCAGTTGGCGGGCGGCGAAGCCTGAACCAATGATCACAATGCCGTTGCTCATTTTGCCTCCGATGCCAGTTCGTCAAAGACGTCTTTGCCGAGGGAGCATTCCGGGCACAGGAAGTTATCCGGGACTTCACTCCACGGCGTGCCTGGCGCAACGTCCTGCATTGGCTCGCCTTTTGCCGGATCGTAAATCCACTGGCAGACACTGCACTGCATCCGCGGACCGAGATCAGCCGTCGTGGCGGCACAGGTTTCTTCTTTAACCACCGTATTCACCGTGCTCTGCGGCAGCGGTGCGAGCGCCCACTGACGGGCGATTTCGCGACCGTGTTCACGGCATAATTCCAGTGCATCCTGGTCCGGTCGCCATTTGGCTTTCAGGCTAAGCGACATTTCGAAACCCGCATCTTGCAGGCGCGTGGAAAGACGATCCACGGCACCGCCGCTCCAGCCGTGAGAGCCGAAAGCACTGGCGCGTTTATTACGGAAGCGTAATCCGGTCATCTCCTCCACCAGCCCGGCGATTTTCGGCATCATCACGTTATTCATCGTAGAAGTGCCGACCAGCACGCCTTTTGAGCGGAAGACATTGGTCAGGATTTCGTTTTTATCGCTTCGGGCAACGTTGAAAATTTTCACCGCCACGCGTGGGTCGGTTTCCGCAATACCCTGGGCGATAGCATCGGCCATCATGCGGGTATTATTCGACATGGTGTCGTAGAAAATGGTGATTCTGTCTTCCTGATAATCTGCCGCCCATTTCAGGTACAGCTCGACAATTTGCGTCGGGTTATCGCGCCATACCACGCCGTGAGAGGTGGCAATCATATCGACCGGCAAGTTAAAGCCCAGGATCTCGGTGATTTTCGGCGTTACCAGGCGGCTGAACGGTGTCAGGATATTGGCGTAGTAACGCTGACACTGCTCGAAAAGCTCGGTCTGATCCACTTCATCGTTGAACAGATGCTCGTCGCAGTAGTGCTGACCGAAAGCATCGTTACTGAACAGCACCGCGTCGCCCGTCAGGTAAGTCATCATGCTGTCCGGCCAGTGCAGCATTGGCGTTTCGACAAAAATGAGCTGTTTACCGTTGCCGATATCCAGCGTGTCACCAGTTTTCACCACATTAAAATTCCACTCCGGATGATGGTGATGACCATTTATTGAGTCGATAGCGTTGGCAGTACAATAGATCGGCGTATCGGGAATTTGCGCCATCAGTTCGGTCAGCGCCCCGGCGTGATCCTCTTCAGCATGGTTAATCACGATGTAATCGATATCTGCCAGATCGATTTCATTACGCAGGTTCTGCACAAATTCGCGGCTGAATTTATGGTCGACGGTGTCGATCAGCACGTTTTTTTCTTCGCGAATGAGGTAGCTGTTGTAGCTGCTGCCGCGCAGCGTTTTATATTCCGTGCCGTGAAAATCACGCACTTCCCAGTCACGTTGACCAACCCAATGAATGTTATTTTTCACCACAATAGACATAGCAACCTCAATTTATTCAGCGTGTTCTAAAAAGATGTCTTGCTAATTGCAGATTGCGTGCCAGTTTTTTATCTGATTGTTTTTACTATATAAATAAAATTATGCTCATTAATGAGTAGTCAAAATGACTATCAATAAAATGGTCGATATGACAATATCTATAGTCAAATTGACAGTGAGGCAAAGATGAGTTTTTCCGTTGATGTGCTGGCGAATATCGCCATCGAATTGCAGCGTGGGATTGGTCATCAGGATCGTTTTCAGCGCCTGATCACCACGTTGCGTCAGGTGCTGGAGTGCGATGCGTCTGCGTTGCTACGTTACGACTCGCGGCAGTTTATTCCGCTTGCCATCGACGGACTGGCGAAGGATGTTCTCGGTAGACGCTTTGCCCTGGAAGGGCATCCACGGCTGGAAGCGATTGCCCGCGCCGGGGACGTGGTGCGCTTTCCCGCAGACAGCGAATTGCCCGATCCCTATGACGGTTTGATTCCCGGGCAGGAGAGTCTGAAGGTTCACGCCTGCGTTGGTCTGCCGTTATTTGCCGGACAAAACCTGATCGGTGCATTGACACTCGACGGGATGCAGCCCGATCAGTTCGATGTTTTCAGCGACGAAGAGTTACGGCTGATTGCCGCGCTGGCGGCGGGAGCGTTAAGCAATGCGTTGCTGATTGAACAACTGGAAAGTCAGAATATGCTGCCGGGCGATGCCGCGCCGTTTGAAGCGCTGAAAGAGACGCAGATGATCGGCCTGTCGCCAGGCATGACGCAATTGAAAAAACAGATTGAGATTGTGGCGGCGTCCGATCTCAACGTCCTAATTAGCGGTGAGACGGGAACCGGTAAGGAGCTGGTGGCGAAAGCGATTCATGAAGCCTCGCCACGGGCGGTGAATCCGCTGGTCTATCTCAACTGTGCCGCACTGCCGGAAAGTGTGGCGGAAAGTGAACTGTTCGGGCATGTGAAAGGAGCGTTTACTGGCGCTATCAGTAACCGCAGCGGGAAGTTTGAAATGGCGGATAACGGCACGCTGTTTCTGGATGAGATCGGCGAGTTGTCGTTGGCATTGCAGGCCAAGCTGCTGAGGGTGTTGCAGTATGGCGATATTCAGCGCGTTGGCGATGACCGTAGTTTGCGGGTCGATGTGCGCGTGCTGGCGGCGACTAACCGCGACTTGCGCGAAGAGGTGCTGGCAGGGCGATTTCGTGCTGACTTGTTTCATCGTCTGAGCGTGTTTCCACTTTCAGTGCCGCCGCTGCGTGAGCGGGGCGATGACGTCATTCTACTGGCGGGGTATTTCTGTGAGCAGTGCCGCCTGCGGTTGGGACTTTCCCGCGTGGTGTTAAGTTCCGGGGCGCGGAATTTATTGCAACATTATAGTTTTCCGGGAAACGTGCGTGAACTGGAACATGCTATTCACCGGGCGGTAGTGCTGGCGAGAGCGACCCGCAGCGGCGATGAAGTGATTCTTGAGGCGCAACATTTTGCTTTTCCTGAGGTGACGTTGCCGCCGCCAGAAGCGGCGGCGGTGCCTATTGTTAAGCAAAACCTGCGTGAAGCGACAGAAGCGTTCCAGCGTGAAACTATTCGCCAGGCGCTGGCACAAAATCATCACAACTGGGCTGCCAGCGCACGGATGCTGGAAACCGACGTCGCCAACCTGCATCGGCTGGCGAAACGTCTGGGGCTGAAGGATTAAATAATCCCGGCCTGATAGAAATCCTGCAGGTTAATTGCGCCGGTAAGTTTGCCATTTTCATCCACCACTGGTGCGGCGGTGATTTTGCGCTTCATCAGGATCTCTTTGGCGTCGATGGCGCGACTTTGCGATAGCAACGTCGTGCCGCCTGCCGTCATCGCTTCATTAACTGGCGTGGTGAGTGCACCGCCGCCAACCAGCCAGCGACGTAAATCCCCGTCGGTAAAGACGCCTTTCACCAGCCGTTGATCGTCGCACACGGCTACCAGTCCCAGACCGGTGCGACTAAGTTCCAGCATCGCATCCATCACGCTGGCGGTTAACGCCACCTGCGGGATGGCGTCATCACGGCGCATCAGATGATGCACTTTGTTCAGCAAGCGAGCGCCCAGAGCCCCAGCTGGGTGGGAGCGGGCAAAATCTTCTTCATTAAATCCGCGCGCCTGCATGACCGCCATCGCCAGCGCGTCGCCCATCATCAGGGTATTGACGGTGCTGGAGGTCGGCGCAAGATGCATCGGGCAGGCTTCGCGTTCTACAGAGATATCCAGCACCGCTTTCGCCGCCAGGCCCAGCGGTGATGTCGGTTTACCGGTCATCGCCAGCAGCGCGATAGATTTGTCTTCCAGACGCGGAATAATCAGATCCAGCTCCTTTGCGCCACCGGAGTAAGAGATAAACAGCATCACATCGCGGCTTTCAATCATCCCCAGATCGCCGTGCAGTGCTTCTGCCGGATGGACAAAAAAAGCAGGCGTGCCGGTACTGGCAAGCGTTGCGGCGATTTTCTTACCAATGTGGCCCGATTTGCCAATTCCCGAAACCACCACTTTGCCTTCGCAGTGCAGGATGATATTGGCGGCGCGAACAAAATCATCGCCCAGACGTTCTGGTAAACGGCTTGCTTCCTGCAACTCCAGCATTAACGTCTGACGTCCCGCGTTCAGTAGTGCTTCACTCATTGCTCTCTCCGGTTATGATCACGTCGATCCCTTTTTCTTCCAGCGCCTGACGAAACGCTGGATCGATACCTGCGTCGGTAATCAGTTTATCGACGCTTTCAAGACTACAAACCACGTTGGGGCTTTTACGGCCAAACTTCGATGAGTCAGCCATCAAAATAACTTCGCGCGCGGCATTACACATCGCTTTACTGACGGTATAGACCTCGTTGAAGGTGGTTACGCCTGCAGTGAGATCGATGCCATCGGTGCCCATAAACAATTTATCGAAGCTGAAATGTTCGAAGGCATTCTCTGCCAGCTGCCCGTGAAATGAGGCCGATTTTTTACGAAATGTGCCGCCTGGCATCAGGATAGTTTGTTCGTTATCCAGTTCGGATAGCGCATTGACGATGTGCAGGCTGTTGGTCATCACCGTGATGTTATTAAAGCGCGAGAGCAGAGGCACCATCTGTAATACGGTACTGCCAGCATCAAGAATGATTGAATCGCCATCATGAATAAAACTGACGGCAGCTTCTGCAATCAGCTCTTTCTTGTGGGTGTTGATGAGCGTTTTATGATCGATAGGTGGATCGGATTCCTCTTTATTTAACACCACGCCGCCATAGGTACGAATGACGGTTCCAGCATGTTCCAGAATGACCAGATCTTTGCGAATGGTTGTGCCTGTGGTGTCAAAGTATTGCGCCAATTCTTCAACCGAGCATTTACCCTGCTTTTGCAGGTACTCCAGAATGGCGGCCTGACGCTGACGAGGTTTCATGGGCGTGATTACCTGATTTAGGTTTCAAAATGATAACTTCGCAAGCAAGTAACATTCACAACGAAATTATCCACGTTTCAGTTTAAGCGCCAATGATAGAGCATTCTGTGATAGTGGATCATGGGGAAAGATCACATCGGGCCGTAAATCACCAAGATACATACCCGTAATTGCGGGAATTTTTTGCGGTTTAGCGAAAACGGTCAGTCCTTTCATAAACAAGGTATCGACGATGCGCTGCTGATCGTCCAGCGCGATGGCGACCACGACCCGCGGTTTAAAGCGCCCGCTGGAACGGCCCACGCCAACCCGCCCTTGCTGGCATAGTGTGTCGAAGGCACGGTTAAAACGAGAAATTTGCCAGCCGCCTAAGGCCAGTTGCGCACACCAGGCGATAACGGCGACGGTGATGAGTGCGGATACCATAAATTTTCCTTAATGTAGTGGCGAAAGTCCTGTATGCCTGATGCGCGTAGCGCATCAGGCATTCTATTAGTCTCACGGAGATCCTTAACGGATCTGCGCTGTTGATCAGAACATCACCTGACCGCCGGTGACATTAATCGACTGTCCAGTGCAGTACGATGCCTTTGGACTGGCGTAGAACAGCAGCATATTCAGCACATCCTGATAATCGCAGCCGCGTTTGAGCGGTACTTTGTCGATGTAATACTGCTCGACTTGATCCGGTTTGATACCTAGCTTGGTCGCGTATTGTGGCAACAGTGACTGGAACATCGGCGATTTCAGCAGATTACCGAGCATTAGTGAATGCACCGTAATGCCGTACTCCGCCAGATCCAGAGCCAGTGATTGAGTCAGTCCGACGCCACCAAATTTCGCTGCGCTGTAGCCAGAGTTGTGTTTGCTGCCCACTTTGCCGGATTTCGAGTTGATCTGAATAATGCGCCCCTGAATCCCGTCGCGGATCATCAAACGCGAAAATTCACGCGCACACAGGAAATAACCCACCAGATTCACTTGTAGCGAACGATCAAAATCGCCGAGCTGGAAATCGCTGATAAAGGCTGCTTTTGCTATTCCGGCGCTGTAGACCAGCAAATCCACGCGACCAAAGATTTCATCTACCCCACGAGAGAGCGCCAGCACGCTCTGCTCGCTGGTGGCGTCAGCACCAAAACCGTACGCCATACCTTCACCATATTCGGCGTTAATTTCTTGTGCCACATTTGCGGCTTTGTCGCTCTGAATATCGACAACCGCTACGCGATACCCCTCGGCAGCCAGACCGTGGCACAGGAACGCGCCTAGGGTTTGCCCACCACCGATGACAACGGCAACCTGATTCATTTTTTACTCCTTAACAGATTCAAACTTCAAAACCGATCCCGGCGCGATATCGTCGGGTACAGGGCCTGCCACATGGACAGTGCCCGGAAATTCCGCTTCGCTTAAACCATCGAAGCGCAGGGTGACATGACCCAGTTCGCGAAGGTTGTCTTCCGCCACGCTGCCAACGGCGGTCACCGGATAGCGATGCTGCCCGAGTGAAAATTGCAAACCGGGTTGAAGTTCACCTTTTAACTCGCCGTGGCAATGGATGAAGCAATACTCTTCGAGATCCGCAGGCGCGCCTTCACGAAAGGTGATGAGCATCTGGTCGCTGAGTGCGTCAGTAGCACTCGCGCCGATACGGGTGATGGTGGTCTGATAAATAATGGTCATGTTTCAGCCTCTATTGATAGATAAAACCGGAGACAAACCAGGCGATCAGTACAGTCGGCGCGCCGGTTAAAAAGCGGCTCACCAGTACAGAAGGGACACCGACGCGAACCGTGTCCTGACGGGCTTCCGCCAGCGACAAACCGACCGGGATGAAGTCGCAGGCCGCCTGCGCGTTGATGGCAAACAGTGCAGGTAAAGCCAGATGCGGCGGAATATTGCCGAGACCAATCTGCACGCCAATCAATACGCCGATAACCTGTGCGATAACTGCGCCTGGGCCGAGGAAAGGTGAAAGCAGCGGGAAGGAGCAGATGAGCGCCAGCATGACCAGACCCAGTGGATGGCTCGCCAGCGGAGCAAGACCGTGGGCAATCCAGTCACCAAGGCCAGAAGCCATAATGATGCCAATGAGCGCCGAGACGAACGCCATAAACGGCAGAATGGTTTTTAATACAGTGTCGATGGTGTCACGGCCAGATTGAAACAGCACGGCAACGGCAGAACCCATACCCATTCCCACCTTCGCCAGTAAACCATCGCTTTGTTCGGTGATTTTCTTGCTGGTGTCATAGTCACGGCCCACGGAAGAGGGTTGTGGTGTCGCATCACCCACTACAGTGATGTTTTCTTCTTTCACGCCAGAGACATAAATATCTTCCACAATGTACTGCGCCAGTGGACCGGACTTGCCCGTCGAGTGGATATTAATGGTGGGAATACGCCGTTTTGGATAGATGCCGCAGCGTAATGTGCCGCCACAGTCGATTACCGTGACACCAATTTCTTCCTCCGCAGGTTCACCTTCTTTAAATCCGTCGATAGCCTGCCAGCCAGTAAGCTGTGCCAGTTTGTCGACAATCGCAGGCCGGGTACCGGCGGTGATATAGACAATTTTTTTGCCCGGCGTGGCTTCCAGCTCAAGCGGGCCGCCCCAGCCACCCGTTCCTTTTTCGATCCGAATACGCGTCATGATGTTGCTCCTGCCAGGTGAACTTTTTGTTCAAGTTGAATGCCCATCTTTTTCTCAAAAATAGCGGTGGTTAGATCGGTCACCCAGCCGCGGAAGAAGTTAGTGACCAGACCAACCAACAGATAGCTCACCGCCAGTGGGCCAAGTGGCAGGTTCAGCGTTGTCAGACCGCTGGCAATGCCAAGATAAACAAACAGTTCGCCAGGGTTGATATGGGGGAAGAGGCCATTCATTGAGTGACAGCTATAAGAGGCCGCCGCGTAATAGCTGGGTTTGTACTTTTCCGGCATAAAGCGACCCAGGCTTAAGGTCATCGGATTGCAAAAGACAAACGTGCCAATGCACGGTAACAGCAGGTAACGGGAAACAGGGTTACCGGCGCAACGTTGAGCAAAACGTTCAATACGATGCTGACCGATAAAATTAATCAGTGCGTTCATGATAACCAGCAGGCTAATCAACAGCGGAAGAATGCCGGTCACCATACCGGTAAATACCTCTCCGCCCTTTTGGAACAGCCCGATAAACCACTCTGCACCATGAGTAATGGTTTCTATCATTGTTCTCTCCTTCAGGATTTATTGTTTTATTACCAAACGGCAACCTAATCTAATCAGATTGAAAGATTTAAAAGTGTTATTTTGATCGCAAAATGAAAGATAAATATTTTAACTTGAAAGTTTAAGTGAAAGGATAGCGAGGAGAATGAGTTGAGTTATGTAAAGTCCGTATCGGGCAGTGACTACCGCTTCCTTGTGCGGGGCGTGATGCTTTACCATACTTGCCCCTGGTTGAATCTGTTAAATGGACCCCTCATGTTCAAGCGTCGTTATGTAACATTGCTTCCCCTTTTTGTGTTGCTTGCCGCCTGTAGCAGCAAGCCAAAACCTACTGAGACTGAAACGACCACCGGAACGCCGTCTGGCGGCTTCCTGCTTGAGCCGCAGCACAATGTGATGCAGATGGGCGGCGATTTCGCTAACAACCCGAATGCGCAGCAGTTCATCGATAAAATGGTGAACAAACACGGTTTCAATCGTCAGCAGTTGCAGGAAATTCTCTCCCAGGCGAAACGTCTGGATTCGGTATTGCGGCTGATGGATAACCAGGCACCAACCACATCGGTGAAGCCGCCATCAGGTCCGAACGGCGCATGGCTGCGTTATCGCAAAAAATTTATTACGCCGGACAACGTGCAAAACGGCGTGGTTTTCTGGAATCAGTATGAAGATGCGCTGAATCGTGCGTGGCAAGTGTATGGCGTACCGCCAGAAATCATCGTCGGGATTATCGGCGTCGAAACTCGCTGGGGACGCGTGATGGGGAAAACTCGTATCCTCGATGCGCTGGCAACGTTGTCATTTAACTACCCACGCCGCGCGGAGTATTTCTCTGGTGAGCTGGAAACCTTCTTGCTGATGGCGCGCGATGAGCAGGACGATCCGCTCAATCTGAAAGGTTCCTTTGCCGGGGCGATGGGCTACGGTCAGTTTATGCCATCGTCTTATAAACAATATGCAGTGGATTTTAGCGGCGACGGGCATATCAACCTGTGGGATCCGGTTGATGCCATCGGTAGCGTGGCGAACTATTTCAAAGCGCACGGCTGGGTGAAAGGCGATCAGGTCGCAGTGATGGCAAACGGTCAGGCACCAGGCTTACCGAATGGCTTCAAAACCATGTACAGCATTTCACAACTTGCTGCAGCTGGACTAACGCCACAGCAGCCGCTGGGCAATCATCAGCAGGCCAGCTTACTGCGCCTGGATGTTGGCACCGGTTACCAGTACTGGTACGGTTTGCCGAACTTCTACACTATCACCCGTTACAATCACAGCACCCATTACGCAATGGCCGTCTGGCAGTTAGGACAAGCCGTGGCACTGGCGCGCGTTCAGTAACTCTTTGCAAGAGGGAGGTTAAACTTCCCTCTGTTTTCTTACTGTTTATTCGAATGACGTAATTGCTTGATTTTTTTTCGACAGCGATATCGCATATCCCAGGCAGACAACGCCTAACGCAGCCTGACCGAAGTCGAAAGGTTCAAGGTAGCCAGAAGATAAAATTTTACATATCACTGAAACCAGTGCGCCGATGCCACCAATGATGACCCAAATACGCATTTGCGTGGTTTGTTTAAGCACGTTTTGTGGCGTGTTATCCGTTTTCTTTGTTGCCATTGCTATTCTCTCCCTGTGAATACATATCAATGTGAACGCGGCATGGTAGCGCTTTTTCTTTACCGACTGGTCGCAACAGTCTTTTTCCGGAACGCAACTCGTAAAATCAATCGCTCGTCCCCATCTTCTGCGGGAAAGTGCTATCTTGTCCGGCATATATTTTTTGACTGACTGAGGTTGTGATGATTGACAGTGAACTGATGCAGTTAAGCGAACAGGTAGGGCAGGCGCTGAAAGCCCGTGGCGCAACCGTAACAACTGCCGAGTCTTGTACCGGCGGTTGGGTAGCGAAAGTGATTACCGATATTGCCGGTAGTTCCGCCTGGTTTGAACGCGGATTTGTCACCTACAGTAACGAAGCCAAAGCGCAGATGATCGGCGTACGCGAAGAGACGCTGGCGCAGCACGGCGCGGTGAGCGAACCCGTCGTGGTGGAAATGGCGATAGGCGCACTGAAAGCGGCTCGTGCTGATTATGCCGTGTCTATCAGCGGTATCGCTGGGCCGGATGGCGGCAGTGAAGAGAAACCTGTCGGCACTGTCTGGTTTGCTTTTGCCACTGCCCGCGGCGAAGGCATTACCCGCCGGGAATGCTTCAGCGGTGACCGTGATGCGGTGCGTCGTCAGGCTACTGCGTATGCATTGCAAACCTTGTGGCAACAATTTCTACAAAACACTTGATACTGTATGAGCATACAGTATAATTGCTTCAACAGAACATATTGACTATCCGGTATTACCCGGCATGACAGGAGTAAAAATGGCTATCGACGAAAACAAACAGAAAGCGTTGGCGGCAGCACTGGGCCAGATTGAGAAACAATTTGGTAAAGGCTCCATCATGCGCCTGGGTGAAGACCGTTCCATGGATGTGGAAACCATCTCTACCGGTTCGCTTTCACTGGATATCGCGCTTGGGGCAGGTGGTCTGCCGATGGGCCGTATCGTCGAAATCTACGGACCGGAATCTTCCGGTAAAACCACGCTGACGTTACAGGTGATCGCCGCAGCCCAGCGTGAAGGTAAAACCTGTGCGTTTATCGATGCTGAACACGCGCTGGACCCAATCTATGCACGTAAACTGGGCGTCGATATCGACAACCTGCTGTGCTCCCAGCCGGACACCGGCGAGCAGGCACTGGAAATCTGTGACGCTCTGGCGCGTTCTGGCGCAGTAGACGTTATCGTCGTTGACTCCGTGGCGGCACTGACACCGAAAGCGGAAATCGAAGGCGAAATCGGCGATTCTCACATGGGCCTTGCGGCACGTATGATGAGCCAGGCGATGCGTAAGCTGGCGGGTAACCTGAAGCAGTCCAACACGCTGCTGATCTTCATCAACCAGATCCGTATGAAAATTGGTGTGATGTTCGGTAACCCGGAAACGACTACCGGTGGTAACGCGCTGAAATTCTACGCTTCTGTTCGTCTCGACATCCGTCGCATCGGCGCGGTGAAAGAGGGCGAAAACGTGGTGGGTAGCGAAACCCGCGTGAAAGTGGTGAAGAACAAAATCGCTGCGCCGTTTAAACAGGCTGAATTCCAGATCCTCTACGGCGAAGGTATCAACTTCTACGGCGAACTGGTTGACCTGGGCGTGAAAGAGAAGCTGATCGAGAAAGCGGGCGCGTGGTACAGCTACAAAGGTGAGAAGATCGGTCAGGGTAAAGCGAATGCGACTGCCTGGCTGAAAGACAACCCGGAAACTGCGAAAGAGATCGAGAAGAAAGTACGTGAGTTGCTGCTGAGCAACCCGAACTCAACGCCGGATTTCTCTGTAGATGACAGCGAAGGCGTAGCAGAAACTAACGAAGATTTTTAATTGTCTTGTTTGATACACAAGGGTCGCATCTGCGGCCCTTTTGCTTTTTAAGTTGTAAGGGTATGCCATGACAGAATCAACATCCCGTCGCCCGGCATATGCTCGCCTGTTGGATCGTGCGGTACGCATTCTGGCGGTGCGCGATCACAGTGAGCAAGAACTGCGGCGTAAACTCGCGGCACCGATCATGGGCAAAAATGGCCCCGAAGAGATTGATGCCACGGTAGAAGATTACGAGCGTGTTATTGCCTGGTGCCATGAACATGGCTATCTCGATGACAGCCGATTTGTTGCGCGCTTTATCGCCAGCCGTAGCCGCAAAGGTTATGGACCTGCGCGTATTCGCCAGGAACTGAATCAGAAAGGTATTTCCCGCGAAGCGACAGAAAAAGCGATGCGTGAATGTGACATCGACTGGTGCGCACTGGCGCGCGATCAGGCGACGCGAAAATATGGCGAACCTTTGCCAACTGTCTTTTCAGAAAAAGTTAAGATCCAGCGTTTTCTGCTCTATCGCGGCTATCTGATGGAGGATATCCAGGATATTTGGCGAAATTTTGCCGACTGAACGCATACGGTATTTTACTTCCCAGTCAAGAAAACTTATCTTATTCCCACTTTTCAGTTACCAGCCCGGCGGTTAAGACACGCTGTAGCTGGTGGCGATATTTCGTTAGCTTGATTTCAGGATAATTATGAGCAAGAGCACCGCTGAGATCCGTCAGGCGTTTCTCGACTTTTTCCATAGTAAGGGACATCAGGTAGTTGCCAGCAGCTCCCTGGTACCCCATAACGACCCAACTTTGTTGTTTACCAACGCCGGGATGAACCAGTTCAAGGATGTGTTCCTTGGGCTCGACAAGCGTAATTATTCCCGCGCTACCACTTCCCAACGCTGCGTGCGTGCAGGTGGTAAACACAACGACCTGGAAAACGTCGGTTACACCGCGCGTCACCATACCTTCTTCGAAATGCTGGGCAACTTCAGCTTCGGCGACTATTTCAAACACGATGCTATTCAGTTTGCATGGGAACTGCTGACCAGCGAAAAATGGTTTGCCCTGCCGAAAGAGCGTCTGTGGGTTACCGTCTATGAAAGCGACGACGAAGCCTACGAAATCTGGGAAAAAGAAGTAGGGATCCCGCGCGAACGTATTATTCGCATCGGCGATAACAAAGGTGCGCCATACGCATCTGACAACTTCTGGCAGATGGGTGACACTGGTCCGTGTGGCCCGTGCACCGAAATCTTCTACGATCATGGCGACCACATTTGGGGTGGCCCTCCGGGAAGTCCGGAAGAAGACGGCGACCGTTACATTGAGATTTGGAACATCGTCTTCATGCAGTTCAACCGCCAGGCAGATGGCACGATGGAACCGCTGCCGAAGCCGTCTGTAGATACCGGTATGGGTCTGGAACGTATTGCTGCGGTGCTGCAACACGTTAACTCTAACTATGACATCGACCTGTTCCGCACGCTGATCCAGGAGGTAGCGAAAGTCACTGGCGCGACCGATCTGAGCAATAAATCGCTGCGCGTAATCGCTGACCACATTCGTTCTTGTGCGTTCCTGATCGCGGATGGCGTAATGCCGTCCAACGAAAACCGTGGTTATGTACTGCGTCGTATCATTCGTCGCGCAGTGCGTCACGGTAATATGCTCGGCGCGAAAGAAACTTTCTTCTACAAACTGGTTGGTCCGCTGATCGACGTTATGGGCTCTGCGGGTGAAGACCTGAAACGCCAGCAGGCACAGGTTGAGCAGGTGCTGAAGACTGAAGAAGAACAGTTTGCCCGCACTCTGGAGCGCGGTCTGGCGCTGCTGGACGAAGAGCTGGCGAAACTTTCTGGCGATACGCTGGATGGCGAAACTGCTTTCCGTCTGTACGACACCTACGGTTTCCCGGTTGACCTGACGGCTGATGTTTGTCGTGAACGCAACATCAAAGTTGACGAAGCTGGTTTTGAAGCAGCAATGGAAGAGCAGCGTCGTCGTGCGCGCGAAGCCAGCGGCTTTGGTGCCGATTACAACGCAATGATCCGTGTTGACAGTGCATCTGAATTTAAAGGCTATGACCATCTGGAACTGAACGGCAAAGTGACCGCGCTGTTTGTTGATGGTAAAGCGGTTGATGCCATTAATGCAGGCCAGGAAGCGGTAGTCGTGCTGGATCAAACGCCATTCTATGCGGAATCTGGCGGTCAGGTTGGCGATAAAGGCGAACTGAAAGGTGCTAACTTCTCCTTTGCGGTGGAAGATACGCAGAAATACGGCCAGGCGATTGGTCATATCGGTAAACTTGCTGCGGGTTCTCTGAAAGTGGGCGACGCGGTGCAGGCTGATGTTGATGAGGCTCGTCGCGCTCGTATTCGTCTGAATCACTCCGCAACGCACCTGATGCACGCTGCGCTGCGCCAGGTTCTGGGTACTCATGTATCGCAGAAAGGTTCACTGGTTAACGACAAAGTGCTGCGCTTCGACTTCTCACACAACGAAGCGATGAAACCAGAAGAGATTCGTGCGGTTGAAGACCTGGTGAACGCGCAGATTCGCCGTAACTTGCCGATCGAAACCAACATCATGGATCTCGAAGCGGCGAAAGCGAAAGGTGCGATGGCGCTGTTTGGCGAGAAGTATGATGAGCGCGTACGCGTGTTGAGCATGGGCGATTTCTCCACCGAGCTGTGTGGCGGTACTCACGCAAGCCGCACCGGTGATATTGGTCTGTTCCGCATCATCTCTGAATCGGGTACTGCTGCAGGTGTTCGTCGTATCGAAGCGGTAACCGGAGAAGGCGCTATCGCCACCGTCCATGCAGACAGCGATCGCTTAAGCGAAGTCGCACATCTGTTGAAAGGCGATAGCAATAATCTGGCTGATAAAGTGCGCTCAGTACTGGAACGTACGCGTCAGCTGGAAAAAGAGTTACAACAGCTTAAAGAACAAGCTGCCGCACAGGAGAGCGCAAATCTTTCCAGTAAGGCAATTGATGTTAATGGTGTTAAGCTGTTGGTTAGCGAGCTTAGCGGTGTTGAGCCGAAAATGTTGCGTACCATGGTTGACGATTTAAAAAATCAGCTGGGGTCGACAATTATCGTGCTGGCAACGGTAGCCGAAGGTAAGGTTTCTCTGATTGCAGGCGTATCTAAGGACGTCACAGATCGTGTGAAAGCAGGGGAACTGATTGGTATGGTCGCTCAGCAGGTGGGCGGCAAGGGTGGTGGACGTCCTGACATGGCGCAAGCCGGTGGTACGGATGCTGCGGCCTTACCTGCAGCGTTAGCCAGTGTGAAAGGCTGGGTCAGCGCGAAATTGCAATAATATAAGCGTCAGGCAATGCCGTGGACTCGCTTCACGGCATTCGCATTAACGCTATCGACAACGATAAAGTCAGGTTGAAGTTGTGTATATCGGCTAAACTTAGGTTTAACAGAATGTAATGCCATGACTGCTTACATGTAATGTGTTTGTCATTGCTTACTTTTTGGCGTTATATGATGGATAATGCCGGGATACAGAGAGACCCGACTCTTTTAATCTTTCAAGGAGCAAAGAATGCTGATTCTGACTCGTCGAGTTGGTGAGACCCTCATGATTGGGGATGAGGTCACCGTGACAGTTTTAGGGGTAAAGGGCAACCAGGTACGTATTGGCGTAAATGCCCCGAAGGAAGTTTCTGTTCACCGTGAAGAGATCTACCAGCGTATCCAGGCTGAAAAATCCCAGCAGTCCAGTTACTAATCTTTCCGCGTCTCATCTTTATCGGTGAGACGCACCCTCAAAATTCCTCCTTCACTCCATTGTTTTTTCGCTTTAC
Organism: Escherichia sp. MOD1-EC4550; assembly: GCF_963876935.1. Classification (NCBI taxonomy): domain Bacteria; kingdom Pseudomonadati; phylum Pseudomonadota; class Gammaproteobacteria; order Enterobacterales; family Enterobacteriaceae; genus Escherichia; species Escherichia sp. MOD1-EC4550. The sequence goes on from NZ_CAWNSE010000034.1 coordinate 100,804, forward strand.
TCCCGTTCATTCAACTTTAGTCTCCATTTTTTTGCATTACTGCTATCTGTCAGACCTCCGTTTTTCTGTTGATAAAACACTCTTTTTGACGTTTTTACAGACTAATTGAGCGTGAAGTGTGCAAACGATAAAAGTGTGGGAAAAATTGTTTGACTTATAAGTCTCAGAAAGTAATATGTGCGCCACGCAGCGACGATGAGCGATAAACAAGTTCTTCGAAGCACTCGTAAGAGGCGTGTGGTGAGGTGGCCGAGAGGCTGAAGGCGCTCCCCTGCTAAGGGAGTATGCGGTCAAAAGCTGCATCCGGGGTTCGAATCCCCGCCTCACCGCCATTTGCATCCGTAGCTCAGCTGGATAGAGTACTCGGCTACGAACCGAGCGGTCGGAGGTTCGAATCCTCCCGGATGCACCATATTCTACGAAATCTTCAGCGATGAAGGTGTCGAAGAGGTGGTGGTACTAACCGCAAGCACCAGGGAGGATAACGTTGCTTTAGCAACGGCCCGAAGGGCGAGCCGTAAGGCGAGTAATCCTCCCGGATGCACCATCTCTTACTTGATACGGCTTTAGTAGCGGTATCAAAAAATCTGCAGTAAAGTAAGTTTCCCGATGCATCCGTAGCTCAGCTGGATAGAGTACTCGGCTACGAACCGAGCGGTCGGAGGTTCGAATCCTCCCGGATGCACCATCTCTTACTTGATATGGCTTTAGTAGCGATATCAATATCAGCAGTAAAATAAATTTCCCGATGCATCCGTAGCTCAGCTGGATAGAGTACTCGGCTACGAACCGAGCGGTCGGAGGTTCGAATCCTCCCGGATGCACCATATTTTCCGTAATCATCAGTGATGATGGTTAAGATGGATTTTCTTATTTGATATGGCTTTAGTAGCGGTATCAATATCAGCAGTAAAATAAGTTTTCCCGATGCATCCGTAGCTCAGCTGGATAGAGTACTCGGCTACGAACCGAGCGGTCGGAGGTTCGAATCCTCCCGGATGCACCATATTCTCCGTAACCTTCAGCAATGAACGTATCGAAGAGGTAGCGGTACTAACCGCAGGCACCATCTTCTCCCACAAATTTCCTTCAAAAATATTTCATTTCTAAATAACTACTTTATCTATAACCTGAATATTCTTCTCCTTCGCCATCAGCGACAAAATCAAGCAATTACGCTAAAGTAGCGTCATATTTTTCGACTTGCGAGAAGACCATGTACGAGCGTTATGCAGGTTTAATTTTTGATATGGATGGCACAATCCTGGATACGGAGCCTACGCACCGTAAAGCGTGGCGCGAAGTATTAGGACACTATGGTCTTCAGTACGATGTTCAGGCGATGATTGCGCTTAATGGCTCGCCCACGTGGCGCATTGCTCAGGCGATTATTGAACTGAATCAGGCCGATCTCGACCCGCATGCGCTGGCGCGTGAAAAAACAGAAGCAGTCAGAAGCATGTTACTCGATAGCGTCGAACCACTCCCCCTTGTTGAAGTGGTGAAAAGCTGGCACGGACGTCGACCAATGGCTGTAGGAACGGGGAGTGAAAGCGCCATCGCTGAGGCACTGCTAACGCACCTGGGATTACGCCGTTATTTTGACGCCGTCGTTGCTGCCGATCACGTCAAACATCATAAACCTGCGCCAGACACATTTTTGTTGTGCGCGCAGCATATGGGCGTGCAACCAACACAGTGTGTGGTCTTTGAAGATGCTGATTTCGGTATTCAGGCGGCCCGTGCTGCAGGCATGGACGCTGTGGATGTTCGCTTGCTGTGAGTGAAGCTTTATCGCTTTTATCGTTGTTTGCCAGTAGTTTCCTCAGCGCTACACTATTACCCGGTAATTCCGAAGTCGTGCTGGTTGCAATGTTGCTTTCCGGGGTAAGTCATCCCTGGGTTTTAGTGTTAACAGCAACAATGGGTAATAGCCTTGGAGGGTTAACTAACGTTATCCTTGGGCGTTTCTTTCCATTGCGTAAAACATCGCGCTGGCAAGAGAAAGCTACTGGTTGGCTGAAACGCTATGGTGCAGTCACGCTATTATTAAGCTGGATGCCCGTGGTTGGTGATTTACTGTGTCTGTTAGCGGGATGGATGCGCATCTCCTGGGGGCCAGTAATCTTTTTTTTGTGTCTTGGTAAAGCGTTACGTTATGTTGCAGTTGCAGCAGCGACCGTTCAGGGCATGATATGGTGGCACTAATTGTAGGCCTGCACACATGGTCACCATTACAGTTATGCTAATTAAAACGATTTTGACAGGCGGGAGGTCAATTTGATCCCGGACGTATCACAGGCGCTGGCCTGGCTGGAAAAACATCCTCAGGCGTTAAAGGGGATACAGCGTGGGCTTGAGCGCGAAACTTTGCGTGTTAATGCTGATGGCACACTGGCAACAACAGGTCATCCTGAAGCATTAGGTTCCGCACTGACGCATAAATGGATTACTACCGATTTTGCGGAAGCATTGCTGGAATTTATTACACCAGTGGATGGTGATATTGAACATATGCTGACCTTTATGCGCGATCTGCATCGCTATACGGCGCGCAATATGGGCGATGAGCGGATGTGGCCGTTAAGTATGCCATGCTATATCGCAGAAGGTCAGGACATCGAACTGGCACAGTACGGCACTTCTAACACCGGACGCTTTAAAACGCTGTACCGTGAAGGGCTGAAAAATCGCTATGGCGCGCTGATGCAAACCATTTCCGGCGTGCACTACAATTTCTCTTTGCCCATGGCATTCTGGCAAGCGAAGTGCGGCGATATCTCGGGCGCTGATGCCAAAGAGAAAATTTCTGCGGGCTATTTCCGCGTTATTCGCAATTACTATCGTTTCGGTTGGGTCATTCCTTATCTGTTTGGCGCGTCTCCGGCGATTTGTTCTTCTTTCTTGCAAGGAAAACCAACGTCGCTGCCGTTTGAGAAAACTGAGTGCGGTATGTATTACCTGCCGTATGCGACCTCTCTTCGTTTGAGCGATCTTGGCTATACCAACAAATCGCAAAGCAATCTTGGTATCACCTTTAACGATCTCTACGAGTACGTAGCGGGCCTTAAACAGGCAATCAAAACGCCATCGGAAGAGTACGCAAAGATTGGTATTGAGAAAGACGGTAAGCGGTTGCAAATCAACAGCAATGTGCTGCAGATTGAAAACGAACTGTACGCGCCTATTCGTCCAAAACGCGTGACCCACAGCGGCGAGTCGCCTTCTGATGCGTTGCTACGTGGCGGCATTGAATATATTGAAGTGCGTTCGCTGGACATCAACCCGTTCTCGCCGATTGGTGTAGATGAACAACAGGTGCGATTCCTCGACCTGTTTATGGTCTGGTGTGCGCTGGCTGATGCACCGGAAATGAGCAGTAGCGAACTTGCCTGTACACGCGTTAACTGGAACCGGGTGATCCTCGAAGGTCGCAAACCGGGCCTGACGCTGGGTATCGGCTGCGAAACCGCGCAGTTCCCGTTGCCGCAGGTGGGGAAAGATTTGTTCCGCGATCTAAAACGCGTGGCGCAAACGCTGGATAGCATTAACGGCGGCGAAGCGTACCAGAAAGTGTGTGATGAACTGGTCGCCTGCTTCGATAATCCCGATCTGACTTTCTCTGCCCGTATCTTAAGGTCTATGATTGATACTGGTATTGGCGGAACAGGTAAAGCGTTTGCTGAAGCGTACCGTAATCTGCTGCGTGAAGAGCCGCTGGAAATTCTGCGTGAAGAGGATTTTGTAGCCGAGCGCGAGGCGTCTGTACGCCGTCAGCAGGAAATGGAAGCCGCTGATACCGAACCGTTTGCGGTGTGGCTGGAAAAACACGCCTGACAGAAAAGAAAAAGGCCACTCGTGAGTGGCCAAAATTTCATCTCTGAATTCAGGGATGATGATAACAAATGCGCGTCTTTCATATACTCAGACTCGCCTGGGAAGAAAGAGTTCAGAAAATTTTTAAAAAAATTACCGGAGGTGGCTAAATGCCGTTGTTAGATAGCTTCACAGTCGATCATACCCGGATGGAAGCGCCTGCAGTTCGGGTGGCGAAAACAATGAACACCCCGCATGGCGACGCAATCACCGTGTTCGATCTGCGCTTCTGCGTGCCGAACAAAGAAGTGATGCCAGAAAGAGGGATCCATACCCTGGAGCACCTGTTTGCTGGTTTTATGCGTAACCATCTTAACGGTAATGGCGTTGAGATTATCGATATCTCGCCAATGGGCTGCCGCACCGGTTTTTATATGAGTCTGATTGGTACGCCAGATGAGCAGCGTGTCGCTAATGCCTGGAAAGCGGCAATGGAAGACGTGCTGAAAGTGCAGGATCAGAATCAGATCCCGGAACTGAACGTCTACCAGTGTGGTACTTATCAGATGCATTCGTTGCAGGAAGCGCAGGATATTGCGCGTAATATCCTGGAACGTGACGTACGCATCAACAGCAACGAAGAGTTGGCGCTGCCGAAAGAAAAGTTGCAGGAATTGCACATCTAGTCAATTGAAGAGGCCGGGCAGGTGATATCACCGCCCGGTTTTTATTACCTGTCAGTCACCCGATATTCCACGCTATGTGCTTCATCAGGTTGAGGAACTTCCAGCCTTGAGGCCATCCGCATCACGACCGCTTCAGGAACGGCATACTCGCGCCTGGCATTTTGCTGCTTCCATTGCGCCCACGGTACTTCCAGATAAACGATTTTTACTCGTGCACCGTAAGCCGTAAACAGACTGATGAGCTGGCTACGCAACTGGCGGGTAATGTTCGTTGCATTCCAGATGAACGGCTTCTTCTGGCGTAAAAAAACGCGCGCTTCTTCTTTTGCCTGTTGCACAATACGCCCGGTGGCGGTTTTGTCGTCCGGACTGGCATTGATTCGCCGCCGCATATCATCAAGGCTGATAACGTTCACTCTCTGGCACTGTTCACTGATAAAGCGATCTTTGCCCATACCCGGTAAACCACACAGCAAAATAACCTCAAAAGATTCAGCCTCCCAGGGAACAAAATCAGGAGAACTTTGTTCATGGGTCAGGTAATGCCAGCGTGCGGAATCCGAAGCGAATGAACGCACTTTTCCCCAGCATTGTTGCTCCTGGCAAAATAGCTCGAACAGCTCGATGCGTTCCAGCATTGATTGCTGATCATGACAATGGCGACCAAGCAGATCGGCACGAGCAAGCAAAGCGAGCAGACGTGTGTCGATACGCATTGCAGCCGTGAGCAGCAAACGCTCCGGTTCCGGACGTTCCAGTAACCATAGCGGTAACCCATGCAGACGCACCAGTGCAACAATTTGCTCGCGTAGCACGAACGGCGTCGGGATATCGCGCCATAAAATTTGTCGGGCCGTCAATTCACCCCGACGAGCATGGCCTGGAGACTGAATACGTCCGTTTTCCTGCACGGTAGTACTGCGCTTTTCAACGTCATGCAATAACGCCGCCGCCCATAAAATTTCCTGCTGCTGAGCGGGGAGTTGCTGAAACTCAGCCATCGCAACGAGTGCGTTCAGCACCATTTCAGTATGCACACCAACGTCGCCTTCACCATGATGCTCCGGGGCTTGCGGCGTGTTATGCATATCCTCAACCCAGCTAAAACGCTGGCGTAGCGTCGACCAGCGTTTGTCGTCGGTAAGTTGCCAAATCATGACTGTTCTCCATAAGCGAACTCATGGGCCATCCGCGCCCGTCGCCAGTGGCGTTTCCAGTGCTCGGTGGTTTTGACATGATTTTTGCGTACATACTTGAAGACGTTATGCGAAAAGTCAGCGACGGAAAACGCATCACTATTCCGGCTGACAATGCCTTCCAGCGTACAGGGTTGCCCGGTTTGCGTATCCCAGGGATCGAACGCGCCGCGCGCATTGGTCAGCGCCAGAAAATCACGTTGCCAGCTTTTTTCATCATTCCCCGGCTGCGGGCCGGAGATTTTGGGAACGCAGGGGAAATCAAACAGAGCGGCGTAAAACTGCACCTCTTCCCAGCTCAGCCATATATCCTGGCAGCGAACGGCAAACAGATAAAAATCCTGCTCCAGGGCGCGATATTCAATCGAATGAACGGCATAAAGATTTTCACCAAACAACTCCAGATCGCCGAGATCGTTTTTCAGCAGTTGCCAGCGTTGGCGAATTTTATAGGTCCATGCCGATTGTGTAGGCGCGGCATGGGAACGGGCAAACACGCCGTAGCGGTTAAGGCAGTTATTTTCACCGTCGAGTTTTTCTGTGTGCACCAATTGCGTGATGGCCTGTAAATCCTGCCAGTAATCGGTGTTAATACGGTCATCGCTGGTGGTGCCAGGGGAGAAGGGGTAATGCCAGGTTCTCCCGTATTTACGTTGGGTATTCATAATAATCCATTATTTTTTGTGTAATAAACGTACGCCCGCGAGGGTGCGAGTTATGGGGTTAAAAAAATGTGAGTATCACCCGCGAAAGCGAGGGCGAAGAAAAAAGTGAGTTAACAACCTGAGCGAATGCTCAGAACCGGTTAATGGTGAATGGAAGAGTTTGGGGCGGCGAAAAGATACACCGTTTGAGATGATAAAACAACCGTTTACAGAATGAGCAAATAAAAAGGGAGCCGCAGCTCCCTTTAACAACCTTAGTGCGCACCGCCCGCACCGCCACCTGCGCCAAATGGCGGTTTAGCAAACCACACCAGCCCCAGCAGGACGAGGAATATCCCGGCTGACATCCAGAAGATCTCATTGGCGGAAATAATCAGCCCCTGATTAGTGATCTGCTGGGCAATCCAACCTGATGCCTGTTGTTGCGTCATCCCCAGCCCTTCCAGTTGGCTGTACATCGCCTGAGCGTTCGGGTTAAACGGGTTTACCGACTCGGTTAACTGTGCGTGGTGCATCGACTCGCGGTTAGTCCACATGGTGGTGGTGATGGATGTGCCGATAGACCCCGCCAGCGTTCGCGTAAAGTTAGAGAGGCTCGATGCCGCCGCCAGTCGTTCCGGTGGCAAACCAGACAGCGTAATGGTGGTCAGCGGCATAAAGAAGCAGGCCACTGCGAAGCCCTGGATAAACTGCGGCCAGGCCGACGCGCCAAAATCCATACCCGGTTCAAAGGTATAAGCACGCCAGTAGAAGCAGACGGCATACATGATAAAGCTGAAGGTTACCAGTCGCCGCATATCCAGTTTATGCGCGAAGCGGCCGATAATCGGCGACAGGATCACCGGAATAATCCCTACCGGCGCAGAGGCCAAACCTGCCCAGGTCGCCGTGTAACCGTAGACCTCCTGCAACAACTGCGGCAGCAGAACAATCGCGCCGAAGTAGAGCATATACGCGAGGCTGATACACAAGCAGCCGATGGTGAAGTTGCGCGACTTAAACAACGACAGATCGACTATCGGGTTATCGTCGGTCAGCTCCCAGACAATCAGGAAGCAGATAGCCACCACCGCCACCACGGTGAGAATGATAATTTCCTGTGATGAGAACCAGTCCAGCTCTTTACCCCGGTCGAGCATAATCTGCAGGCTGCCGATGCCAATTACCAGCAGCGCCAGCCCCACGGCATCAATCCGCCGCCGTTCGGTGCGGGTTTCGCGTCCGCGCAGGGTTTGCAGTGTCATCAACACCACCGCCACGCCAATCGGCACGTTGATGAAGAATATCCAGCCCCAGTGGTAATTATCGCTGATATAACCGCCGAGGATCGGGCCGCAAATTGGCGCGACAATCACCGTCATCGACCACAACGCCAGCGCGATCGAGCGTTTTGCTGGCGGGTAGTTATTCAGTAACAGACTTTGCGAAAGCGGGATCAGCGGCCCAGCGACAATCCCCTGAATCACGCGGAAGAAGATCAGCATATTCAGGCTGCTGGAGACACCACACGCCCACGACGCAATAGCAAAGGCGATGGTTGACCAGAGGAACAGTTTCACTTCCCCGACGCGCTTTGCCAGCCAGCCGGTAAGCGGGATCGAGATGGCATTCGCCACCCCGAAAGAAGTGATTACCCACGTTCCCTGGCTGAGCGATGAGCCCAGATTCCCGGCGATAGTGGGGATCGCCACGTTAGCAATGGTGGAGTCTAGCACCTGCATGAATGTCGCCAGTGACAGCGCAATCGTCATAATGACCAGTTGCGCGCCTTCCAGCGGTTTTTGCTGTTGCATCACACGCACCTCTGGATTAGCCAGCGTTAGCTTTTACGATATCGTCGATCAGTTTATTGACAGGTGCCAGGCTGATTTCACGCGCGGTGCTTACCGCTACCGGTGTGGAACGTACTTTATTTGCCAGTACCTGACCGTCACGGTTAGTGGTATTGACGCTCACCAGCGTGGACAAACCGATACGCAGCGGGTATTGCTCGAGCTGTTTCTGGTCCAGTTCAATACGAACAGGCAGACGCTGAACGACTTTGATCCAGTTACCGGTGGCGTTTTGCGCCGGAAGCAGCGAGAACGCGCTACCTGTCCCCATATCCAGACCAACCACTTTACCGGTGTATTTCACATCATCGCCGTAAATATCGGTGGTGATGGTGACCGGCTGACCGATACGCATATTGGCAATCTGCGTCTCTTTAAAGTTGGCATCCACCCACATATTGGTGGCTGGAACGACCGCCATCAGCGGCGTCGTTGGGCTAATTTGCGCCCCAGGCTGTACTGCTCGGCGGGAGACATAACCGGTCATCGGACTGACAATACGGGTACGCTCCAGCGCCAGCCAGGCGTTACGTACTTCGGTGGCAGCCTGTTGCACGGCAGGCTGATCTTCCAGTTTAGTCCCCAGAATCATCGCCTGATTGGCATTGTATTGTTGAATGGCGACATCCAGTTGCGCCTGGGCACTGGTCACCGCGTCGCGGGCGTGTTGCAGCTCTTCGCGACCAATCAGGTTGGCATTGCCCAGCGGCACACGGCGGTTGTAGTCGCTTTGTGCTTTCGCGAGGGCGATTTTTTGCACCTCAATATTCGCCTGCAACTGTTTGCTGTTAATCATCAGCTGGTGGGTTTGGCGCACGCTGGAAGCCAGTGCCGTTTTGGCTTTTTCAAACGCCTGGCGAGCATCTGTCGGGTCGAGAGTGACCAGCACATCGCCTTCTTTTACAAAATCGGTGTTATCGGCCCAGACTTTCGTCACGCTGCCAGACACCTGAGACATAATTTGAATCTGATTCCCTGCCACGTATGCGTCATCGGTTTCTTCGAAATGACGCAGTACCAAAAACCAATAAATCCCTATCGCTACGGCAATAATTATAAAGAGCAAGGTGAGAAGGAGGAGCAGACGCTTACGTTTGCCGCTCTTCTTTACCGGTTGCTGCGGGGTTTGAGTCTCCGCATTTGCGCTCATATTGTTCTCCACGATCTTCTTAACTCATCGGCTGAGCCGACCTGCTTGCCAAAAAGGCCAGCATGTTGCGATGCTGGCCGGTCATTTTTTCTGTTATAAATCTGGATTTTTGAGCGAGATGACGCGTTAGCTCATCGCTTCGAGAACCACACCGTCTTGTTCCATCTGGTCGAGACGGGAGAGCAATTTGCGGGTGATTTGCTCGAGCTGATCTTTTTCTGTTGTGCTGAGCGCGGACCAGAGTTGATGCAGGCAGTTATGCTGTGGCGGTAAAACCTCGCGCAAAAACTCGTGACCTTTTTCCGTTAATTGCAGATGCAGGCAACGACGATCGTTATCGCTTTCACGACGTTCGATCCAACCCCGTTTTTCCAGTTCATCGGCAATACGCGTCGCGTTGGTACGGGATGATCCAAGAGCACAACTCAATTCAGAAGGCTGAATACTGTGGTTTTCCTGAGACTCCAGCGTAATCAACGCCATAAACAACGTCTCGTTAATCCCCTGAGCCTTCAGCATTTTATTGCGGTTCTCCAGCAGCTTGCTTTGCATATGCATGCAAAGACGGGTCAGAAGGATCTCCTGATAAGGAAAATCTTCGTGGCGGCTGGCGCGAAATTTTAGCATTTGTTCAATGGGCGTAAACGAACTATCCATTTGGGTATGACCTCATTAATTTCAGCCGATATAGTAACAACAGTGACAAATAAAGTAAATGTATTGTTTTAGAAAAATGATTCTTGTGGGTTATATAATCGCCATCACTTTCCAGGCGAGCCCATAGGCCAGCGCACTAAGCAGTGTTGGGATGATAATGCTGCGTGTTTTATAGAAACTGGCACCCAGTACCGCGAAGCCGACCAGAGTGGGCACGAAACGGCGTGTATCGTGCATCACTTCTGGTGCGGCAGAGACAACCAGCAGAGCGCATATCGAGGCGATGCCAATGGTGTCGAGCAAAATACCTACCGCGCCACGTTTGGTTGGGCGGGCATTACCCACACGCAGGCGCAGCGGCAAATAGCGGAAGCAATAATTCGCCGCGCCAACCAGTAACCCAAGCAGCAGAACCTCATAGCTCATCGGGCGCTCCTTGCCAGAATGCCTGGATTAACGCAGTGAGGCAGCCACAGACAATGCCTGCCAGAATGGCGACGGGAATAGAAAATAGCGTTACGCCTGCAAGGGCACCAACTAACGCTGCGGTAACGCAAAGAGATTGTTTGCGCTGGAAAGAGGCGAGCAGGAAACTCATAAAGAGTGCCGGAAGCATAAAACCTAATGCTGCTTCAACGGCGGGATATCCTTGCAGCAAGCCGCTGCCGGAGAATGCCCCTATTACCGTACCAAATACCCACGATGACCATGAACTGAAGGCAATGCCGATCATCCAGTTCTCGCTCCAGCGGCGATTATTGCGTACCAGTTTTGCGGTTGCGGCGGCAAAAACCTCATCCGTCAGGCCAAACGCCCACAGGGCGGTTTTCGATTTTTGCAGACGCTGAATAATACGGCTACGCAGTGACGGGCCATACAAAACATGGCGAACATCCATTGCCATGACGGTCAGTGCAGCAACCCACAAACTACTCCCGGCTGCCAGCATCGCGGTAATGACGAACTGGCTCGCGCCTGCATAAATGATGCAGGAGAAAAAAACGCTTTCGAGAGGAGAGAATCCCAGACGGGTCGCATTCAGACCGAACGCAAAGGCCACCGGAATATAACTAATAACAATCGGTAAACTGTCTTTGCATCCTTCCATGAAGGTCGCCGAACCAGGAGCAGGCTGTGGAGTAGGGCTTTCCATAGAGTGTACGCTTAACGATTGTTAATATTATAAATAGACTGAATGAATATCTTAACCTTATCAGACTGATGGGCTTCTTAACACCCTTATAAGTGTAAAGCCACGAAAACGGTTGCTGATTGCTTAAATTGCGGCTTCCTGACGATGAAAACCTCGCCACCAGACCAGTAAGTTAACCAGGGCAATCGTCGCGCCAGCCAGACAAACGCCAGCCCAACCGCCATGTTGCCAGGCTGAGGCTGAAATTAGCGAACCAGCGGCACCGCCAATAAAGTAGCTGGTCATGTAACCTGCGGTCAGGCGATTACGCGCATCAGGGTGTATTCGATAAATTACCGTCTGGTTAGTGATATGCACGCCCTGCACGGTGAGATCCAGCACCAGGATGCCGATAATCAAGGCCAGTACGGAAGTGTGGCCAAACCAGATAGCAAGCCATGAAAGTAACAGCAGCAGCAGACCGAAAGTTGTGGTGTGGTGCGATTTGCCCTTATCGGCAAAACCGCCCGCCGGACGAGCGCCTAACGCCCCGGCAGCCCCTGCAAGTCCAAACAGACCAATTACGCCATCGCTGTAATTAAAAGGCGGTGCGGCGAGCAAAAAGGCCATTGAGGTCCAGAGAATGCTGAAGTTGGCAAAGGTCAGGCAGCCCAGCAACGCGCGGGTGCGCAGGATCTTATCGCTGATAAACATGCTGAAAACGGAACCTAACAACTGCGGGTAGTTGAGGTGGGTTTCTGATTTCATTTGTGGCAGACCACGCCATAATGCCAGCGCCATCAGTGCCATTAACACCGAGGCAACCCAAAAGACGGTGCGCCAGCCGCCGAGGTTTGCCAGCAAACCGGCAACGGTTCGTGCCAGCAAGATCCCCAACAGCAGCCCGCTCATAATGGTGCCGACCACTTTGCCGCGTTTGTCCGGTGAAGCCAGCGTCGCTGCCAGCGGAACCAGAATTTGTGCCACGACCGAGAATAAACCGGTTAATGCCGTACCGAGGATCATCATCGCCAGCGACTGACTGCTGGCGGTAATCAACATACCGCCCGCTGCCAGTAAGGTCATCGAGACAATCAGGCGGCGGCGTTCAAACATATCACCGAGGGGAACAAGAAACAGCAGACCTGCGGCATAGCCCAACTGCGCGGCGGTAACAATAAAGCCCGCCGAACTGGCGGAAAGGGAAAAGTTACGCGCGATGGTGTCGAGTAATGGCTGGGCGTAATAGTTACTGGCTACCGCCAGACCGGTGGCGATAGACATCAGCACGATCAGTGCCGGGCTAAGCTCATGATTAGGTTTAGTCATTATTTTTGTTCATCAGGTGATGATTAAGCTGGAAATCAATAATAGCGGATGTTGATGAATATGGGATGAAAGATAGATTGTTGAAATGTGCGGTGTGGTTTGCAGGCATGATAAGACGCGGCCGCGTCGCATCAGGCATTGTGTACAGAGCGGCGGATGAGGCAAAAGCGCCTTATCCGCCCGAATAAAAATTACTTCTGCGCTGCCAGCGCCTCATTCACCCAGCCATCGAACTGCTGCTGGTGGGCTTTGATCCAGCCATCAACGTGGCCCTGGATATCGCCTTCTGAGGCTTTGCCGTCATGCATGATGGCGTTCTGGGCGTTAATGTCTGCCACCGGCAACTGCATAATGGCAAATAGTTTGGCTGCCGCCGGGTTTTTCTCAGCCCAGGCTTTGTTGGCAACGATATGCATTGTACTTACCGGGAAGCCATAATTCGCGCCATTCGGCAGTTTGGTATCGGCATTTTTATCGCCCGGCAGTGCGGAGAACGGCACCTGCAACCAGACGACATCTTTCCCTGGCTTCAGTTCGTTACTCACCCAGTACGGCGTCCAGGTGTAGTAAAACACCGGCTTACCCTCTTTGTAACGACTGATGGTGTCAGCCATCATCGCTGCGTAGTTCCCCTGATTATGCGTCACGGTATTGGTCAGTCCATACGCGGCAAGCTGGTGGTTGATCGCACCTTCGCAGCCCCAGCCTGGGTTACAGCCGGTTAAATCCGCTTTACCGTCGCCGTTGGTATCGAACAGTTTGGCGATCTTCGGATCTTTCAGTTGCGCGATGTTGGTAATTTTATACTGGTCGGCGGTTTTCTTATCGATCAGGTAACCCTGTGCCGCGCCGTTAACAAATACTCCTTCACGATAAAATTTCTTATCGCCACCGGCAGCTTCGTACATGTTGTCATGCAGTGGCGTCCAGTTCACTGCGGTAAAGGTTGCATCGCCGGAAGCAAGCGAGGTGTAGCCAACGTTGTAATCCACTTCGCTGGGTTTATTGACGGTATAACCTAATTTCTCCAGCGCGCGGCTGACCAGCAGCGTCTGGAAAGTTTCTTCGGTGATGGTGCTCTGAACCGGATTAACAGTAATGCCTTTGCCCGGCAGGTCGGCAGCAAAAGTTTGTGTAGAGATAAGCGTGGCAAACGCTGTCGCAAAAAGTACGCTATGTCGCATTGTTATTCCTTTTTTTGGCAGGGTGATAATGCCCGGCGTCACCGGGCAAGTGCAGAGTTACTTAATGAATGGGCGGGTCAGCAGACCGACAGGGCCAGTGGTGTACCAGCGACGGTTGCCGCGACTGCGTGAGTCGCGCCCAACGGCCTGCGTCAGGCGGTCGAGGATAATGGCGAGGATCACAATCCCGACGCCGCCAACGGTGGCAAGGCCCATATCCAGACGACCGATACCGCGAAGTACCATCTGACCCAGCCCACCGACGGCAATCATCGAGGCAATGACCACCATAGAAAGGGCCAGCATCAGCGTCTGGTTAACGCCCGCCATAATGGTCGGCATCGCCAGCGGTAACTGAACTTTGAACAGCATTTGACGCGGGCTGGCACCGAATGAGCGCGAGGCTTCAATTAAATCCGCCGGAACCTGATTAATACCAAGAATAGTCAGACGGATAATCGGCGGCAGAGCAAAGATTATAGTCACCACTACGCCCGGCACGTTGCCGATACCAAACAGCATGACGATTGGCACCAGATAAACAAACGCTGGCGTGGTCTGCATGGCATCAAGCAGTGGACGAATAATTTTCGCCGCTCGCGGACTTCTCGCCAGCCAGATCCCCAACGGCAAACCGATGACGATACAGAACAGCAGGGCGGTTAACACCAGCGCCAGGGTAACCATGGCCTGCGACCAGGCACCGATTGCGCCGATGGCAATCAGCGAAACCAGCGTCGCCACGCCCATTCCGACCCCGGAAATCTGCCAGGCGATGAGAGCGAAAACGATAATCGCCACCGGCGCGGGCATACCCAGCAGCAATTGCTGGAAACCGTTAAGGATGTAATCGACCGGAACGCGAACGCCCTGGAAGACGGGACGGAAATGGGTAACGACCCAGTCGATCCCTTCAGTGACCCAACTGTCGAGCGGGATCAGCGTTTTATGGAACGGATCGAGAATATTAAAATGTTCGACATTTGGCGCAGGCGTACTGGTCAGCCAGCCAGCGCCACCGCCGTCAGTCGGTGCAGTCGCCGGTGTACCCCAGGCGTCTGCGGATTGTGCAGCACTGTCCGCCGCTGGCGTGGTATCCCACGGATTATTTTGATCAGCCATTATTTACCCCCTCACGATCTAAAGCGCGCAGCAGCATTCCTTTCGAAATGATGCCGACATACTGTTGGTCCTCGTCGACCACGGGCACCGCACAGGGCGCTTGTCCGACATGAGAGAGCAACTCGCTAAGAGGCGTTTGCGCATCGACTGCTAATGGCGCATCAATCAGCGCCGCATCAAGACCTTGCTGCTGCGTTAACGCGGTTTTAAGCGAATCGATAGACACAGCGCCGACAAACTTATTACCGCGTTCGATAACGTAGCCATATTCGCGGTCTTCATCCTGCAATAATTTCAATGCCGAACGCGGGCCGAAGCCGGGGGTTTTACGAATTAAGCCGTTCGGTGTACGACGGGCAATATCTTTTGCACTGAACACCTGGCTAATATCGACGCCACGGAAGAAGGTACGGACATAATCATTCGCCGGATTATTGAGAATTTCATCCGGTGTGCCGACTTGTACCACTTCGCCATTTTGCATAATGGCAATTCGGTCGCCAATACGCATAGCTTCATCGAGATCGTGGGAAATAAAGACAATGGTACGTTGATGTTTCGCCTGTAATTTTACCAGCTCATCCTGCATCTCAGTGCGAATTAATGGATCAAGCGCCGAGAAGGCTTCGTCCATTAATAATATATCCGGATTAATTGCTAATGCGCGTGCTAATCCCACACGTTGACGCATCCCGCCAGAGAGTTCATCCGGGTAGCTATGGGCATAATTTTCCAGCCCGACCTGACGCAGTGCATCAATGGCTTTTTCCCGGCGTTCTTCGGCATTAACTCCGGCCAATTCCATACCGAATGCAGTATTGTCCAGCACGGTCATATGCGGCATTAAGGCAAAGGACTGGAAGACCATCGCAATCTTTTTTCTGCGCACCTCACGGAGTTCGGCGTCGGATATTTTGGCAATATCCACACCATCAATCAGCACTTGCCCGCGGGTGGGTTCAATCAGGCGATTGAGAAGGCGTACCATTGTGGATTTACCCGAACCGGATAATCCCATGATGACAAATATCTCGCCTTCTTCAATGGCCAGACTGGCGTCTTTTACGCCAAGCGATAGCCCGGTTTTTTCCAGAATTTGTTCTTTTGAAAGTCCTTGTTCGATATATTTGAACGCTCGCTGAGGATGCTCGCCAAATATTTTATAGAGATTTTTAATTTCTAATTTAATTGCCATGCAATAGAAAGATTCCTGTTATTTGTTTATGTCGATACATTACCCAATGGAAATAGTCACTTTTTTCTACCCTAACATACTGAGAATCTGAGGCAACCCCTGATGGCAAATGTGGCATGAATATTGATGCGAGCAAATCGCCGGAATTTCCCATGATATAAGGGCTGAGAGCAAATCGAGAAAGTTGATATTTTTTTGTCATAGATAGCGAAAAAACGCCTGAATATTGTGGTTTCAGGCGAATAATGCAACAGAGTATCAGTGTAGATCACCACAAAATATTTGCGTGATAAAAAGCTATTTGGCGGGAATTATTTCCCTACTGTGGTTGGTGATATTTTTGAAAATAACACACTCAGAAATTCCAGTCTTCATCTACTGTTTCGACCGCTTTTCCCATCACGTAAGAGGAGCCTGAACCAGAAAAGAAATCGTGATTTTCATCGGCATTCGGCGAAAGCGCGGCGAGGATTGCCGGATTCACTTCCGCCATTTCTGCGGGAAATAATGGTTCGTAGCCCAGATTCATCAACGCCTTATTGGCGTTGTAACAGAGAAACGCTTTCACATCGTCAGCCCATGTGGTTTCGGCATAGAGCTCATCGGTGTATTGCAACTCGTTGTCGTAAAGTTCCAGTAGCAAATCGAAGGCGAAACTCTTCAACTCTTCACGTTGCGCCAGGGAGATCTTTTCAAGGTTTTTCTGATATTTATAGCCGATGTAATAACCGTGCACTGCTTCATCGCGGATAATCAGACGGATCAGGTCTGCGGTATTAGTTAGCTTTCCGCGGCTGGAGAAATACATCGGTAGCCAGAAACCGGAATAGAACAAAAATGATTCAAGAAACACACTGGCGATTTTCTTTTTCAGCGGATTATCACCGCGATAATGTTGCTGAATAATCTGTGCTTTTCGCTGCAACGGCGCGTTTTCTTCACTCCAGGCGTAGGCGGCATCGACATCTTTGGTCTGGCACAGCGTCGAGAAAATCGAACTGTAAGAGCGGGCATGAACCGCTTCCATAAAGCTGATATTCGATAAAACCGCCTCTTCATGGGGCGTGATCGCATCGGGCATCAGCGAAGGTGCGCCGATAACATTTTGCAGCGTGTCGAGCAGCGTCAGGCCAGTAAAAACGCGCATCGTCAGTTGTTGTTCTACGACACTTAATGTCTGCCAGGCGGGAATATCGTTCGATAGTGGCACCTTTTCTGGTAGCCAGAAATTGCTGGTCAGGCGGTTCCACACCTCCAGATCTTTATCGTCAGATATCTTGTTCCAGTTGATGGCGCTGATACGTGAGAGTTTCATAGATATTCCTTAAAGCGCGCAGGAGACGCAGCCTTCAATTTCAGTACCTTCCAGCGCCATCTGACGCAGGCGGATGTAGTAGAGCGTTTTGATACCTTTACGCCAGGCATAAATCTGCGCTTTGTTGATATCGCGAGTGGTGGCGGTATCGGGGAAAAACAGTGTCAGCGACAGCCCCTGATCGACATGGCGAGTCGCTTCGGCGTAGGTGTCGATGATCTTTTCTGCGCCGATTTCGTAAGCGTCCTGATACAGCGCCAGATTCTCGTTAGTCATAAACGGGGCAGGGTAGTAAACGCGTCCTGTTTTGCCTTCTTTGCGTATCTCTACTTTCGCCACAATCGGATGAATACTCGACGTGGCATGGTTGATATAAGAGATGGAGCCGGTTGGCGGCACTGCCTGGAGATTCTGGTTGTAAATGCCATAGCGCATTACGTCGTCGCGCAGTTGCGCCCACATTTCGCGGGTAGGTAACGTGATGCTGCTACGAGCAAACAACTCGCCAACTTTCGCCGTTTTCGGCTGCCAGTTCCCTTGCAGATATTGGCTGAAATATTCACCATTGGCATAGCGTGACTGTTTGAACCCGGCGAAGGTTTCACTGCGTTCGCGCGCCAGCAACATCGAGGTACGCAGTGCGTGCCAGGTGATGGTATAGAAATAGAGATTGGTGAAATCCAGTGCTTCCGGCGAACCATAGGCGATGCCTTCTCGCGCCAGATAACCGTGTAAATTCATCTGCCCCAGACCGATAGCGTGTGAGGCGGCATTTCCGGCTTCGATGGACGGCACGCTGCGAATATGACTCATATCTGACACCGCAGTTAAACCGCGCACGGCAGTCTCTACCGTGCGGGCAAAGTCGGGGGAATCCATGGTGTGGGCAATATTCAACGAACCTAAATTGCAGGAAATATCATGGCCTGTGCGGGCATAGTCGAGATTCTCGTCATACTCTGAGGCGCTGTTAACCTGCAAAATTTCTGAGCAGAGATTGCTCATATTTATACGCCCGGCAATAGGGTTAGCACGGTTAACCGTGTCTTCATACATGATGTAGGGATAGCCGGACTCAAACTGGATTTCTGCCAGTCGCTGGAAGAAATCACGGGCGTTGATGTATTTTTTGCGGATGCGTTCATCGGCAACCAGTTCGTCATAGTGTTCACTGATGGCGATATCGGCAAACGGCTTGCCATAAACACGCTCAACGTCATAGGGCGAAAACAGTGCCATCTGCGCATTCTCTTTTGCCAGATGGAAGGTGATATCCGGGATAACCACGCCCAGCGACAGTGTTTTAATGCGGATTTTCTCGTCGGCATTTTCCCGCTTTGTATCGAGAAAACGCAGAATATCGGGATGATGGGCATGTAAATAGACTGCGCCAGCACCCTGACGCGCGCCGAGCTGGTTGGCATAGGAAAATGCGTCTTCCAGCATTTTCATCACCGGAATCACGCCAGAAGATTGATTTTCAATACGTTTAATTGGCGCGCCCGCTTCCCGCAGATTCGACAGCAAAAATGCCACGCCGCCGCCGCGTTTCGACAGTTGTAGTGCGGAATTTACCGCCCGGCCAATCGACTCCATATTGTCTTCAATACGCAGCAAAAAACAGGAAACCAGTTCGCCGCGCTGCTGCTTACCACAGTTGAGGAATGTCGGTGTTGCAGGCTGAAAGCGTCCTGACAGCATCTCATCGGTCAGTTGCGTCGCCAGTGTTTCATCGCCTTGTGCCAGCGTCAGCGCCACCATCGTGACTCGATCGGCAAAATCTTCCAGATAACGCTTACCGTCGAATGTCTTCAACGTATAGCTGGTGTAAAACTTCCATGCTCCGAGGAATGTCTGAAAACGAAAACCGCTGGCGTGTGCGTGGGCAAATAGCGTAATGACAAATTCGCGAGAGTAACGGTTGAGGACGCTTTCATCATAGTAACCCTCGTTGACCAGCCAGTTCAGGCGCTGCTGTTGGCTGCTGAAGGTCACGCTATTCGGGCGTACATGCGTCGCCAAAAATGCATCTACTGCCTGGCGGTCTTTATCGAACTGAATGCGACCCGCGTTATCGTAAATATTAAGCATCGCATTCAGAGCGTGGTAATCCATCGTTTCCTGCGTCAGGCGTTCTGCGGTTGTCGTTGCCAAAATTCGGTTACTCCTTTACGAACGTTTTCGATATCGCTTTGCGTACCCATGAGTTCAAAGCGGTACAGCCACGGCACGCCGCATTTCCGGGCAATCACATCTCCGGCGCGGCCATACGCCTCACCAAAGTTGCGATTACCCGAAGCAATAACGCCGCGAAGCAACGCCCGGTTGTGCTCGTCGTTTAAAAAGCGAATGACCTGCCGTGGCACCGCGCCAGCCGTACCGCCGCCGCCGTAAGAGGGCACGATCAGGATGTAAGGCTCGTCTACCTGAATCCGTTCCCGCTCATTGAGCGGGATGCGCACCGCGGGCAGTCCTAAACGTTCGATAAAACGCTGCGTATTTTCGGAGCTGCTGGAAAAGTAGACGAGTTGGCTCATGCACTGGCCGCGTGTGGCGCTGGATGCAGACGATTGATCATGTCCGGGCGGAAACCAGACCAGCTAAGATCGCCTGCAATCACTACCGGCAACTGACGAAAGCCCTGAGCACGTAACGCTTCCGCCGCTTCAGGAACGCGATCGACATTAATCATTTCAAAATCAAAGCCACGGTTTTCCATCGCCCGTTTGGTGGCGTGGCACTGAACGCAATCGTTACGAGTGTAAATAGTAATGCGCATGATTCGTATTTCCGTTTAAAATGAAGATACGGCGCGATGATACGCGTCGGGTTGTCTCTCTGTTGATACAGAGATACTAGATGTAGTTGAAAAAAGATTCAACCATACAAGATATGGGAATTTTAGATTGATTACACCACCGATGAATGGCTCAACGGGGTAGGGGATTTTGTGTTTTTTTGCCGGGCGATTGCCCGGCATCAGGAAGTTACATCCGCATGGAAACGGCCAGGCGGTTAAAGCAATTCATCAGCCCGATGGCAAATGTTAAGTCGCTGATTTCTGCTGCGCTGAAATGCTCAAGCAAAGGCTGATAAACGTCGTCTTCCGCATGGGTTCGGGCAATATCGGTCACCGATTCCGCCCATGCCAGCGCCGCCCGCTCGCGATCGTCAAAATGATGGCTTACGCGCCAGCCTGCCAGGGCATCCAGCTTATGCTGCGGCACAGCGGATTTGCGTAATGCTTTGCTGTGCATCTCCAGACAAAATGCGCAACCATTGATTTGCGAGACGCGCAAATAAACTAACTCCATCAGCGTAGTTTCCAGCGTGCTATTTTCCAGCGCCGTTTTGGCCTGCACCAGCGCGTTATATACCGTTGGGCTAAGTTCGTAGTAAGGCTGACGTAATGTAGTCATACAGTTTCTCCTCTTATTAACGCCCGCAATGTAGCACTATAATGGACTGCTAAAGAGAGCCATAAATTACCTAAAAAAGCAGACCATATGCCGCGCTATCAGGATATCGCCCGTCAGTTAAAAACGGCTATTGAGCAAGGGGAACTGAAACCCGGCGCAAGGCTACCTTCAAGTCGTACCTGGTCGCAGGAACTGGGGGTCTCTCGATCCACTGTCGAAAATGCGTATGCTGAGCTGGTGGCGCAAGGATGGCTGATCAGGCGGGGACAGGCTGGCACATTTGTCAGTGAGCAGATATATCCGCAACAATCTACTGTACAAGTTGTGGCTTTTGCCGGTGAAAGTCAGCAACCGTTGCCATTTCAAATGGGATTACCCGCACTCGATCTCTTTCCGCGAGAGCTGTGGGCGCGGGTGATGGGGCGTCGCCTTCGTACCCAGACGCGCTTTGATTTGGCGTTAGGCGATGTCTGCGGTGAGGCGGCGTTGCGTGAGGCAATAGTTGATTACTTACGCGTTTCACGTGGGATTGATTGTCAGCCAGAGCAGGTCTTTATCACTCACGGTTATGCGGCCTCAATGGCTTTAATTCTGCACGCGCTGGCGAAACCGGGAAACGGGATGTGGATGGAAGATCCCGGCTTTCCACTGATTCGCCCGATTGTCACTCGCCACGGTGTGGAAATTTTGCCTGTGCCGGTTGATGACAACGGACTGGATATCACAAGCGGAATACAAAATTATCCTGATGCGTGTTTTGCCCTGATAACACCAGCACACCAAAGCCCGCTGGGTGTGGCGCTCTCTTTAGCGCGCAGGCATCAGATACTGGAATGGGCAGAGCGTAGTCAGGCATGGATTATTGAAGATGATTATGACAGTGAGTTTCGCTATCACGGTAAGCCGTTACCGGCGTTAAAAAGTCTCGATGCACCGCAGCGGGTAATTTATGCCGGAACATTCAGCAAAGCACTATTTCCTGCATTGCGCTGTGCGTGGCTGGTGGTGCCGGTGAAGCAAATTGCACAATTCCGCCACCAGGCGTCACTGGCTCCATGTGCGGTACCTGTTCTATGGCAGAACACACTGGCAGACTTTCTTCGCGAGGGGCATTTCTGGCGGCATCTGAAGAAAATGCGTCAGCATTATGCTCAACGTCGGCAATGGATTGAGCAAGCGTTGACGCAGCAGGGATTTCAGGTTGTGCCGCAGAAAGGTGGTATCCAGATGGTGATCAGAATGATGGGCGATGATATTGCCCATGCGCGTAAAGCCAATGCTGCAGGCCTTGCGGTGCAGGCACTTAGCGACTGGCGTATCCGCTCAAGTGGGGAAGGTGGATTACTTCTCTCTTTTACCAATATCGTTAACGAAGGTATGGCGCGACAGGTAGCACAACAATTACGTAAAGCCTTAAGCTAAAAAACCCCGAAATCAGGTTCCGGGGTCAAGACGCGTATTTATTATCATTGTTGCACTACGATTTGCGCATGCTCAACAGTGCGCCGATAAAAATACCAACCGCAGCTGCTGTACCCACGCTACACCAGGGTCTTTCACGAACAAAAGAATCCGCGCAGCCAACGGCATCGCGCGCGGCTTGCTGAACGCGAGTACGACCATGCATTCGCGCTCTGGTTTCTTTCAGTAGAGCCTGCGCTTTACTACGAGCGGCTTCGGCTTCCCCTTTGGCGTCGCTGCCCCAGGACTTCAATACAGATTCGAGGCTGTCAGCTAATTGATTGACATCATTCTGGATATCCTGCACGCCATCATCGACGTCGTTGCGGTTCGGTCGGTTAAACATATGATCCCCCATTAGAATTCGATGTAATTTTCAGTGTAGACCATAATTTTCTTAACTGAGGTTCATCGCGGCTTTATGGACTTTTCTGAAAGCGTTGTGAATGCGCAATCAGGTAAGGTAGGCCCGCGGTTGATAATAACGAGGATCAAATATGTATTTACGACCAGACGAGGTGGCGCGCGTACTTGAAAAAGTCGGTTTTACTGTCGATGTGGTAACTCAGAAAGCTTATGGTTACCGCCGTGGGGAAAATTATGTCTATGTTAATCGCGAAGCGCGAATGGGACGTACCGCTCTGGTAATTCATCCAACATTAAAAGAACGCAGTTCAACACTGGCTGAACCCGCTTCCGATATTAAAACTTGCGATCATTACCAGCAATTTCCGCTCTATTTAGCGGGTGAACGTCATGAGCATTACGGTATCCCACATGGCTTTAGTTCGCGTGTTGCGCTTGAACGTTATTTGAATGGTTTATTTGGCGAAGCCAGTTAAAGACGCGACTGGCGATGCCAGTCGCGAAAAGAAGGGTCAGGCTTTTACCTGCTGGTAACGGCTGACTTTAAACAGTCGGCGGCAATAATCGAGGAAGTAGCCATAAACCGCCCCCATCAACATCGAAACAACGATGTTTGAACTGACCGCCGCCATAATCTGATGCCAGTCTGCGCCCACCACTAACAAGATCGCCACATACACCGGTGACTGGAACGTCACATACGCCAGGATATCCGCCAGATTTTTTACCCAGCCCGACGGACTAACTTTGCGTGCCGCGCGCATAAACAGATCGCGGTACATACCGTATGGCCATGCAATTAAGATGTTCACCGGAATCGCTACCAATCTGGAATAAAGAGACTGTTCGAAGCTCATTCCGGAGAGGAAAACTTCAATACACATGTTCACGACAGAACAGTAAACAACCATCGCGAACGTATCTGCAACTGCATGACGCAAGCGTGACTGCGGTGAGAACATGCTAATGCTCCTTAATAAAAGCGTAATGGGACGTTAATAGAGATGAAAGCAGTGGATCTCATTGCCATCTGCATTTTCGCATAGCGTATATCGCTGGCTATGACTAATCAATTAGTGAAAAATTTTTATTTAATCTGTTTTTGTAGATAAAATATTCCGTAGCGGCGCGTTTTTTGTACATTGTGGATTTTTACATGCTGATATGATTTATTTTTAATTAAATCAATTAGATATGGACGTATCTTTATTTTCACTAATGAAAGTTTGGGGGTGAGGTAACGCTATAAGCGTAGAGAGTTCGGTGTATGCAGTGACTGGGTCATTTTCAGCATTTTTTATGCCAGACAATGTACATTAACAGCAGAAAGCACCAGTGAGTGATGTTTATTTTTATTCGTATATATTGCATTTTTATTCGATTTGGTTTTATCAGGCTTGCGGAATTAGCGAGCAGAGAGCGCCGCTCTGTTCACCAATAACCGAAATTACTCATCAAATTGGCTAATATATAATCTTGAAATTATTCTGAGAGTTTCAGAAAATAACAGCTGAAATAATCTCGTGCAGGACTGTAAATAGATTAAATTTTGTGGAAATATAATAAGTGATCGCTTACACTACGCGACGAAATACTTTTTTGTTTTGGCGTTAAAAGGTTTTCTTTATTATGTCCGTAATGTTACAAAGTTTAAATAACATTCGCACTCTCCGTGCGATGGCTCGCGAATTCTCCATTGACGTTCTTGAAGAAATGCTCGAAAAATTCAGGGTTGTCACTAAAGAAAGACGTGAAGAAGAAGAACAGCAGCAGCGTGAACTGGCAGAGCGCCAGGAAAAAATTAGTACCTGGCTGGAGCTGATGAAAGCTGACGGAATTAACCCGGAAGACTTATTGGGTAATAGCTCTGCTGCTGCACCACGCGCTGGTAAAAAACGCCAGCCGCGTCCGGCCAAATATAAATTCACCGATGTTAACGGTGAAACTAAAACCTGGACCGGTCAGGGCCGTACACCGAAGCCAATCGCTCAGGCGCTGGCAGAAGGTAAATCTCTCGACGATTTCCTGATCTAATTACTGAGGCCGGATGTCGCTGCTATGGCGCGTCCGGCGTCGCTTCTCAAGCTTGTTGGTTCCACGGCATCTTATCTAACAACCTTGCCATCCCACAAAAACCGCTAATTCCTGCAAACAGTAACCCGGCACCAACAAAGCCACTTAATAAGAAGAAACCACTATTTACGGTATAACCCAGTACAACGCCGATTAATATTAAACCACCCGCGGCGATCTGCACCTGGCGCATTAACGGCAAGGGTTGAGACTTATTTACCGCAACTGGCAATCCTGCTTTTTTCCAGCCATCAATCCCATCTTCGAGTAAAAAGATTTCTGCGGGTGCGGCAATCGCTGCTAATTTATCGGCGTTATTACTGGTGCGTTTACCTGCCTGGCAGTGGAAGATAATTTGCTCACGACGTAATTTAGCCGGAAGACCTGACTGTTCGAGCACAGATAATGGAGCCAAATCTGCTTCAGGAATATGTTCACGAAGATATTCATCAGCATCACGAATATCGATTAACTTTGCGCCGCGTGCGATTAATTCTTGTGCATCATGCGGCGAAATGGTTGTCAAAGCCATAGTGACTCCTTACGGACAATAGACATTTTTCAGGGTGGCGATAATGGCATTTACCGCCTCATTTTTAATGGAATATAGAATGCGTTGGGCATCCCGTTGGCTGTCGATAAGCCCTTCGTCTCGCATACGAGCGAGATGCTGTGATGTCGCAGAGGCACTCAATCCGGTAATGCGCGTCAGCTCTCCCGCGCTGGTGCCGGGTGAACCGCTAAGCATGCACAGAATCAGCAACCGTTTGGGGTGGCTCATTGCTTTCAATAAGGCCGCTGCCTGTTCGGCACTGGCCTGTAATTGCGCGAGTTCAGTCATAGTTATTTAAGTATTCTCTAAATTAAGTAAACTCTAAACTAAAAATACAACATATGCCAGCATCAGCCGCGTAAATGAGAGTAAAAGCGTAAGCTGAAACTGGCAGGCTCCGCTAAAATTACTACGCTTAAGAGATAAAATCTCTTTTTAAACAATGAGTAATTTTCTTATAGGGAGTACATATGGGTTTCTGGAGAATCGTCATCACCATCATTCTGCCGCCGCTCGGCGTGCTGCTCGGTAAAGGGTTCGGTTGGGCGTTCATTATTAATATTCTGCTGACACTGCTTGGGTATATCCCCGGTTTGATTCACGCGTTCTGGGTGCAAACCCGCGATTAAACCTGTCCTCACCCCCGCGGCGTTAACGCGCCGCGTTCCTCTGCTACACTTTCTGAGTGTTTCCGTTAACGAATGAGGTAGCTATGGGTCTGTTCAATTTTGTGAAAGATGCCGGAGAAAAACTCTGGGACGCGGTTACAGGTCAGCACGATAAAGACGATCAGGCGAAGAAGGTGCAGGAGCATTTGAACAAAACCGGTATACCTGATGCCGATAAAGTGAATATTCAAATTGCCGACGGCAAAGCGACGGTCACTGGTGACGGCTTAAGTCAGGAGGCGAAGGAGAAAATCCTTGTTGCGGTGGGGAATATTTCCGGTATTGCCAGTGTCGATGATCAGGTGAAAACGGCGACACCAGCCACTGCCAGCCAGTTTTATACCGTTAAGTCTGGCGACACTCTGAGTGCCATTTCCAAACAGGTCTACGGTAACGCCAATCTGTACAATAAAATCTTCGAAGCGAATAAACCGATGCTAAAAAGCCCGGATAAAATTTACCCGGGGCAAGTGTTGCGTATTCCTGAAGAGTAGTTAATTGCCAGCCATTGCCTGCTGGATAATGGGAATTGGCGTCAGTAAATGCTGGCGCATTAACTCACTGGCGCGCGCGGTATCTCGCGCCAGTACCGCCGCAGTCAGGGTCTGGTGCTGATCGCGTTTATCCTCCAGCATTTCCACCGAAAGCACTGTTCGCCGCAGCCAGATGAATCGATAGCGCGCCGCCAGATCAAACAACCGTTCACGCATTTGCAGCAAATAGTGAGAACCACAGCCCGCCACAATTGCAGTATGAAACGCCTGATGACGCAGATCCCACTCATCAAGCATTTTCTCACTGGCGTCACAGGCCTCAAGCTTACTCAGCAGATGTGCCTTCGCAAGAACGTCAGCCTCCCATTCATCGCCACCGCGGGCAATCGCCAGACTGACCAGCATCGCTTCCATATTGGCGCGGGCGTCGAAAATATCGAGCAGCTCCTGCTCTGACATAGACGCCACCCGATACCCTTTTTGATTCACCACCGTGACCAGTCGTTCTGCTACCAGTTGCGAAAGCGCTTCCCGCAACGGCCCAACGCCAAGTGCATAACGCGATGTCAGCAAACTCATCCGTAATTTTTCATCCGGTTGAAAATTACCGCGAATAATATCGTTCTTCAGCCAGCGATAGCCATCCAGAGACGTAATGGTCATGGTGTGACTCCTGATCATTATTAGCGCGTATTATGAACGGGTGTTTTTTGCCACAATACCAGTTTTTTCCAGCGCGCCATAATCGGCACGGTACAGATTATCCCTATCGCTAATAAACCGGTGGAGATCACTTCTAACTGTTGCGCCGGGCGGAATAGCATCACTACCAACACAAAGGTAATAAAGCCGATTACCAGCCAGGTGAGCCACGGGTAAAGCCACATTCGCAGGCGAATTTCGCTTCCTTCTGCTCGCAGGATTTTGCGCATTCGTAATTGCGAAACGGCGATGACTAAATAAACCAGCAGGGCGATAGCGCCGGAGCTGTCGATCAGAAATTTAAACACTTTCGCCGGTGCGTAATAGTTAACCACCACCGTTAAAAACGCCGCGCCGGTGGAGAGTAACACCGCCACGTACGGGGTTTTACTGCGGTTAATTTTGCCCATTACCGCGGGTGCATCACCGCGACGGCTTAAGGAGTAGAGCATCCTTGACGCGGTATACAGCGCCGAGTTCAGGCAACTGGTTACGGAAAGTAATATCACGCAGTCCATGATTAATTTCGCATGAGGAATATTGAGCAATTCCAGAACCGAGCGATAAGAACCCACGGCTTTCAGCCCCGGCATATTCCACGGTATTAATGCCACGACGACAAAAATAGAGCACAAATAGAAGATAGAAATACGCCAGATAACCGAGTTGGTGGCGCGGACAATATGTTTTTCCGGCGTGTCGGATTCCGCGGCGGCAATGGTGACAATTTCTGCGCCCATAAACGAGAACATGGTAATCAACATCGCGCTTAATACCGCACCGAAGCCATTGGGCATAAAGCCGCCGCTATCCCACAATCTTGAGATCCCGCTCACTTCGGCATAAGGGTAAAAACCGCTAATTGCGACTGCACCAAGGAAAATAAAGGCCAGGATAGCGATGACTTTGCACAGCGCCAGCCAGAACTCAAATTCGCCGTAGTTTTTAACGCTTAATAAATTACTGCCAGTTAAGGCGAGGGTAATGACGAGGGAAAACAACCAGATAGGAATGCCTGGAACCCACGAGTGCAGGATCATGGCGGCGATGTTGGCTTCCAGCGGGATAACCAGTACCCAAAACCACCAGTACAGCCAGCCGATGGTATAACCCGCCCAACGGCCAATAGCTTTATCGGCATAGGTGGAAAACGAACCCGTGTCGGGCGTGGCAACCGCCATTTCCGCCAACATCCGCATAATCATAACCACCAGTAATCCGGCGAACAGATAGGCCAGTAATACCGCCGGGCCCGCTTCGGCGATGGCGACGCTGGAACCGACAAACAGACTTGCGCCGATAACACCGGCAATAGACAACATGGTGACGTGGCGTGACTTCAGCCCGCCGCCTAACTCATGTGGTTGCGATGATTGCCCCATCCTGAATCCTCTCGAAAGTGTGTCACTTGGGAGAGCGCCCCGACATTTCCCGCGTCGGGTCACGCGTGTAATTGTTATTGGTTCTTTTTACCGGAGAGCGGCTCCGCCTTATCCGGCCGACATAGATTTATTCCTGTTCACATACAGATTGTCGGATGCAGCGTAAACGCTTTATCCGACCTGGATTCTCGTAGGCCGGACAAGACGCGAAGCGTCGCCTCCGGCATGGTGCGGTGCTACTGCTTCGCCTCATCAAAACACTGGCTGATGATCTCCAGACCCTGACGGATCTGAGCATCTTCAATAGTGAGCGGGACAAGGATGCGCAGCACGTTGTAATACGGGCCGCAGGAGAGAAGAATCAGGCCTTTATCGCGGGCGCGCGCCACGATGTCGGCGGTGAGTTTTGCGTCCGGTTTACTGTGATCGCCACCTTCAAACAGCTCGATAGCAATCATCGCCCCCAGCCCGCGAACGTCGCCTACCTCCGGGTGTTTTTCGGCGATCGCCAACAATCCGTCTTTCAGTTTCTGCCCCAGATCGTTGGCTTTTTGCAGCAGATTTTCCTGCTCGAATACCTTTAACACTTCCAGCGCTGCCACGCAGGCAATCGGGTTACCCGCATAGGTACCGCCAAGGCCGCCCGGTGCGACAGCGTCCATCACTTCGGCGCGCCCGGTGACGCCCGCCAGCGGGAAGCCGCCCGCGATCGATTTCGCAAAGGTGGTGAGATCAGGTGCCACGCCCATTTGCTCCATCGCAAACAACGTGCCGGTACGCCCCGCGCCGCTCTGCACTTCATCGGCAATCAACATGATCCCGTGCTCGTCACACAGTGCGCGTAAACGCTGCATAAAGGCTGGCGTCGCGGCGTAGAAACCGCCTTCGCCCTGAACCGGCTCAATCACGATGGCGGCGATATCTTCCGGCGCAGCGTCATTTTTGAAGATCCGGTGAATACTGGCGATAGCGTCATCTTCACTGATCCCGTGCAGCGGGCAAGGATAAAGCGCGCGATAAACATGGCCCGGCATCAGGCCCATCCCAGCAGAGTACGGATTCACCTTGCCAGTCAGCGCCAGCGTATAGTGCGTGCGCCCGTGATACGCGCCGCTAAAGGCGATGGTGCCGCTACGTTTGGTGGCGGCGCGGGCGATTTTCACCGCGTTTTCCACCGCTTCGGAACCAGTCGTCACCAGCAGCGTTTTTTTGGCGAAATCGCCCGGTACCTTCTGATTCATAATCTCGCACAGCGCCAGATACGGCTCGTAAGCCAACACCTGGAAGCAGGTGTGCGACAGTTTTTTCAACTGCGCTTCCACCGCCGCAACCACTTTCGGATGCAGGTGCCCGGTATTGAGCACCGCAATCCCGCCCGCGAAATCAAGATACTCACGGCCTTCAACGTCCCACACCCGACAGTTTTCTGCGCGATCAGCGAAAATCGGGTGAATTTGCCCAACGCCACGGGGAATCGCCTGACTGCGGCGCTGCATTAACTCTTTATTGCTGCTCATTCGCGTTCTCCAGTTAAAGACCGATGCACATGTATTTGATTTCTAAATAATCTTCGATGCCATACTTCGAACCTTCACGACCCAGGCCCGAGGCTTTTATGCCGCCGAACGGGGCCACTTCATTGGAAATAATGCCGGTATTGATACCGACGATGCCGTATTCCAGCGCCTCGCCCACGCGGAAGACGCGGCTTAAATCACGGGCGTAAAAATAGGCGGCAAGGCCAAACTCGGTGTCATTGGCCTGCGCAATCACATCGGTTTCATCTTTAAAGCGGAACAGCGGGGCGAGGGGGCCGAACGTCTCTTCTTTCGACACTTTGGCGTTGGACGGAACATCCACCAGAATGGTCGGCTGGAAGAAGTTGCCGCCGCGTTCATGCGCTTTGCCTCCGCAAACCACGCGCGCGCCTTTCTCCAGCGCATCGGCGATATGCTCTTCCACTTTTGCTACCGCTTTTTCATCGATCAGTGGCCCAATGGTGACGCCTTTTTCCAGCCCATCACCGATGTGCAGTTTGCTCACCGCCTGCTGCAATTTTTCGGCAAAGCGGTCATACACGCCGTCCTGCACATACAGGCGGTTGGCGCAGACGCAGGTTTGCCCGGCGTTACGGAATTTCGAGGCCAGCGCGCCTTCCACGGCTTTATCGAGATCGGCATCGTCAAAGACAATAAACGGTGCGTTGCCGCCCAGCTCCAGCGACACTTTTTTGATGTCTTTCGCGCACTGTTCCATTAACTGACGGCCAATTTCGGTCGAGCCGGTAAACGACAGCTTGCGCACCAGCGGATTGCTGGTCAGTTCGTTACCGACCGCGCCCGCCGAACCGGTGACCACGTTAAATACGCCAGCCGGAATGCCCGCGCGGATCGCCAGCTCTGCCAGCGCCAGCGCAGAGAACGGCGTCTGACTGGCGGGTTTCAGCACCATCGTGCAGCCTGCCGCCAGCGCCGGACCGGCTTTGCGGGTAATCATCGCCGCCGGGAAGTTCCACGGCGTGATAGCGGCGGTGACGCCAACCGGCTGCTTGATAACAATCAGCCGTTTATCGGCCTGATGACCGGGAATGGTGTCGCCATAAATACGCTTGCCTTCTTCGGCAAACCACTCAATAAAGGAGGCAGCGTAGCTGATTTCGCCTTTCGCTTCCGCAAGCGGTTTGCCCTGTTCGAGGGTCATCAGGCGCGCTAAATCGTCCTGATGCTCCATCATCAAATTGAACCAGTTGCGCAGAATGTTGGCGCGTTCTTTGGCGGTAAGGGCACGCCAGGCGGGCAGGGCGCGGTTGGCGGCGTCGATAGCGGCGCGGGTTTCATCTGCGCCCATTTTGGGTACGCTACCCAGCTTGTCGCCATTCGCCGGATTGGTGACCTCGATGACTTCGCCATTGTTGGCGTCCAGCCATTCCCCGTTAATTAACGCCTGCTGGCGGAATAAGTTACTGTCGTTCAGTTTCATCGCTACATCCTGTTTTCAAAGGTTATTGATTAAAGGCGGCGTGTAAGGCATCCACACTACGTGCCGCTCGCAGCGTGCGTCCGGGGTTACTCTGGCTTGCCAACAGCGTTTGTACCTTGCTGACAATATGCGCACCAATAGGAATTGCTGATGTCGCTGCCGGGGAGGGCGCATTGCAGGTGTGGATCGTGCGCGGGGTGGTGACAAACAGAAAATCGTCAATCAGCTTACCGTCCGGCGATACTGCCTGCGCACGCACACCGGCGGGCCAGGGCTGGAGATCGCTTAACGAAAGCCCGGGACAATACTTTTGCACCAGCCGCAGATAGCCGCTTTTGCACAGCGAGTTTTTCATCTCGCCCAGTCCTGAGCGTAGATGGTTTTGCAGCACCCGGCGAATCCCCGACGAGCCCAAAATCTCCAGCGTGTCGCTAAATGAGAAGTCGCGCTTGCGATAGCCTTCGCGTTTGAACGCCAGCACCGCGTTTGGCCCGACGGTCACGCTGCCGTCGATCATACGAGTGAGATGAACGCCCAAAAACGGCATTGCCGGGTCGGGGATGGGGTAAATCAGGTGGTTAACAATCTGGTTATGCGCCGGGGCAAGGCGGAAATATTCGCCACGGAACGGGCAGATGATAAAGCCCGGCTCGAGGCCGAGCATTTTCACCAGCCGGTCAGCCATCAGCCCGGAACAGCTAATCAGCGTCGATGCTTCATATTCACCGCCCTGACGGGTCCGTATCACCACGCCGTTTTTATGCTCACTGAGGGCGCTGGCTTCGGCGTTATAAATAATCTCACCGCCTCTGGCCTGGAAGATTTTTGCCATTGCCGCCGTCACTTCGCGGTAGCTGACAATACCGCTGGACGGCACAAAAATGCCGCCCAGTCCGGTGATATTCGGTTCGCGCTCGCGTAGCTCCTCGGCGTTTAACCACTCGCGCTCAATACCGTTCGCCGCTGTGCGTTCCCATAAAGCGCGCATCCGTTCCATTTCGAGTTCAGACGTGGCGACCAGCATCTTGCCGCAGTTGTCGTAGCGAATGCCGTTTTGATCGCAAAAGGCTTTAGTGGCGCGGTTTCCCGCCAGGCAAAACTGCGCCTTCAGGCTGCCGGGCGTGTAATAGACCCCGGCATGGATCACGCCGCTGTTGTGGCCCGTCTGGTGACAGGCCGGGCCGGACTCTTTTTCCAGCAACGCAATACGGGCGTCCGGATAGACATCAATCAGTTGCATGGCGGTCGACATGCCGATGATGCCGCCGCCAATAATCACAAAATCATACATCCGCTCAATTCCTTTACGCTTATTGATGCGTCTGGTAGTGGTGAGTGGCGTAAGCGAAATAGCCGCGCTGGCGCATCAGTTCACGACGCAGATCCGGATGCGGAGTAAAGCGGTCGCGTCCATGTAGCCAGAACAGATTGTTTATCAACAGGAATTTGCCAACGGGAACGGGTACAGACAGAATGCCTTTGCTGGTTTCAATGGCGTCTGAAAGCTCGCTCAACCACACGCCTTCTTCGAAGTCTTTCGGCTGGACGAACTGGTCGATATAGCGCATCACCGGGCGACCCTGCTGATCGACGTCGAACACCGGATGGAAGACATCTTTGCTGACGTTTTTGCTCGGCGGCGCAGCAAAGCGCATCGGACGGCGCGCCAGCGGATGGCGGAAATAGTGCTCCAGATGTTCCCAGTCATCGAGATGCAGCAGCAGCGAATTTCCGCCCTGCATGTTTTGCTCGTCGATTTTCATCATCAGCACGTAATCAGTGATTTCTTCGACGTAGGTGCCGTCGTTGTGCAGCTCCATCACACGATGCGGCTGACGCAGATAGCTGTCTGAGTTATCGACATTTTTCACTACAAAACGCGCGTAATACTGACCGCTCATGGCGTCGAAATTTGAGCGACCAATCAGATGCGCCACCGCCGTTGCGAGCTTCACCATCTCATCTGCCTGCGCGACATCATCGACACCTACCGCATTAATTAACAGCGCACCTTCAGCGCGGTTTAGCAGCGTCTTCAACAGTAGCGGTTGCAACTGATTCGCACACAAATCATCAAGAATTTTGCCTACCCGAAAGCGCAGAAACGATTTGTACTCCAGTGCCTGCACGGGCCATTCGGCAACCTGCTCGAGAAACTGTTTGGTCGTCTGTTCGGTGAAGGTGAGTTCCAGCAGACGCGGGGATTGCGCCGACGGGATGAGAGTGAATCCGCTATAGTCCTGGCCTGAATCGACAGCGTTATTTTGTACGGCGGTCAGTGCATTCATCAGAAGCGATCCTCTTATGAGATGTAGGGTGACATGGCGATGCTCATTTCGTAGCCATAATCTAAAAATATCTACATTTCTGAAAAATGCGCACAAAAGCGACATATTGTTTTCTTATTGTGATCAAAAGCAACAAATTAGTAACATTTAATGTAGGGTATTAAGGCAAAGGAGACAGGAAATGAATAACTAAAGCAACAGGTTAGGGAGAGCTACCATCAGAGAACAGATTATCTGGTCGATAAAAAACAGTAAATGGCTTCACTGCAAAATGACCGTTAGTAAACTAAACATATCATCTGCCCCGTTTTAGCGGGGCAGATATAACATTAAATTACAAATAGAAATAGTTCGGCGGTTCTTCTGTTTTCCCTAAAAGAAGAGCGCTGCGCCCAGGAATATTGATATTTAGAGCTCCGCCTCTAAGCGTAAATACTTTACCAGGGGGAATACTTTTGCGTGTATTATTATTATTAATGGTAACGCTATTACTCCCCATGTTTTTATATATTCCTGGTTGCAATTTGTTAGGCCAGGTACCTTCAACTTCTTCGTTTCCTTTATTTATTATAACTAGTCCATCATGAGGAGAGTGATTAATGTTCACAGAATCCCCACGACTAAAGGCCAGAACATTTTTAGTTGCAAATACACCCTCAAATGCGCTCCATATTCCTTCTTTATCTATATATAATGCGTGGAATTCATTGTAGAGCTGCTGATAGGTAGAACAACCTTTATTAAGCCACGCCTCACCGCCGACACGAGTGGACCCATCATCATTTTTAATCTCAGTCGTTGATTTTAATACCTGACCATCCCAGTAAACTAAAGGCCTGCTGAACGGGAGAGCGGCCATATATGCCATTGCTAATTGTTCATCTTGCTGATGGTTAAATAAAAAGTCATTGAAAAGATTACCATTGTTAGGGAAATCGTGGTTGATGTTAATCAATATCCGTCTTTCTGATGGGATGCTTGAGATTGCGGAACCCGGTTTTGATGCAAGGGTTTGGAGATCTCCACCGAATGAAAAGGCTTTTATCGTCTTCATGAGCAATGAAAAATCAATGGCGCTTAAATCATCTCTTTCATAAAGCAGCGATGACATTTGTTGTTCATCTAACGGACAAGTTACCAGGTATTCCATGTAATTCATAACAGCTTTTTTTTGATATTTTGGATTAAATAAATTTGTATTGTGCAACCGCTCATTATAATTTTTAAGCGGTGGGGTTATCGACCTCTCTATTTGTTCATGTTTTGAGTGTTTTGCTGCATCATAACGTAAACCTCGTACGCCATATTTTCGCATTTCACGAACGTATTGATTTTGCAACATAATAACTTGGTCACTTTTGGGTGTTGTTTTAGGCATTCCATTTAAACGCTTTTCTTTTAATGCATGGAGGTTTTCCCATTCATCCTTAGAAATATTATCTTTACTTGCTTCGAAGTCTTTTGCAGTGAGATGTATATCTTCTGGATGGATTTGGTCACGTTCTTTTGTTACTGGATCTATAATAAAGGGAATCAAGACCTGACCTTGCCAATAGCCAGGGATACCACTTTCTATATCTTTACTAATCTTCGCTCGTATATCGGCAGAGGGATAATCCAGATCATTTTTACCACTTCCTCCGATCCCCATAAAGTTAAATGTATAATCAGGAATGATATCGATGCCAAATTTTTTGGCATCTTTAACCAATGCGATAAAATCCTGCAAATCTCCCATTGGATTATGGATGGTACAAAGATCTTCGGGTTGATAAGCGTGATACCAGTAACCTTTTTCTTCTTCAGGTGTTTCTGGTCCGTCGGCGCGGAAAGTTGTTACGGGAGGGATTTGTATATAACCATAATGGCAACGTGCAAACTCGGCCATATTTTTCCTGATTTGCTGGTAGGTGGCATTAAAAGCATGAAGAATCGCCTCGCCAGGTTTTTTGGGTGTGATGATTTCACATTGTGATTTCTGATCAGCAGTAAGAGATTTACGCTCAAGTGTTTGCCGTAGATGTTCTGGATTGATTAATATTTTAAATGTTTCTTGCTGGCCGGAAGGTGACGTTACGTTAATATTATATACATCAGCTGCCAGTTCATAGTCAGGAATGTTAATAGCATATGCAACATACTTATCTTTTGGAGACGGTTTGTCAGATATAATGTGAGTGAAATGTTCAGCTGGACCATACTGATGAACACCGCTGTTATCACCTCTTTCAATCATTGTATCTCGTTGATAAACCCATGTTTTTCCTTCTCCTATCCTGTCTGGCGCTGTAATGCTACGCTGTGCTGCTTTATTCAACTCTCGGTAAGTTGTATCTGGAAAAAGGGAAATTTTATAATCGTTTTTTAACAGATCATTAATGACTTTTTCTGCGTGAAAAGTTGATATAATTTCTCTGTCTTTTAAATCCTGAGGATAAACTCCACAAGAATTAATAATATTTGTTATACAGTTTAGATATTCTAATGTATTTAATTTGGAATTTAGATCCCCGTCAGTAATGTTCCATGATAACAATGTGGGGTTGTCGATAGGTAAATTTCTTGGTCCTGGTTTTATAGAAAACATAATAAAGTTCCTCTAATGGTAGAGTAATATGGTGTATACGGAAACATAAAAATGTTTAATTGTTGTGAAAGTAATTGCAAACAGATGTCCTACTTTTATCCAATATTTATATGGAAAAGGATAATGCTTAAATCTGTTTTTTTAATTATCGATGTGGTCTGGAGAGGCAACTGTCAAAAATCGCTCATACGAAACTAATGATTAGCAGAATAAGATCTATGAAAGAATATATTGCTATATGAAGTTTATTTTTATGGGGTGAAAAGTAACAGATATCATAATGATGCGAAAACTCTTCAGCTAATGTAATAAAGTTATATTATTAGATACAAAATCATTACAAACTATCATTGAATCGATGGTAACTATAAATAGTGCTAAGTATTAGCATTAGCTTGTTGACTGAGAGTATCGACTTTGTGAATGGAAGCGGTGTCGGGTTTTATGTCGCAGGTAATGACGACCCAGGATGAATGAGAACGCATAAAAATCTGTTATTTACATCATAAGATCATCATGTTTATTGCGTGGTTTATAAGTATTGTTATTGCATACTCAAGGCCCTTTAGCTCAGTGGTTAGAGCAGACGACTCATAATCGCCTGGTCGCTGGTTCAAGTCCAGCAAGGGCCACCAAATCAGCATTCACGTATCAGGAAGAGTTAAGGGTACAAGGGGTACTCGATGGCGGTCTATATTTCACGACTAACGCCATTTCAAGGAAGAAGTGTGGTGGGTGGTTTCGAATGAGGGCTGGTGTTTTGGTACGTGGCACGCCACTGCAATGTATTTATCCATCAGTACTCATTCAAAAGTACCTGGAAAAAATGCCCGCTATGCCAAGCGGGCAAATTGCTTACATGTGGAATTAAGTAATTAACGATAAAGCCAGAGTATTATCATTTATTATACCCCTTCATTTAATCAGGTTAATTACTCAAATCACTGAACTATTCTCTGTTCGCTCACTTATGCTGAGTGAGTACCACGACCAATGTATGTAGAACAATGCCGTAGAGTAAGGATGAAATGTCTCTGCCACGCCTTAAACATCTACTACTGACTAGAACCGCCGTCGCATGCAGAAGAGTCTTGTGAGCGTTACAGGAGTCTGGCTTTGCTCATTAATCAACGCTATTTAGATATAAATTTCTAATACTCGAAAAACGATTTTCACAAATAAATTATAACGGGTGGTTTTTATCATACAGCGAAATAACCTTTTGTTTATTAAATTTAACATTCCTGTGCTAAATTAATTAAAAGTACCATGTATAGCATATGAAGCTGTTAATGCCAGCAATTGTCTCAAATGAGCGATTTTTTATAGTGACAAACAATAATAACATTAAAAATAGTCATGTAGACATTAACTGAGGAAAAGACAATGTTAGTTAGTAAAAGCAACGAAATTAACACTAGCACATTTATAAATAGTGGAAATTGTAATGAAAGAAAATCTTCTAAATCCATGGAGTTACTAGCTTATAGTATTATAAAATTAATTTGTAAAGAAGCTGCCTCAGGGACGTATAACGGTGCTCTTGAAATTTTACAAAAAATGATGTCTGAATGTAAATATCATGAAGGCAATGCTTTTGTCATTATGGGAGCCGGAGAACAATTAAAACGTATTAAATATGATGCTAATGAAAATAAATTAAAAGTATACAACGTACACTTTGATAATAATCAAGAGTTAGTTGCTGATGGTGAGCCTGACGTAGTATTTTTAAAAAAAACGGTGTGGGAAGACCTTCTCGTTAAACTAAAGCTGGAGAACAAAGAAAATGCGGTTTCTGAAATTAACCTGTCATCTAATAAAAATGATGTTGATCAGTTTATTGAATGCGCTAAGAGAAATGAACAGACCCTATTCGACAATATAAGAAAAAGTGATTTTCATGTTGCTTCACTTCAGCCAGGTAGAACGCGTAGTGTTATTTCAGAAACGCCGCCAAATGACTGTATGGAATCACCTAATTTATATGAAAACCACACAGATAAGGTTTCAACTGTAACTAAAAATTCTCAGCAAGTTAAAGGTCACTATGGAGATAAGTTGAAAGAAATGCAGTTGTTCCTCAACCAGATGAGCAATGCACTTCAACAGGATTCATCTTTGTTAGAGTCAAAGGAACACACCATAGATATTCAAGAAAAAACGAATAAGTTTGTGCAGCATTTTCAGCGGGTATTATTTGATAAAAATGGAAGGTCATCAGAGTTTCTACTTAATTTTTATGAGTGTTGCTATAAGTTTTTACCAAGAGCGCAGCCTCAAGATAAAATCTATAGCTATAATTCAGCACTGCAAGCTTTTTCCATCTTTTGTTCATCTACGTTGACACATAATAATGTAGGGTTTAATTTCAAATTATTTCCAGAAGTCAAGCTGTCTGGAGGAGATCTTGAAACGGTATTCAAATACAAAAATGGCAATTTTGTCTGGGAGATAGCCAGAATTAAAATTACTCTCCCAAAAGAAGAGGGTGGTTTATATAATTTAGGTGGATTGGACTTTAAGGGGTGCTTCTTTTCTGGACAGAACTTCAGTAACTATGATATTAAATATGTGAACTGGGGGACGTCATTGTTTGATGTTGATACTCCGTGTATTTTTAATACGCCTGCTAACAATGAGAGTTATGAAAAATCATTAAAGCCTGTGAGCGAAAACGGTTTAAATGGAGTCTTATCTGATCGTAATAAAAAAATAAAAATGATCACGGGCGTGGCACCATTCGATGGTATTTCATCTATGGATGATGACTTTGATGATAGTTCCTCTGAGGATGAGCCCGTTGAGAATAGTCCTGTTGTGACTAGGCCCCTTGTATAAAGTTCTAAAAGCAGTTTTCAATGATAAATAAATGGCGATTTTTACAAAGAGAAAATAACGTAGATTGAAATAATATGTATTATTGATTGAGTAAACGGGATTATTCTTCACACTGCATCCATTTTGCTGTCACTACCAAAGTAAAAGGGGCTACGCTTTCACGTAACCCCTTGATTTATTTGATGAATTTTCGGTGTCTGAACTGGTGCTGTAATTGGTTGAAATATTTCATCTAATGTCTGGTTCAACTTTCCTTAGCTGCTTGAAAGTTTTTTGATCTTACCCAGCAATAATAGGGTTACGGTGTACCACGCCTGACTGAAGAACTGCGTGCTCAGAGTTACCACTTCAGCGCATAACCGTGGCAGCAGGCCCGGACAGAACAAACGGCTCAGGACATTATCGGTAGGGGACGCACT
Organism: Escherichia sp. MOD1-EC4550; assembly: GCF_963876935.1. Taxonomy (NCBI): domain Bacteria; kingdom Pseudomonadati; phylum Pseudomonadota; class Gammaproteobacteria; order Enterobacterales; family Enterobacteriaceae; genus Escherichia; species Escherichia sp. MOD1-EC4550. The sequence goes on from NZ_CAWNSE010000034.1 coordinate 140,315, forward strand.
GCTAGTCTGTAAACTGAACCGACTGGGGCGCAGTATGCGGCATCTTGCCGTGCTGTTGGAGGAGCTGTGAGAACGTGGTATTAACTTTCGTGCTCTGACTCTACCAATATTTGCCCAACAATGGGGGGACGAAAGCTGTAAAAGTAAAACAATCTGCAATCTCAATATTATTGCGTGATTTTTATGTGAGCAGAAGATATTCATCAGAAACGATTATGTAAATCATTTTATTTTTCCGACGGCTTCAATGTCGAAAGAAAAGAATACGCCCGTATTTCCTGAATAGATTGACTTTTTTATCCAACCACACTTCAGCGCACTGCGTTTAAAAAATGCCTCTTTCTTATGCGGAATATCATCATTTCATCATGATGTCTTTGATGAGCGGTGAACACAATACACTTGCGCTGTCTCTTCAGGATGAATCCCCTGGTCTGGTTCCTGTGGGCTGATGTTGCAGCAGAGCTAAGGTTGCTTAAACGCTACTCAGTATTCACTTTTCAGAGGATGAAATTTATGAACAGGACCAGTCCCTATTATTTTCGCCGCTCAGTACTTTCCTTATTGATATCTGCTTTGATATATGCCCCACCAGGGATGGCAGCTTTTACTTCAACCGTTATTGGTGTGGTAAACGATGAGACTGTAGATGGCGTCCAAAGAGTGGATGAACGAGGTACAACAAATAACACTCATATTATCAACCACGGTTATCAGGATGTTTATGGCGGGGTATCTAATGGAAGTATTATTGAATCTGGTGGCCGTCAATATGTATCAGCCAATGGTACTCATCAGGGGCAGGCCAATAATACAGTCATTAACGGTGGCAGCCAGACAATTCTGGACGGGGGAATTTCCACAGGGACGATAATCCAGAGTGGCAGTCAGTATGTTTATGCAGGTGGTACCAGTAATGCAACAACGATAATAAGCGGTCGTTCAACAGTAATGGGGGGAACTGCGAATGGAACAATAATTAATGGTGGGAGCCAGTCAGTATCGAGTCAGGGGCGTGTTGACGGTACGACGATAAATATGTCCGGGTATCAGGAGATTACGCAAGGAAGTCTGGCAACGAACACAACAATAGATGGGGGGTGGCAGTATGTGGACTCAAGCAGTGTAGAAAATACTACCATTAAGAATGGAGGCGAGCAAAGAACAGTTAAGAGCCATGCGCTGAACACCACAATAGATGGTGGTCTACAGGTTGTCGATTCAAGTACCGCAGAAATAACCACCATTAAGAGTGGAGGAACGCAACAATTAAATAACAGCCAGGCTATGTTCACCACGATTGAAGGCGGAACTCAGTCTCTGAATAGTAAGTCAACGGCAAAAAATACTCAGATCTATTCTGGTGGTACGCAAATTGTTGATAACACCAGCACCTCGGATGTTATTGAAATTTATTCCGGTGGCGTGCTTGATGTTAGAGGTGGTATGGCAACAAATGTTACTCAGCACGATGGCGCGGCTTTAAAAGCAATGACTGACTGGTCGACGGTGAGCGGTACGAATAGTGAAGGTGCATTCTCTATTCACAATAACGTGGCAGACAATGTGTTGCTGGAAAACGGTGGCCATTTAGACGTATATGGTTCGGCAAACAAGACGATTATTAAAGATCAAGGAACAATGTCAGTTTTAGCGAATGCTAAAGCTGATGCGACCCGAATAGATAATGGCGGGGTTATGGATGTTGCCGGAAACGCGACCAATACCATAATTAATGGTGGCACACAGAATATAAATAATCATGGTATTGCCACGGGAACCAATATCAACAGCGGAACACAAAATATCAAGAGCGGCGGGAAAGCTGACACGAC
>NZ_CAWNSE010000035.1:0-3144 GCF_963876935.1 Escherichia sp. MOD1-EC4550
TGCTCTTTAAAAATCTGGATCAAGCTGAAAATTGAAACACTGAACAACGAGAGTTGTTCGTGAGTCTCTCAAATTTTCGCAATCAGAAGTGAAACATCTTCGGGTTGTGAGGTTAAGCGACTAAGCGTACACGGTGGATGCCCTGGCAGTCAGAGGCGATGAAGGACGTGCTAATCTGCGATAAGCGTCGGTAAGGTGATATGAACCGTTATAACCGGCGATTTCCGAATGGGGAAACCCAGTGTGATTCGTCACACTATCATTAACTGAATCCATAGGTTAATGAGGCGAACCGGGGGAACTGAAACATCTAAGTACCCCGAGGAAAAGAAATCAACCGAGATTCCCCCAGTAGCGGCGAGCGAACGGGGAGGAGCCCAGAGCCTGAATCAGTGTGTGTGTTAGTGGAAGCGTCTGGAAAGGCGCGCGATACAGGGTGACAGCCCCGTACACAAAAATGCACATGCTGTGAGCTCGATGAGTAGGGCGGGACACGTGGTATCCTGTCTGAATATGGGGGGACCATCCTCCAAGGCTAAATACTCCTGACTGACCGATAGTGAACCAGTACCGTGAGGGAAAGGCGAAAAGAACCCCGGCGAGGGGAGTGAAAAAGAACCTGAAACCGTGTACGTACAAGCAGTGGGAGCCTCTTTATGGGGTGACTGCGTACCTTTTGTATAATGGGTCAGCGACTTATATTCTGTAGCAAGGTTAACCGAATAGGGGAGCCGAAGGGAAACCGAGTCTTAACTGGGCGTTAAGTTGCAGGGTATAGACCCGAAACCCGGTGATCTAGCCATGGGCAGGTTGAAGGTTGGGTAACACTAACTGGAGGACCGAACCGACTAATGTTGAAAAATTAGCGGATGACTTGTGGCTGGGGGTGAAAGGCCAATCAAACCGGGAGATAGCTGGTTCTCCCCGAAAGCTATTTAGGTAGCGCCTCGTGAATTCATCTCCGGGGGTAGAGCACTGTTTCGGCAAGGGGGTCATCCCGACTTACCAACCCGATGCAAACTGCGAATACCGGAGAATGTTATCACGGGAGACACACGGCGGGTGCTAACGTCCGTCGTGAAGAGGGAAACAACCCAGACCGCCAGCTAAGGTCCCAAAGTCATGGTTAAGTGGGAAACGATGTGGGAAGGCCCAGACAGCCAGGATGTTGGCTTAGAAGCAGCCATCATTTAAAGAAAGCGTAATAGCTCACTGGTCGAGTCGGCCTGCGCGGAAGATGTAACGGGGCTAAACCATGCACCGAAGCTGCGGCAGCGACGCTTATGCGTTGTTGGGTAGGGGAGCGTTCTGTAAGCCTGTGAAGGTGTACTGTGAGGTATGCTGGAGGTATCAGAAGTGCGAATGCTGACATAAGTAACGATAAAGCGGGTGAAAAGCCCGCTCGCCGGAAGACCAAGGGTTCCTGTCCAACGTTAATCGGGGCAGGGTGAGTCGACCCCTAAGGCGAGGCCGAAAGGCGTAGTCGATGGGAAACAGGTTAATATTCCTGTACTTGGTGTTACTGCGAAGGGGGGACGGAGAAGGCTATGTTGGCCGGGCGACGGTTGTCCCGGTTTAAGCGTGTAGGCTGGTTTTCCAGGCAAATCCGGAAAATCAAGGCTGAGGCGTGATGACGAGGCACTACGGTGCTGAAGCAACAAATGCCCTGCTTCCAGGAAAAGCCTCTAAGCATCAGGTAACATTAAATCGTACCCCAAACCGACACAGGTGGTCAGGTAGAGAATACCAAGGCGCTTGAGAGAACTCGGGTGAAGGAACTAGGCAAAATGGTGCCGTAACTTCGGGAGAAGGCACGCTGATATGTAGGTGAAGCGACTTGCTCGTGGAGCTGAAATCAGTCGAAGATACCAGCTGGCTGCAACTGTTTATTAAAAACACAGCACTGTGCAAACACGAAAGTGGACGTATACGGTGTGACGCCTGCCCGGTGCCGGAAGGTTAATTGATGGGGTTAGCGGTAACGCGAAGCTCTTGATCGAAGCCCCGGTAAACGGCGGCCGTAACTATAACGGTCCTAAGGTAGCGAAATTCCTTGTCGGGTAAGTTCCGACCTGCACGAATGGCGTAATGATGGCCAGGCTGTCTCCACCCGAGACTCAGTGAAATTGAACTCGCTGTGAAGATGCAGTGTACCCGCGGCAAGACGGAAAGACCCCGTGAACCTTTACTATAGCTTGACACTGAACATTGAGCCTTGATGTGTAGGATAGGTGGGAGGCTTTGAAGTGTGGACGCCAGTCTGCATGGAGCCGACCTTGAAATACCACCCTTTAATGTTTGATGTTCTAACGTAGGCCCCTTATCGGGGTTGCGGACAGTGTCTGGTGGGTAGTTTGACTGGGGCGGTCTCCTCCTAAAGAGTAACGGAGGAGCACGAAGGTTGGCTAATCCTGGTCGGACATCAGGAGGTTAGTGCAATGGCATAAGCCAGCTTGACTGCGAGCGTGACGGCGCGAGCAGGTGCGAAAGCAGGTCATAGTGATCCGGTGGTTCTGAATGGAAGGGCCATCGCTCAACGGATAAAAGGTACTCCGGGGATAACAGGCTGATACCGCCCAAGAGTTCATATCGACGGCGGTGTTTGGCACCTCGATGTCGGCTCATCACATCCTGGGGCTGAAGTAGGTCCCAAGGGTATGGCTGTTCGCCATTTAAAGTGGTACGCGAGCTGGGTTTAGAACGTCGTGAGACAGTTCGGTCCCTATCTGCCGTGGGCGCTGGAGAACTGAGGGGGGCTGCTCCTAGTACGAGAGGACCGGAGTGGACGCATCACTGGTGTTCGGGTTGTCATGCCAATGGCACTGCCCGGTAGCTAAATGCGGAAGAGATAAGTGCTGAAAGCATCTAAGCACGAAACTTGCCCCGAGATGAGTTCTCCCTGACCCTTTAAGGGTCCTGAAGGAACGTTGAAGACGACGACGTTGATAGGCCGGGTGTGTAAGCGCAGCGATGCGTTGAGCTAACCGGTACTAATGAACCGTGAGGCTTAACCTTACAACGCCGAAGATGTTTTGGCGGATTGAGAGAAGATTTTCAGCCTGATACAGATTAAATCAGAACGCAGAAGCGGTCTGATGAAACAGAATTTGCCTGGCGGCCTTAGCGCGGTGGTCCCACCTGACC
>NZ_CAWNSE010000036.1:0-1467 GCF_963876935.1 Escherichia sp. MOD1-EC4550
CTGACAGAGGTCGGTGGAGAACGTTATTTTTTCTGTAATGAGCAGAACGAAAAAGGTGAGCCGGTCACCTGGCAGGGGCGACAGTATCAGCCGTATCCCATTCAGGGGACGGGATTTGAACTGAACGGCAAGGGCAGTGCTGCCCGTCCGACACTGACGGTCTCTAACCTGTACGGTATGGTCACCGGGATGGCGGAAGATATGCAGAGTCTGGTCGGCGGAACGGTGGTCCGGCGTAAGGTTTACGCCCGTTTTCTGGATGCGGTGAACTTCGTCAACGGAAACAGAGACGCCGATCCGGAGCAGGAGGTGATCAGCCGCTGGCGCATCGAGCAGTGCAGCGAACTGAGCGCGGTGAGTGCCTCCTTTGTACTGTCCACGCCGACGGAAACGGATGGCGCTGTTTTTCCGGGACGTATCATGCTGGCCAACACCTGCACCTGGACCTATCGCGGTGATGAGTGCGGTTATCACGGTCCGGCAGTCGCGGATGAATATGACCAGCTGACGTCCGATATCACGAAGGATAAATGCAGCAAATGCCTGAGCGGCTGTAAGTTTCGCAATAACGTCGGCAACTTTGGCGGCTTCCTTTCCATTAACAAACTTTCGCAGTAAACCCATGACAGAAACAGAATCAGCGATTCTGGCGCACGCCCGGCGATGTGCGCCAGCGGAGTCGTGCGGCTTCGTGGTGAGAGCGCCGGAGGGGGAAAGATATTTTCCCTGCATGAATATTTCCGGTGAGCCGGAGGGTTATTTCCGGATGTCGCCGGAAGACTGGCTGCAGGCAGAAATGCAGGGTGAGATTGTGGCGCTGGTCCACAGCCACCCCGGTGGTCTGCCCTGGCTGAGTGAGGCCGACCGGCGGCTGCAGGTGCAGAGTGATTTGCCGTGGTGGCTGGTCTGCCGGGGGACGATTCATAAGTTCCGCTGTGTGCCGCATCTCACCGGGCGGCGCTTTGAGCACGGGGTGACGGACTGTTACACGCTGTTCCGGGATGCTTATCATCTGGCGGGGATTGAGATGCCGGATTTTCATCGCGAGGATGACTGGTGGCGTCACGGTCAGAATCTCTATCTTGACAATATGGAGGCAACGGGTTTTTACCGTGTCGCACTGACAGAGGCGCAGCCGGGCGACGTGCTGCTGTGCAGCTTTGGTTCATCGGTGCCGAATCATGCCGCCATTTACTGCGGCGACGGCGAGCTGCTGCACCATATTCCTGAACAACTGAGTAAACGAGAGAGGTACACCGACAAATGGCAGCGACGCACACACTCCCTCTGGCGTCACCGGGCATGGCACGCATCTGCCTTTACGGGGATTTGCAACGATTTGGCCGCCGCATCGACCTTCGTGTGAAAACGGGGGCTGAAGCCATCCGGGCGCTGGCCACACAGCTCCCGGCGTTTCGTCAGAAACTGAATGAGGGCTGGTATCAGATACGGATTGCCGGGCGTGAT
>NZ_CAWNSE010000037.1:0-3463 GCF_963876935.1 Escherichia sp. MOD1-EC4550
GTCCCGGCGTTCGCATTCACACTGCCACTGATATCCGCATTTTTAGCCGTCAGCTTTCCGTCCGGTGTCAGGGAAAAGGCCGGGGGATTGCCGCCGCTGGTAATGGTGGGGGCCGTCAGGCGCTTCAGGAACACGTCATTCATGAATATCTGGTTGCCCTGCGCCACAAACATCGGCGTTTCATTCCCGTTTGCCGGGTCAATAAACGCGATACGGTTAGCGGCAACCAGAAACTGGCTCAGTTTGCCTTCCTCTGTATCCTCCATGCTGAGGCCAAGTCCCGCGACATAATGTTTGCCGTCTTTGGTCTGCTCAATTTTGACAGCCCACATGGCATTCCACTTATCGTTGGCGTCCTTCCACTCTTTCGAAAACTCCTCCAGTCTGCTGGCGTTATCCTCCGTCAGGTCGACTTTTTCCAGCAACTCCTTGCCGAGATGAGATTCGGTTATCTTGCCTTTGAAAAAATCCAGGTAACCTTCCGCATCATCGCTCGCCCGACCGACAGCCTCCACGAATGCCGATTTGCCAATGGTGTTCACACTGCGAACGTAAAAATAATAATCATGGCCCGGCCTGATATTGATACTGGCAGCTATCCAGTACAGCGCCGTGCCAAGATAGCGGGCTGTGGTTTCAACCTGCCTGATATCCGCAATCCGTTTTTCCGAGAACCAGAACTCAAACTGTACCGTCGGGTCATAAACGGCAAGATGCGGCGTGGCGGTTATCTGAAAATAGCCCGGCGTCAGCTCAATCCTCGACGGTGCTGCCGGTGCGGCAATCCGGAACGATACCGACGCCGGGTCCCCCTGCTGCCCCCAGGCATTTACCGCCCGGACTGTCAGCGTGTACCGCCCCAGCGCCAGCTGCCTGAAGCGGTATGTTGTTTCCGTCGTCCGGGCCGTGCTGACCAGCCGCTCACTGCCGTCATCCGCTGCCACGGTCAGGCGAAGCAGGAAGCTCACGCCCTTCACCACCTTCGGCGTGTCCCAGCGCGCCAGCACCTGATATTCCCCGCTGTCTGCAGTGACTTCTGCGGTCAGGTGCTGCACCGCTGGCGGCGTGACACCATTCACCGTGCCACTCTGTTCGCCGTCAAAGTGCGCCCCGTTATCCACGATGGCCTCTTTTTCCGGCACATGCTGCACGGCGGTGATGGCATACGTGCCGTCGTCGTTCTCACGGATACTCACGCAGCGGAACAGTCGCTGGCGCAGCGTCGGCAGCTTCAGCCCCCATACGCTGTATTCAGCAACACCGTCAGGAACACGGCTCACTTTTACCTTCACGCCGTCGGTGACGGACTGAACCTCCACGCTGACCGGATTGCCACTTCCGTCAACCAGGCTTATCAGCGTGGTACCGGAGGATGGCAGCGTGATTTCACGGTCGAGCGTCAGCGTCCGGGTCTGGCTGTTCACCGCCAGCACGCGCCCGCCGATGCTGATACCGGCATAGTCATCATCGCAGATTTCAATGACATCGCCCGGTACATGGCGAAGCCCTTCAGCACCCACGCTGAAGTCCACGGTCTGCGTTTCCAGCAGTTCCGTTTTAATCAGCCACAGCCCGGCGCGGTGTGCCTGCCCCCGACTGGTACAACCAAAGGCATCCATCTTCGTGACATTACGACCGTAACGGGCAATGGCCTGCGTATCTTCAACAAGCTCTGTCGCCGTCTCCCAGCCGTTGTTCGGGTCAATCCAGTTCACCTCAACGGCATTATGGCGGTCCTTCAGGGCGCTGAAGCTGTAGCGGAACGGCGCGCCATCATCCGGCATCACCACATTACTGCGGTTATAGGTCCACACCTTATCCGATGGCCGGTCCTGCACGAACGTCAGCGTCTGCCCGTTCCATACCGGCATACAACGCATCGCCGAGCAGAAATCACTGAGCACATCCCACGCCTTGCGCTGTGTGGTCAGGTACGCATTACAGGTGATGCGCGGCTCCGTGCCACCAAAGCCGTCCGGCACTGACTGGTCGCAGTACTGGCCGATGACATACAGCGCCCATTTATCCACATCCGCCGCACCAAGACGTTTCCCCATACCGTAGCGCGGATGGGTCAGCATATCCCACAGACACCAGGCCATGTTGTTGCTGTATGCCGGTTTAAACGTTCCGTCCCAGATACCGCTGTATTGCCGCGTCTGCGGGTTATAGTTCGACGGCACCTGCAGAATGCGCCCGCGCAGATGATAATTACGGCTCACCTGCTGACTGCCGAACTGTTCCGAGTCCACCTGTACGCCAACCAGTGCCGTGTTCGGGTAGCACTGTTTCACATCGATGATTTCAGTGTATGACGACCAGAGCGTTTTGTTCTGCAGCTGGTCTGTGGTGCTGTCCGGCGTCATCCTGCGCATCCGGATGTTGAACGGGCGCGGCGGCAGGTTACCCACCACCACCGAGGCCAGATACTGCGAGGTGGTTTTGCCCTTAATGGTGATGTCTTTTTCCGTCACCCAGCCACCGTTACGTTGTATCTGAACCAGCAGGCGGACTTCCGACGGATTCCTGTCCCCCTTTGAGGTGGTTTCCACCAGTGCCTGTACACCGAAGGTAAAGCGCAGACGGTCGATGTTTGCAGACGTAATGGTGCGGGTGATCGGCGTGTCATATTTCACTTCCGTACCGAGCACCGTCTCGGAGCCGGAGGATTCAAACCCCTCCGGCGGTGTCTGCTCCTGCTCACCGGCCCGGAACACCACCGTGACGCCGGATATATTGGTATTCCCCTCACTGTCCAGCACCGGCGTACTGTTCAGCAGCACGCTTTTTAATCCATCCACCGGACCTTCAACCGGCCCTTCGCTGATGGCATCAATCACACTCAATAGCTGCGTGGATTTCAGGTTATCTTTCGCTTCGCGCGGGGTATGCCCCTTACTGCTGCCTTTACCCATTCCTCACGCTCCATAAACGACAAAACCGCCCGGAGACGGTTTCACATAAAACCTTTTGCATCAGCGACCAATCACCACAACCTGACCACCATCCCCTTCGTCTGCCGTGCTGATCTCCTGAGAAACCACGCGTGACCCCACGCGCATTTCACCGTACAGAACAGGCAGAACATTGCCCTGGGCAACCATGTTATCCAGTGAGGAGAAATAGGTGTTCTGCTTACCGTTATCCGTTGTCTGTGTTCGGGGAGTTCTGGGTTTGGGGGCCAGCATCTGCGCCACACCGCCCAGGATCATACTGGCCCCTGCCGCATACATACCCGATACAGCCGCGGCCCCCAGCCAGCCCACAGGGTTCCACCATGCAACCGCAATCAGCGCCGCCCCCAGCACTGCCTGAAAAATACCGCCACTTTTAGCACCCGCCAGACGCGGTACGATGTGGATCACGGCACCATTTTCCAGCGGCTCATTCAGACGGGCTGATAATTCGTTTTCACCTGTATCACGCCCGGCAATCCGTATCTGATACCAGCCCTCATTCAGTT
>NZ_CAWNSE010000038.1:0-304 GCF_963876935.1 Escherichia sp. MOD1-EC4550
TTCAGCCTGATACAGATTAAATCAGAACGCAGAAGCGGTCTGATGAAACAGAATTTGCCTGGCGGCCTTAGCGCGGTGGTCCCACCTGACCCCATGCCGAACTCAGAAGTGAAACGCCGTAGCGCCGATGGTAGTGTGGGGTCTCCCCATGCGAGAGTAGGGAACTGCCAGGCATCAAATTAAGCAGTAAGCCGGTCATAAAACCGGTGGTTGTAAAAGAATTCGGTGGAGCGGTAGTTCAGTCGGTTAGAATACCTGCCTGTCACGCAGGGGGTCGCGGGTTCGAGTCCCGTCCGTTCCGCCA
>NZ_CAWNSE010000039.1:0-353 GCF_963876935.1 Escherichia sp. MOD1-EC4550
CAGTGTTTCAATTTTCAGCTTGATCCAGATTTTTAAAGAGCAAAACTTCGCAGTGAACCTTTGCAGGTACACTCTGAAGTATTTTTTATTTAATCACTACAGAGATGGTGGAGCTATGCGGGATCGAACCGCAGACCTCCTGCGTGCAAAGCAGGCGCTCTCCCAGCTGAGCTATAGCCCCATAACATGTAGTTAAAACCTCTTCAAATTTGCGGTGCAAATTTGGTAGGCCTGAGTGGACTTGAACCACCGACCTCACCCTTATCAGGGGTGCGCTCTAACCACCTGAGCTACAAGCCTGTAGAGGTTTTACTGCTCATTTTCATCAGACAATCTGTGTGAGCACTGCAAAG
>NZ_CAWNSE010000040.1:0-1893 GCF_963876935.1 Escherichia sp. MOD1-EC4550
TTGGTTTGGGAGAAGCAGCGAAACGGGGTGTGGGAACAGGGGAAAATCAGATACCGGACATGGCTTCTTTTGCCAGTGGTGATGGATGGATGAAATTACCCAACGGTAAAATTCTGCAATATGGTCGAGGTGAGGCTATGCCGAAATTATCGACGCAAACAATGAGGATTACATTTCCTATCCCTTTCCCTAAAAAAGCGGACTGCGCCATTCTTACCCATTCTGGTGATGGCGGTGCGCCTTTAGGCGCTGGGCGAGGGTTCGTGATGACTGCAGAAGGCCCTACGTTAACCGGCTTTAATTCTGCTTACAGAACGTCATCAACCAGCGACACGGTATCTATGCATTACAGTTGGTGGGCTGTTGGTGAGTAATTTTATTCAGGGTGATTTATATGAACGAATATGTTTATAGTGCCAGGCATAATGCTTTTTTCCCTGTGGATATGATTGATAAATATAAATCAGTAGGATGGGATTTATCAGATGCTAAGGAGGTGAATCAAAATATTGTCAGTGAGTTTATGGCTGAACCGCCACAAGGAAAAGTCCGTATTGCCGGAGAGGATGGACTACCTACGTGGGCAGATATTCCTCCACCTACTCATGAAGAGCTTATTGAAATTACTGAATCATAAAGACAGCTACTAATTAACCAGGCCAACGAATACATGAACAGTAAGCAATGGCCCGGTAAAGCCGCTATTGGTCGTCTGAAAGGTGATGAACTGGCGCAATATAATTTGTGGCTGGATTATCTGGACGCACTGGAGCTGATCGATACTTCCGGTGCGCCAGATATTGAATGGCCTACGCCTCCGGCAGTTCAGGCCAGATGACATCCGGCGCTGTGCTGGTATTTGTTGCCGTCACCGCGTCAATGTAATCCAGCACAGCGTTAAGGCGGGTTGTTTCTGCCTGCGTCAGCTTCCGTCCGGCCTGTAATTTCAGTTGAATCAGACTGATGGAGGCCATTGCAGTATCAATCAGCGACTGGCGCAGTGCTTCTGCTGCATCTACTGCTGCGCCGTGCTGTGCCTCGGTATCTGTCACCCATTTCTCACCATTCCATTTATCGTATGGCGTTAACGGGGCGATAGTGGTTGTATTTTCAGGATAATCACCCGGAGCTGTGATTTCTTTCGATTCTCCTGTTTCGGTGCTATAGACGATTTCACCGCGATGATCTGGCACATATTCCCATGAATTTAAATCCATCGAACGGCAGATAGCATAACCCGCCTTATGTGTGCCAGGGGCATCTAAACAGGAATATGCAGGGATACCGACACCAATGGCAAGATATTCATTTGAAGTGGAAATATATTCCCGAGTTTCACCATCATAGTTATAGACGGTAATATTCCCCGCCTTCGTGGCAATAAGCTCGCTATTTAATACGGCGTTATCCATTATGCAGCCCTCACGATAAAGTTAAATGCAATATTTCGTGGACGGGTTTCACTCCCGCCAGTATTACCGATACTCCCTCGTGAATGAAGTGTCGGTGATGGGATCAGACTCCCTCCTGTATTTGTGGCATCAAGTCCCCGTCCTTGTGTGTATGTCTTTTTGAAAATCGTAGCCAGTTCCCATTCATCTTTTGTGTCGTAACCATCATTGGCAACAACAATATGACGGTGCTTTTCCAGCATCCCAGCCTGAAGGCTCAATAAAGCACGTCCTGTATCAATACCGCGCCCATCATCCCAGCCACGAATAAATTCACCTCGTAAATCAGGCAATTTATTTGTCGGGTAAGCCTTTGCCAGTTCCGGGTATTCTTCAGCAGAAAAAGCCGCCCCGTTGCATTTCAGCCAGCCTGTTGGAGGTGTCTCTGAAGGCCACGGAACAGGCGCACCAACAGGTAATGCTGAACCTTCTCCCAAACCAA
>NZ_CAWNSE010000041.1:0-396 GCF_963876935.1 Escherichia sp. MOD1-EC4550
CCTTAAAGAACTGTACTTTGCAGTGCTCACACAGATTGTCTGATAGAAAGTGAAAAGCAAGGCGTCTTGCGAAGCAGACTGATACGTCCCCTTCGTCTAGAGGCCCAGGACACCGCCCTTTCACGGCGGTAACAGGGGTTCGAATCCCCTAGGGGACGCCACTTGCTGGTTTGTGAGTGAAAGTCGCCGGCCTTAATATCTCAAAACTCATCTTCGGGTGATGTTTGAGATATTTGCTCTTTAAAAATCTGGATCAAGCTGAAAATTGAAACACTGAACAACGAAAGTTGTTCGTGAGTCTCTCAAATTTTCGCAACACGATGATGAATCGCAAGAAACATCTTCGGGTTGTGAGGTTAAGCGACTAAGCGTACACGGTGGATGCCCTGGCAGTCA
>NZ_CAWNSE010000042.1:0-358 GCF_963876935.1 Escherichia sp. MOD1-EC4550
AAGAACTGTGCTTTGCAGTGCTCACACAGATTGTCTGATGAAAAGTGAAAAGCAAGGCGTTTACGCGTTGGGAGTGAGGCTGAAGAGAATAAGGCCGTTCGCTTTCTATTAATGAAAGCTCACCCTACACGAAAATATCACGCAGCGCGTGATAAGCAATTTTCGTGTCCCCTTCGTCTAGAGGCCCAGGACACCGCCCTTTCACGGCGGTAACAGGGGTTCGAATCCCCTAGGGGACGCCACTTGCTGGTTTGTGAGTGAAAGTCGCCGACCTTAATATCGTTAAAGATGACTTACGAGTCATGTTTAAGATATTTGCTCTTTAAAAATCTGGATCAAGCTGAAAATTGAAACACTG
>NZ_CAWNSE010000043.1:0-238 GCF_963876935.1 Escherichia sp. MOD1-EC4550
AGCAGCAAGTTTCCAGCGATGGCAGTGCCGTGGACACCACCATTGAGGGGGGACTGCAGACAGTTTTCGGTGGCGGAAGTGTCTCCGGGACTCTCATTAATAACGGGGAGCAGCGAGTCTCCAGCGGTGGCAGTGCCGTGGACACCACCATTAACGGGGGACTGCAGACGGTTTTCGGTGGCGGAAATGTCTCAGGGACTCTCATTAATAACGGGGAGCAGCAAGTTTCCAGCGATGG
>NZ_CAWNSE010000044.1:0-764 GCF_963876935.1 Escherichia sp. MOD1-EC4550
ATGACTCCAACTTATTGATAGTGTTTTATGTTCAGATAATGCCCGATGACTTTGTCATGCTGCTCCACCGATTTTGAGAACGACAGCGACTTCCGTCCCAGCCGTGCCAGGTGCTGCCTCAGATTCAGGTTATGCCGCTCAATTCGCTGCGTATATCGCTTGCTGATTACGTGCAGCTTTCCCTTCAGGCGGGATTCATACAGCGGCCAGCCATCCGTCATCCATATCACCACGTCAAAGGGTGACAGCAGGCTCATAAGACGCCCCAGCGTCGCCATAGTGCGTTCACCGAATACGTGCGCAACAACCGTCTTCCGGAGCCTGTCATACGCGTAAAACAGCCAGCGCTGGCGCGATTTAGCCCCGACGTATCCCCACTGTTCGTCCATTTCCGCGCAGACGATGACGTCACTGCCCGGCTGTATGCGCGAGGTTACCGACTGCGGCCTGAGTTTTTTAAGTGACGTAAAATCGTGTTGAGGCCAACGCCCATAATGCGGGCTGTTGCCCGGCATCCAACGCCATTCATGGCCATATCAATGATTTTCTGGTGCGTACCGGGTTGAGAAGCGGTGTAAGTGAACTGCAGTTGCCATGTTTTACGGCAGTGAGAGCAGAGATAGCGCTGATGTCCGGCGGTGCTTTTGCCGTTACGCACCACCCCGTCAGTAGCTGAACAGGAGGGACAGCTGATAGAAACAGAAGCCACTGGAGCACCTCAAAAACACCATCATACACTAAATCAGTAAGTTGGCAGCATCACC
>NZ_CAWNSE010000045.1:0-117493 GCF_963876935.1 Escherichia sp. MOD1-EC4550
TTACCGAACGCATCGGTGACCCTCGCCCGCAGCATATTCGCCATTGCACCGTCTGCCACTGAGTTATCCCGGGTGACTACCAGATCCGCTATCTGCGCCGTCCTGACATCGGCGATAAACGTCACGGTCCGGCTCAGGCTGCTGCTGTTGATGCTGGCGGTGACTGTACTGGTGCCCGCCGTCTGGCTGGTGACACTGATCTCCACCGTGCCGTCCTGCCCTGTGATGACAGTCGGAGCGACCGTTGCGCCATTGCCTGCCGTCACGCTGACCGTCTGCCCGGCAAGTACATTCCCGTTAGCATCGGTGACCTTCACCCGCAGCGTGTTCGCCATTGCGCCGTCAGCCACTGAGTTATCCTGCGTCACCTCCAGACTCGCGATCTGCGCCGTGCTGACATCGGCGATAAACGTGACGTTCCGGCTCGCGATACTGCTGTTGATACTGGCGGTGACCGCACTGGTGCCCGCCGTCTGGCTGGTGACACTGATTTCCACCGTCCCGTCCTGCCCTGTGATGACAGTCGGAGCGACCGTTGCGCCGTTATCCGCCAACACGCTGACCGCCTGTCCGGCAAGTGCATTCCCGAACGCATCGGTGACCCTCACTTGCAGCGTATTCGCCGTCGCGCCGTCTGCCACCGCGTTATCCTGGCTAACGACCAGATCCGCGATCTGCGCCGTGCTGACATCCGCAATAAACGTCACGTTCCGGCTCTGGCTGCTGTTGTTGACGCTGGCGGTGATCACACTGGTTCCGGCGGTCTGGCTGGTGACACTGATCTCCACCGTGCCATCCGGCTGCGTGGTGACCGTCGGAGCAGTCGTTGCGCCGTTGCCTGCCAACACGCTGACCGTCTGCCCGGCAAGTGCATTCCCGAACGCATCGGTGACCTTCACCCGCAGCGTATTCGCCGTCGAACCGTCCGCCACCGAGTTATCCCGGGTGACCACCAGATCCGCGATCTGCGCCGTCCTGACATCGGCGATAAACGTGACGTTCCGGCTCTGGCTGCTGCTGTTAATGCTGGCAGTGACCGCACTGATTCCGGCGGTCTGGCTGGTGACAGAGATCTCCGCCGTGCCGTCCGGCTGCGTGGTGACCGTCGGAGCAGTCGTGGCACCGTTGCCTGCCAACACGCTGACCGTCTGCCCGGCAAGTGCATTCCCGTTAGCATCGGTGACCTTCACCCGCAGCGTGTTCGCCATTGCGCCGTCAGCCACTGAGTTATCCTGCGTCACCTCCAGACTCGCGATCTGCGCCGTGCTGACATCGGCGATAAACGTGACGTTCCGGCTCGCGGTACTGCTGTTGATGCTGACAGTGACAGTACTGGCTCCCGCCGTCTGACTGGTGACACTGATCTCCACCGTGCCGTCCGGCTCTGTAATCACCGTCGGAGCAACCGTTGCGCCGTTGCCTGCCGTCACGCTGACCGTCTGTCCGCCCAGCGCATTCCCGAACGCATCGGTCACCTTCACCTGCAGCGTGTTCGCCGTCGCGCCGTCTGCCACCGCGTTATCCTGGCTAACGACCAGATCCGCTATCTTCATCGTCCTGACATCGGCGATAAACGTCACATCCCGGCTCTGGCTGCTGCTGTTGATGGTTGCAGTGACGGCACTGGTGCCCGCCGTCTGGCTGGTGACACTGATCTCCACTGTGCCGTCCGGCTCTGTAATCACCGTCGGAGCGACCGTTGCGCCGTTGTCCGCCAACACGCTGACCGTCTGTCCGCCCAGCGCATTGCCAAACGCGTCGGTGACTTTCACCCACAGCATGTTCTCTGTCGCGCCGTCTGCCACCGCGTTATCCTGCGTTACCCCCAGATCAGCAATACGCGCCGTGCTAACATCAGCAACGAAGTTCACCGTTTTACTATCGCTGCTTTGATTGACCTTAGCCTCAACAGTGCTGGCATCCGCTACGGTACTGCTCAGATCAACCTCTGCCATGCCATGCGCATCCGTCCTGATATCTGCGCTCTGCCTTGCATTGGCAAATACAGCCGCCCCTTTCGTCACCGTAAAGGTGACAGTCTGCTCCGGCAGCACATTGCCAAACTGATCTTCCACCCGGACATTCACCGTATGTCGATCGCTGCCATTCGCCAGCACATCCGGGTTACCCGTTGTCACTTGCATCGAGACAATTTGTGCGCTGGCGGCATCGCCACTAATACTGTAATCATTTGAAGTCAAAGCGCTCGCCCATCCGGACATCTGTAGCTGTGCTTTTAAATCGGTGCCAGGGAGTAAGGCGGTATACGTTGCGGTATAAATGCCTTTTTGATCTTCATTCCAGGTGATGCTTTCCGCTTTTGTATTTGGCAGCTGGATAGCCTGGCTGATAGCGTCTCGTTGCCCCCCGACCAGGTTTTCATAGCTATCCTTGAGCGTTACCGTAACTTTAATCGCACCGCCTGCGGTATAGGTCGTTTTGTCGGTAACGATAGAGGAATAAGCCAGCACAGCTCCGCTTTCGCGGATGACATACGCATCGGATTGCTGCGCGCTACTCCATGTCGATAGTTTCAGCGTGGCGTAATGGCGATCGCCAGCAATCTTCGCGGTTCGGGTGGTGGTGTAAACGCCATCAGACTCTTCGCTCCAGTTACCCGTTTCATTTTTATCTGTACCGCTCACCTCGACCACACCGCTACCCGCCAGCAGCGAATCCATCCCTTTCACCAGGTTTTTCTGCTCATCCATAAGGGTAACTGACACTTTTATCTTGCCACCCGCGGTGTATGACACATCGTCCGTCTTGATGGTGGAGGTCAGCTGCGAGATATCGCCAGTAATAAAGCTCACTTCCACAGACTGACTACTGCCATTGATCTCGGCCTTGATAAGACTGTTTACCGCCTGGTCACTGGCAAGGTTAACGCTGGCAATCCCGTCTTTATCTGTCGTCACAATACCGCCATTTGGATCGGCAAAAACCGCCGCACCCTTCACGACCGTGAAGGTAACATTTTGTCCCTGCAGTAAATTTTGATGCACGTCCCTGACCGTCACAGCGACGGTATTGTGATCGCGTCTGGCAACTGCGTTATTCGCGGTGATCTGCATCGCAGCGATTTTGGCGGTATCTTTATCACCCGCAATACTAAACGCATCCGAATGCTTGGTTTGCCAGCCGGGCATCGTCAGCTGGGCCGTTAATTTGTCGCCAATGAGATGGGCCGTATAGTTTGCTTTGTAAACTCCCTCACTTTCTTCCGTCCAGGCACTAACAGCATCGGTCTTCGTGTTGTCTACTTTAACAGCCTGTTTAAGAAGTTCTTTTCTTCCGGTAACCCCGTTGCCATTCTCATCTTTCAGGGTCACTTTTACGCCTATCGGCTTACCCGCGACGTAATTATTCTGGTCTGTTTCAATCATGGAGTCCGCTCGGGATGCCATATTAGCCACAATGGCAATCAGCGCTGGTGTTTTAGCAACATCGTCGCCGTTAAATTGTGGCATCAGCGACAACGCGCCTGACGTCTTCCCGGAGGTAACTAACTGGGTATAGGTTCCGTTACCGTTGTCTTTCCATTCGCTTAAGGCGAAATCCTGCAAACCTTTTGCCTGTGTTTTTAACGTCATACCGGGGATCGGCTTGCCGCTGGAATCTCGCGCGGTATAGGTCAGCGTTGAGATTGATTTTCCATCCGCAAGCAGAATTTGTAGATCGACAGAAAGCGTTGAATCAGCGAGGCTTAGTGTGGGTTTTTCTACAACCACCATACTTTCTTCACGCCGGGAGAAATTTCCTTTCGAATCTTCCGCTGTAACCGCTATCGGGTAAGTGTTGTCGGTTTCAGGCATTGCCGTGAATCGGTAGGGAGGAATGGTGACCTGAATATCCTTGCCGGAAACAGCTACTTTTCCGCCCGCTGATTGCAGGGCGGCGGCTTCGATGTCATAACCTTTCAGCGCATATTTGGTTTGTAAGGAAGAAACCAGCGATTTAACCTCACCCGGCTTGCCTTTCAGCGGATCGGTCAGCGTCAGCCGCACCAGTTCTTTCTTGCGATATTCAAGGACAATATTGTTATTACGATCGACCAGGTCATAGCGACTGCCTACAAGGCTGCGTCGTGCTGCAACTTCAGCCGGATCGAGCTGTTTTTGCAGTGATTGACCGGGTTGCAGCGTCAGCTCCATACCAATTCGGGTGTCGTTCTCTCCCTGTTTTCCCTGCCGTTGCTCGGCACTAAAGGAGATCAGGGGAACGGGGGTGTAACTCAATCCTGCGGTAATCGCGTGAGGATCATTTTGTCGCTCATCTTTACCAAATAGCGCCACTTCATCGCCGTAATATTGTTCATAGACTAACTTACCGCCCAACTGCGGCCAGGCCGGTAACCAGCCTTCGGCGCGAAGATCCCACCCGTTCGCCGGGCGTGCTTCATAGTCATTGTCGAGTTCCGGTGCACTACGCCAGTTACTCAGGCGCAGATAGCCGTTGCCGCTCAGTTTCAGGTAATCGCGCCAGTATTCAACGCCCATCCCGGTTCGGGTGTGATAGCGGCTCAGGTCATGATCGATAAACAGGTTTATGCCCGACATCCAGCTCGGAGTGAAATAACGCCAGCCGATACCGTGGTTGGTTTGAGTGCGATCATCCGTACGGTGGAGTGCATGCTGGCTGAAGACCAGGTTATCTGGCGTTTCGTACCAGGGATGGAGAAATTCAAATGAAGAGCTTTTAAGGCTGAAATCTTCATCAACACCCAGAGATACCCGGGCAGTTCCCCAGCGGCTGAGCCAGTCTGTCGCCTGCGCAGACACAGAAGAAGCCACCCAGCCACGCGCCATACTCGCAGCCTGTTCGCTGTCCATATCGCGCGCTAAAAGTGTCCCACTTTGTTGCGCCACTTCCGCGACCTGCATTTGTGGATCTTTACCGTCGCGCTCCATCTGCATTGCTTTCAGAGTGCGCGCTTCAGGGCTGTTACTGTTGATGAGTGGTACATCTATCTCATCGCCCTGACGCACATTGTCAAAGCCCCGCGCAAAGGTACGGAACTGATTCAGGCGACGTAATTCATCAACGGTAATACCAAAGCGTGCCGCGACCGTTGGTGGCGATTCCAACGCCCCCAAGGTGTATGGAATAGTTTTAACGTTCGACAGGATCAGTGACGCGGCAGTATCCGAATGCGCAGGGTTAACATGCGTAGGGGCAGCAGCCATAACAGGGAAAATAGTTTGTGTTATCAGGCAAATACCGGCGGTCAGACGACGTAAACGATCCCCCAATCCACATACGCTGTTATCGCCCCAACGATTACCGTTCCCATGCGCTTTCCCTGTCATTTGTCATCCCTGCCGCTATGCGTTCAGATTAAATGACTTTTCTTTAACATGAGGGAAAATGATGATTCATGATGAGTAAATGATGAATGCTGGTAGAAGAATGGAAATAACAACAAGATAAGAACAATGCCCGATCAATTGTTATCAGAGGGAAGAACAGGAGAGTGTTCCCACCACAGCAGTAACCCCTCCTGTAAATACGTTACTTCATTTTCACCTTTGCGGTGACTAACAGCGCGGTAAGCAACATCAATGTGCCGGACAACATCAGCGGCGAAGTCAGACCAATGTTATCCAACGCATAACCGCCGATTGCCGCACCGCAGGTATTGGCAAGCTGAATAACGGCCACCTGAATAGACCCGGCTTTTTCTGCCTGATCGGCCAGTGAGCGAGTGATCCACGTTGACCAGCCAACGGGAATTAAAGCAAAAGTCAGCCCCCAGATAATCGCAACGCCGGTCGCCACGATTTTATCGCTTCCCCACAACGTCAGCACCAACGCACTCAGAGCCAGTATTAACGGCGCACCTGCTAAGGCCAGTTTTACCGAATGTTTAAGAATGAACGACGAAAGCGACGTGCCGATAAAGCTGGCGATACCAAAACTCAACAGCACCAGCGTTAAGCCATCCACGCTGAATCCCGCCAGGTTCATATACACCGGGCGAATATACGTGAAGAAAGCAAACTGCCCGGCGAAAGACATGAAGATGGCGATCATCCCGGCCATCACGCCCGGACGCTGTAATAAGCGGAAAGTATTTTGCTTCTGATGCGAGGGTTCGCCAGGCAGCGAAGGCAATGATTTGATAATCCAGATAATACACAGCACGCCCATCACCGCCGCCGCATTAAAGACATTGCGCCAACCGATAAGCTCACCTAAAAAGCTACCCAACGGTGCGGCTATCACCAGCGCAATAGAAACCGCGCCGAAGATCACCGACAGCGCCTTCGGCACCTTACGCGCTGGTACCAGACGCATGGTCAGCGACGCCGACATCGCCCAGAACCCGCCGAGTGCCAACCCCAGACAGGCACGACCGATTAAAAGCAAACTGAATGAGTTGGCAAAGGAAACCAGCAAGCAGGAGAGCGTCAGCAAAACGGCAAACAAAATAACAACGTAGCGGCGGTCAGTGGCCTGAATTGTCTGGGTAATAAACAAACTGGCAAACATTGCCACAAAAGCGGTCACGGTCACCGATTGCCCGGCAACCCCTTCCGAAATACCTAAATCCTGGGCCATTGGCGTCAACAAACTGACGGGCAAAAACTCAACGATAATCAGGCAGGCGACGCAAAACGCTACCGAGAAAACGGCGGACCAGTTCGGTCGGATGATGGCATCCGCGCCGCGGTTTTCGGCAATAAATTCACTCATGGTGTTACCCGTGGCATGTTTCAGAGGAAAAGCTGACCACTTTAACATTGAAATGTGTGACACATTTAACGTTTTTGCAACTTTTACGGTGTTGTGGGAAAAGTTCGAGGCTGCTCGAAGAAATAAAAATCATAGGGCAAGCTGATATGCATTTTCGCGATTGGGTTGGGAATAAGGGATAAAGTATTGCACTTGGTGATATACTTTAATAACAGGACCTCAACGATATGCGCGTGTTTAAAACCAAATGGTTTGCAAGGGAAGCCAGGTCTCATGCAATAACAGATGAAGAGTTGTGCCGGGCCATTTTAGAAACGGAGCAAGGTAAAGCTGATGCACTTGGTGGTGGCGTTTTTAACAAGCGCCTTCACCAAAATCGTGAGCGTGCAATTATTCTGGCAAAAGGGGGAAGCAATTGGTTTTACACGTTTTTATATGCAAAACAGGATATGTCGAACATCAATAGTCAGGAACTGGCTGGGTTTCGTGAACTTGCAAAGCATTATGCCTTCCTGACGAAAGCCCAACTAACAGCAATGATTAACACTAAAGAACTGACAGAGATCTGCTATGACTGCAAAAACTAAATTTAAAAGTCCTGCATTTGAGGCTATTCACAGCGCAGCTGCTGGATTGTCCAGCGTCGATGCTATTTCTGCCGAAACGATGCGTACTTTTGACAAAGCCTGCCTGACCAGCGTGCAAGACTTACAACCTGTTGAGATAAAAGCACTGCGGGAAAAATTAAAAGTGAGTCAGCCCGTCTTCGCTCACTATCTCAATACCAGCGTTTCAACTGTACAAAAATGGGAAAGTGGCGCTAAACGCCCCAATGGCATTTCATTAAAACTGCTCAGCATTGTGCAAAAACACGGGCTGGAGGTGCTGCTGTAAATAGAACGTAGATAATGCGTTCACCTACTGTCAGTTCCGATGCCGGATGCGGCGTGCACGCCTTATCCACCCACCAGCTCAGGCGCGGTCTGTAGGCTAATAAGACGAAACGGTTTTAATGCAGCCAGTGAACGCCCTCAGCAGGCTGAAAGAATGCGTTATAGCGCATCTGAAAAGCATTAATATCCTGCATTTCAGGTTCGGTTTCGCGCAGAAAACCCAGCGCCAGCCTGACCTGAGCGTCGGTAATGGGAGCGGCGAGGCGAGCTTTTTGTAAAATCCGATGCCATTGCAGCAGGTTCTGTTCGCTACCATCGACAATGACAATTTGCCAGATGAGCAACACCTGCGCGGCGTTTTGCAGGTGCGACTCATCCGGACGATGCAAATAACGTAAAAATTCGTCACCGGCTGACTTTCCCATTTGATCGACCATCGACTCCACGGGTACGACATCAATATTCAGCCGATCGCTGAGACGGCGAATCGCCTTTCTGGCCCCGGATGTCAGCACCCGAAAACCAATTACAAACACTACCGCCAGCGTGGCGAGCATTATCCAGATCATGAGTTCTCCTGCGTAATCAGAACTCATGATATCTGGAAACCCTCGCCAGTTACTAATCCACCAGAATAATCTTCAGTGCAAACAGAGCAGCGACCACCACCACACACAGGTTCAGATCGCGCCAGCGCCCGGTGCACACTTTCATGATGCAGTACGACATAAAGCCAAGCGCAATCCCTTCGGTGATCGAGAAAGTAAAGGGCATCATCACCGTAGTAATAAATGCAGGTACTGATTCGGTAAAATCATCCCAGTTAACGCGCGCCAGGCTTGAGGTCATCAGCACGCCAACAAAGATTAACGCTCCGGCGGTGGCGTAAGGAGGGACCATTGCCACCAGCGGCGAGAAAAACATAACCAACAGAAACATAATGCCGACCACGACCGCAGTCAGCCCCGTTCGACCACCAACTGCCACACCAGAAGTACTTTCAATATAGGCGGTAACAGACGAGGTGCCGATAAACGCGCCCGCCACCGAACTGACGCTATCAACATATAGCGCCTTATTCATATTAGGGAATTTACCGTTACTATCTATTAAGCCAGCTTTATCAGTCACACCGATTAATGTTCCTGATGAATCAAATAGGTTGATCAGCATAAAGGAGAAAATGATACCAGCGAGTTCAAGTGATAATGCGCCACTCAAATCCACTTCACCAATGACGCCGCTAATATCAGGCGGAATGGAATAGACGCCGCTAAATTGAACATCACCGAAAAATAATCCACAGCAAGACGTCACCACAATAGAGACCAGCACCGCGGCATGAAAATGACGAGATGACAACACGGTTATAATAAAAAACCCTAATATACCTAACAACACACCGTGAGAACTTAAATCACCAATCATCACCAGGGTGTCTTTATTGGCGACAATAACACCAGTATTTTTTAACCCCATTAAGGCGATAAATAATCCGATTCCGCTAGTGATACCAATACGTAAACTTAAGGGAATGTTGGAGATCATCCAGTACCGGATACGAAACAGCGTGAGCAAAAATAGTCCAATTGCGCCCCAGAATATCGCTCCCATCCCGGTCTGCCAGGAGATACCCATCGCCCCCACGACCACGAAGGCAAAGAAGGCGTTCAGCCCCATTGCCGGAGCCAGCGCCACGGGTAAGTTAGCAAATATCCCCATCGCAATACTGCCGATACCGGCAATCAAACAGGTGGTAACAAACACCACTTTCGGGTCCATTTGTGCCGCGCCGAGGATTTGCGGGTTCACAAAAACGATGTACACCATGGTTAAAAAAGTGGTCATCCCCGCAATCAATTCTGTGCGGACGGTGGTCCCATGCTGAGGTAGTTTAAATAATCGCGAAAGCGTCCCTGATTCATTACTCACGTAATCGGTATTGTCATTATTCATTTTTTTGTCCATTGGAGGAGATTTAATCCCTTGCTTTTGTAAAACAAATGACAACAACGGTTCAGTGATAATTATCACATTTCAATTGCGCATTAATGGATATTCTTTAATAATCTCGCGACGTTTCTTTATGATAAATAATAATCAAATTGATAAAATCAAAATGAGAAAAATATGAATAATTCCATTAACCATAAATTTCATCACATTAGCCGGGTTGAATACCAGGAATTGTTAGCCGTTTCCCGTGGCGACGCTGTTGCCGATTATATTATTGATAATGTCTCTATTCTCGATCTGATCAATGGTGGAGAAATTTCCGGGCCAATTGTGATTAAAGGACGTCACATTGCCGGTGTTGGCGCAGAATATGCTGACGCTCCGGCTTTGCAGCGGATTGATGCACGCGGCGCAACGGCGGTGCCAGGGTTTATTGATGCTCACCTGCATATTGAATCCAGCATGATGACGCCGGTTACTTTTGAAACCGCCACTCTGCCGCGTGGCCTGACGACTGTTATTTGCGACCCCCATGAAATCGTCAACGTGATGGGCGAAGCCGGATTCGCCTGGTTTGCCCGCTGTGCCGAACAGGCAAGGCAAAACCAGTATTTGCAGGTCAGTTCTTGCGTACCTGCCCTGGAAGGCTGCGATGTTAACGGTGCCAGTTTTACCCTTGAACAGATGCTCGCCTGGCGTGACCATCCGCAGGTTACCGGCCTTGCTGAAATGATGGATTACCCTGGCGTAATTAGCGGGCAGAATGCGCTGCTCGATAAACTGGATGCATTTCGCCACCTGACGCTGGACGGTCACTGCCCGGGTTTGGGCGGTAAAGAACTTAATGCCTATATTGCTGCGGGTATTGAAAACTGCCACGAAAGTTAT
Source organism: Escherichia sp. MOD1-EC4550 (assembly GCF_963876935.1). NCBI lineage: Bacteria > Pseudomonadati > Pseudomonadota > Gammaproteobacteria > Enterobacterales > Enterobacteriaceae > Escherichia > Escherichia sp. MOD1-EC4550. The sequence continues at coordinate 10,434 of NZ_CAWNSE010000045.1, forward strand.
CTGCTGGAAGAAGGTCGCCGGAAGTTACAACTCGGCATGTCGTTGATGATCCGCGAAGGGTCCGCTGCCCGCAATCTCAACGCGCTGGCACCGTTGATCAACGAATTTAACAGCCCGCAATGTATGCTCTGCACCGATGACCGTAACCCGTGGGAGATCGCCCATGAAGGACATATCGATGCCTTAATTCGTCGCCTGATCGAACAACACAATGTGCCGCTGCATGTGGCATATCGCGTCGCCAGCTGGTCGACAGCACGCCATTTTGGTCTGAATCATCTCGGCTTACTGGCACCCGGCAAGCAGGCGGATATCGTCCTGTTGAGCGATGCGCGTAAGGTCACGGTGCAGCAGGTACTGGTGAAAGGCGAACCGATTGATGCACAAACCTTACAAGCGGAAGAGTCAGCGAGACTGGCACAATCCGCTCCGCCTTATGGCAATACCATTGCCCGCCAGCCAGTTTCTGCCAGCGACTTTGCCCTGCAATTCACACCCGGAAAACGCTATCGGGTCATTGACGTCATCCATAACGAATTGATTACGCACTCCCGCTCCAGCATCTACAGCGAAAATGGTTTTGATCGCGATGATGTGTGCTTTATTGCCGTACTTGAGCGTTACGGGCAACGGCTGGCTCCGGCTTGTGGTTTGCTCGGCGGCTTTGGCCTGAATGAAGGCGCGCTGGCTGCGACAGTCAGCCATGACAGCCATAATATTGTGGTGATCGGTCGTAGTGCTGAAGAGATGGCGCTGGCGGTCAATCAGGTGATTCAGGATGGCGGCGGGTTGTGCGTGGTCCGTAACGGTCAGGTACAGAGCCATCTGCCATTGCCCATTGCCGGGCTGATGAGCACCGACACGGCACAATCGCTGGCGGAGCAAATTGACGCATTGAAAGCCGCCGCCCGTGAATGTGGTCCGTTACCGGATGAGCCGTTTATTCAGATGGCGTTTCTTTCCCTGCCAGTGATCCCCGCGCTGAAACTAACCAGTCATGGGCTGTTTGATGGCGAGAAGTTTGCCTTCACCACGCTGGAAGTCACGGAATAATAAAAAAAAGCCCGGCGTCATGCCGGGCAAAAGTCACCAGTTACGTTTATGCCACTGTCAACTGCTGAATTTTTTTCTCGCGGCGGATTTTGCGTTCTTCCATCACCGCCACTATCGCCATCAGGCAGATACAACCAATCGCGGCGATATCCAGTGCAGCAAAGGTGCCTGCCCAGCCGGTAAGGCCGAATACCGGCGTACCATCGGCAATCATCCCCAGACCTAACTTGGCAAAGCTGTCGCCAATCAGGTAAGCGAAGGTGCCTTTAATACCATCGGCAGCACCAATGGCTTTTTTAGGTACAAAACCAACAGCAGCCACACCAATCAACAATTGCGGGCCAAAGACCAGGAAACCTAACGCAAAGAGAGAAGCCAGATAGATATATTGATTGCTGGCATGTTGATACACACCGAGCGTGGCGATAATCAGCGCCAGCGCGATGCAGGCCACCAGGCCACGGCGACCGTTCGCCAGGTCAGAGAGCCAGCCCCACAGCAGCGTACCGACCAGCGCACCAGCTTCAAACAGCGTAAAGCCCTGAATCGCCACCGCTTTAGAGAGTTTCAGTTCCTGGAACGCATACACGGTTGACCACTGGTCGATACCAATACGCACCACATAGAGGAAAATGTTGGCGAAGCACAGCAGCCAGATCACTTTGTTTTTCAGCACATACTCAACAAAGATCTGCCACTTGGTCATATCGGTAGATTCTGTCTCTTTGTCCTCTTCACTGATCTCTTCGCCGAACAGTTCTTCAGCTTTGCCGAGGCCATAAGATTCCGGGGAGTCGCTGCCGTAACGAAGGCCGATAAAACCGACAATCAACGCGATGATGGACGGGAAGATAAACATGCCGATTACATGGCCGTCAAACAGGTAATTTGCGCCGAACAGCGCCACACCTGCCGCGCCCGCACCGCCAAGATTGTGAGAAATATTCCAGAAACCGAGGAACGTTCCGCGCTTACGACGCGGCGTCCATTTGGTGATGGTGGAGTAACTGCACGATCCCCCGGTACTCTGGAAAAAGCCGCTTAAGGCGTAGAAGGCAATCATCAGGAACAGACTAACCGAGCCGCTGCCCATACTGGCACTGAAGCCCAACATACAAATGGCAGACAAGATCAGCATGAACGGCAGGAATTGTTTGGTGTTTTTGCCGTCAGCGTAATAGGAAACCAGTGTTTTACCCACACCATAAGTGATGGAGAAGCCCAGGCCGATCATCCCCAGCTGCGTCATGCTCAAGCCGTAGGTCGAGATCATGTCGTTCTGCGCGATGTTAAAGTTCTTGCGAATCAGGTACATCGTCAGGTAGCCGATAAAGACCACCAGGTAGGATTGCATGAACGGTTTGAACCACATTTTGCGCCGCACTTCGAGCGGAAGATCCAGGGTCGGCTTGCGAACCTGGTTTAAGAAAGCCAGCATGGGTTACTCCTGAAATGAATACCTGCGTGAGGTATGCATTGTAAAAATCAGCAGCAAATCAGGCCTGAGATAGCGTCCAGGCAAAACCTGGAAAATTTCTTAGTTTTGCCGGATATGAAGTGAAAAGGTGAGATGCATCACGCTTCGCGCGGTGCCTGGGCGTTCAAAAAGGGCAGTAATAGCAGTGCAGAAATCCCGGCGGCGATAGAGATAACCACAAAAAATCCGCTCCAGTGCCAGGTATCGAGCACTTTCGCCAGCGGCCAACCAGCAAGCGACGCCCCCAGATAAGCAAACAAGCCGACAAACCCCGTCGCCGCCCCTGCCGCCTCTTTGTGGGAACACTCTGCCGCCGCCATGCCGATTAACATCTGCGGGCCAAAGACAAAAAAACCAATGGTGAAGAAGCAGGTTGCCTGCATCACGTAGCTGGCAAATGGCATCAGCCACAGCGAGCCGACAGATAGCAAAATCCCGGCGGCGAAAATTAAATTCATCGGCCCACGGTTGCCGTTAAAGAGTTTGTCCGAGCCCCAACCCGCTACCAGCGCACCGATAAATCCGCCCAGTTCAAACATTGTCACTGCCGTATTCGCCGTGACCAGATCGACGCCCAGCGTCTCGGACATATACAAATTGCCCCAGTCGTTGATCGCCGCCCGGACCACATAGACCAGCACATAGCAAAACGAAAGCAGCCAGATATACGGATTCAGCAACACATATTTGGTGAGGATCTCTTTACGTGTCAGCCCTGCCCCTTCTTGTTGTTGAGCGATTTCCAGCGCGTCGTGTCGCCATTCGCCGACCGCTGGTAAACCTAACGCCTGCGGGCGATCGCGCAGCCGCCAGCAGAGAATAATCCCCACGACTATCGCCATACAACCGGCAATCATCATCCCGGCACGCCAGCCGTAATGCAGCGCGCTCGCTGCCATCACAATGGGAATGAGTGCACCGCCGACGTTATGCGCCGTGTTCCATAATGCCCACCAACCCCCGCGCTCAGTACGTGAATACCAGGTGGTTAACAGACGCGCACACACCGGTGAACCCCAGCCCTGGAAAAAGGCGTTCAGCCCCCATAGCATGGCAAACGCCCACAGCGACGTCGAGAAACCAAACAGAATGTTGATAATGCCCGTAGCGATAAGCCCAATCCCCATAAAATACTGGGCATTTGAGCGGTCGCTGACAATGCCGGAGACAAACTTCGACACGCCGTAGGTAATGTAAAACAGAGTTGCTAACAGGCCGATATCGCTACGGCTGAGCACACCGTTGGCAAGAATTTCTGGTACGGCGGCGTTAAAACTTTTACGCGTAAAGTAAAACAGTGCGTAACCCAGCCAGATGGTCAGCAGAATATGGCGACGCCAGTAACGGTAACGGGCATCAATTTCTTGTTTATCGCTAATCAACGGCGCGTCAGCTGGCGCTTTCAGAAACGGCAACATCATCAAGCCTTAGACATAACGTTGAGGTAGAGAAACACTGACACGCGTGCCGTGCAAACAGGAGATGGTCAAGGTGCCACCCAGCGCCGTTACTCGCTCGCGCATTCCGGTGAGGCCAAAACCGTGTTGCCCGGAACCCGGCGGTAAACCGCTACCATCGTCTTCAATCACCAGCATCAACCGTTCGTCCTGCTGCCAGCCTTGCAACGTGACCGCACTGGCATCGGCATGTTTCACAATGTTGTTCAACCCTTCCTGGCAGACGCGAAACAGCGTCACGCGCTGGTTTTCGCTTAACGCTGATTCATCGATTCGCCATTCGAGATGGCTGACAATACCGCGCCCTTCCAGCTCCATTTCCCGCATCAGTGAGCGGATGGCCTGCTCCAGAGTGAGATCATCCAGCTGGCGCGGACGTAACCGCCCTAACAAGCGGCGCACCGCGTCGTAAACGCCCAGGGATAACTGTTCGATGAACTGCCCGCTCTGTTTCACGCGGGCGTTATCCGCCGCGAGCCGCTGGACAATGCCCGCTTGCGTACGAATGGCGGTGATGGTCTGACCGATATCATCGTGTAATTCACGCGCCACATCACGACGCACACTCTCTTCGGTTTCCAGCAAACGTTCAGCCAGATGCTGATTGCGCGCCAGTTCCTTTTGCAGCGACTGGTTAAGTTCACGCAACCGCTGGATGCCAGCGCCAAGTAACAACCCTGTCAGACTTTGCACCAGCAGTGAGAGCAATAAATCGACCGGATGGTCACGCCAGGTTTGACTGGCGATCAGCGCGATGGCGTTCATCAACGTCGCAATCAGCGCCCCTTGCCAGCCGTAGTGCCATGCCAGCGCGATAATCGGCAGCGCCAGGCAGAATGGCGTGAAGCGCGACAGTTCATCCGGCAATCCCAACTGGAGCCAGAGACTGATAACAAACAGCAGCAAGTACCAGACCAGATGCCGCCCGCGCCAATTGATCGGTTGAGAAACCAATGACGGACCGAGCGGCAGCCAGGTGTTATTGGCGAGATAGTGCCAGAACACCAGACATATCGGGGCCAGCGTCAGGCCGCCAGTTAAAGTTAACAGCAGCGCATTCCACGACTCTTTGCCGTACCAAAGCCAGGGCAACGACTGCAACAACGCCGCCGCCGTCAGCGCTGCCCCCTGTAACAGCAGGGTGCGCCAGTCGCGTTGATGGCGATAGCGTGAGATCAGCGCCACGGGCAGTAACGTCAGTAAACTACCGATCATCAATAAGGAGAAATGGCTTAACCCGACCGCCTGCGTTAGCCAGTAAATCAGCAGCCATTCCGCGCCCAGCAGCACTGGCCAGTATCCGCGTGGGCATTGCAACATTAGCCCAAGTCGAAGACCAAACGGAAATAACAGCACCGCCATATCAGGGCGCTCAACCAGATGCAGGCTGATACTCCACAGGCAAAACCACGCGGCAGAGAAGATAAAAAAGCAGGCAATAACAGTAATTAAGCGGGAGAACAACGTCTTCATCACCAGCCATCAAACATGCGGCGCGCCAGTTCCACGTCGTTACTGACGCCCAGTTTTTCCATCAGGTTGGCGCGATGGACGTGTACCGTTTTCGGCGACAAGCCCAGTTCGGCGGCAATCTCTTTCACCGCCATTCCTTGCGCCAGTTTTTCCGCCACCTGGCGTTCACGTTTGGTCAGCGGGTCCTGGCGACCGGATGCCAGTTTAATGGCAATATCTGGCGTCAGATAACAGCCGCCCGTGGCAACCGTATGCACCGCAGCAATCAGTTCGTCAGGGCTACAGCGTTTGGAGAGAAAGCCGCGCGCCCCCGCGTTAAGCGCCTGCTCAACCAGCGCCGGACTGTCATGAACGGAGAGCATAATTGTCGCCATACCTTTCGGCAGCTGGCTTAGCAGCTCCAGACCGGAGATATCGGGCATGGAGATATCGCAAATACACACATGCACACCGCGCCCCGGCAGCCCCGCCAGTGCCTCGCGCCCCGAACCAAACTCGGCAACTACCTGCAAATCAGGTTCCAGCCCCAGCAGCTGCGCAAAGCCGGAGCGGACGATAAGGTGATCGTCTATAAGGGCAACGGTGATCATGATTGGGTCCTGGCGGATAAAAAACGCGCATACCTTAACGATAAGCGCGATGTTGTTCAAGTTGGATATGGGTATGTATTGACTGATTGATGTTGCGCTTATCGCAAAAACGCTTACCTGAAAGGTAAGCGTTTAGCGTGTATGATTTAGAAAAAGCTAATTATTTGATGATTGCAATCGTAATATTACCTGAGAAATTTTTCGTTATAATATCGTTATACTTTTCTGGCATCCAGTAAGTATCTTCAAAATCTGCAGAGCTATAAGATTCAGCGGAATACTCATAATTAGTATCTTTTTTATAAGTGTCTTTTTCTGGTAACTCACCGGATGTGGTATAGATGAAATTTGCAATATCAAAATCGCTTTTAGCTTCATTTACGACTGCTTTTACAACATGATAAGTTTGTTTGAATGCATACTCTGAAAAGTCAGCAAAAAGCAAATTCATCCTCCCCCCCAACGCACAAAAAATAGGATTATCAGATATTATGCTATAAAGAGAACTTCCTGCCTGAGATACATTAATATCCTTTCCGTCATGGGCCACATGAAATGCCTGTGAACAAGCATAATACAGATTACCAATCCCTGAAACACTAGAGAGACAAGAAACAATACTCGCTATTTTTACTTTATCAACATGTTCATCCTCTAGAGATTTTCTTACCAAATCACATTGCGCTGGCGTAAATTTAATTTCATTGAAAAGCGCATCGAGATTAATTTTATGGGCATCTTTACGCTCAGCCAAAGCCGAGGTTTTCTCCTTCAGTAACTTATGTATAGTACGGTTAATTTTCACCCCACAACATGAAATATGTGAACTCCCCTCTCCCACTTGCCTTTTTGCATCACCAAGAAGTGAGCCAAACTCACCTTTATCAACAGACAGTTTTGTTATGGACGATTGATAAAGAAAATCATCTGGAATTAATTGAGTTTGTTTTTGCAAAGCATTTGTTAATGGGGATTCAGCTTGAGTTTTATATACATTATTACCTGTTATATAATTACTAACCAGTTCTTTCTTAAGAGCATTTGCAGCAATTGTTAATTCTGAGAATTGTTCTCTTTCCAATTTATCGTGTTGTGAAAGTAACTGTATAAACTCTTCCACATTTCGACCACTAAAAATCCTTACCCTGGTGTTATTTTTCAACTGGTTGCTATTACCATTGTTCTCACGACACATCTCAGTGACTCTAAATGCATTACTGCCGGTCTGCTCAATTGTTATTTGACTATTTATACCCGTGGTAGCAACCCATGTTTTTTTATCAGCATTCACCGATTCAGGCGTAACATGAAAATAACGGACTAATTTATCACTAACATCATGTCGATAGATATTAAAAGAATCTAAAATATATAATAGCAAACTACGAAAAATTTCGCCAAACGTGGCTTTATCAGACCTTGTTCTACAATTACCGAGCAGACCACTTTGTTCCATCACATCAAATTTAGAAATATTTCCGTCAAGACTTCTTTCGATACTATCCCTTAGACTCTGATTAAGAAACTGGCTATCATCAACCTCTGTTTTCCTTGAATTCATAGAACCCGTCGCACTAACCATAGTAACCTCACAATATGACATTTTGCATATTCTAACATTGTTAAAAACATGAATAGTTAGCATCATGAATATTTCTATGCCAACCACTACTCTTCATTTATTTCAATAGTAATTATATGGTGTTGTTATTTTCCTTAACTATTTTCCAGTGCAATTGCATCATCAACACAACTTATTAACTATCAAAAATCGCTCATTTTCAAAAACACAGGCAAAAAACAAATTGTTAAGAACACGTACTCACCTTTATGATAAGCGCGCTTTATCAGGGGTAAATTATAAATCAGCGATTGTTGCGGCACCGGAAAATGTAAAAGAAAATGAATTATCGGTGGACTCTTCTTTAATCACACCTTTAGTAAAATAACGAGAGCACTCAAGCTTAACTTCATCCCCATCATTACTAACACTCGCTACATACAGCTTTTGTCTAAAATCTTTTTTGGTAAAATATATTTCATTAACATACTTACCCCCTCCTACCAAAGTATAACCTGATTTACCCGAACTTAATCTTTCCATACTCTTATTTATCCCCTGTAAAACATCTGGAGTTATGCCTTTTAAATAACTTTGATAGGATTGTATGCAAGCATGATAAAAACATGAAATCCCTTGAGGACTAGATAAGCAATCGATTATTTCATCAATCTTATCATCAGTAATGTTACTCTTTGATTGTTTTAATAATTTACTTAACTGAGAAGATTCATCGTCTTTAAAGCAAACCAGCGGAACTATTTGTTGAAGTGTGCTTTGACTATTCTTTGTTTCGTTTTCAATTATTTTAATTTTGTTTGCAAAAATCTCAAGAATGTCTTTACTTAACTCAACACCGCAGCAAGTTATTTTAGCAGCACCATTTTGCTGACTTTGTTCTTTTATAGTTCTATGCGCATCCATAATTATGGATTCCAAAAAAACATCAGCGCTGTTAAAACTTTCATGAACAGGTAAATACCCTTCATCTTTTTGAATTTGCAGCTTTAACAAATCATATATATTATTCTCAATGTCTGCATTAATTACTTTTTTAGCATCCTTGTTTTTCATAACAATACAATTGACAATACTTTTCCTCAAAAGTGTATCAGCGGAGTGAGTCTCTAGCGCGGCAGTCTTTTCAGAAAGCGACTTGATGATAGTCGCCACAGCCACTCCAGAATATGATATTTCGGTTCGTTCATTTGAATTTTCATCCTTCTGTATAATCTTAAAAGATTTGTCACCTGTTTGTTCGATTACGGTATATTCACTCTCTCCAGTCGCCGCCATCCAGGTACGATTACCATTATTTTCTGTTCCTGGCATAGGATGAAAATAGTCAAGAATATCAGTGCTAACGTTCCGAGAACCGGACATGATATTTACTATTAAGCGTTTTATTTCCTGTAACATCCATTTTGCAAAATTACTGCCTGGTGAATATTTTTTTGCATAATTCTTAATATGAAGCTCATCTGCTATATTTATTTCCTTATCTAAAATAGAGGGAGAGCAGGAATTTGATATCTTTGTCCCATTGTTTATAGGGCTTGCCATAATATACCTCACGATGAGCAATTAATTTATAGAATGCTAGTCATGATCACTGGTATAGACAGCAATCAGAATTTAGCGCCATCGCTGGAAATTTTAGCCCTAATCGTCAACCCGCGAATGACCAGTGCTGGACTCTAATTAACGTCAGGGCCAATAAATTGTGCCTGAGATGGTCTCTGGCACAATTTCACCCTATATATCTGAACGGATCTATCAAAAATCGCTCATCAGTAATCACCCCGAGCAGTTTAATGTCGCTCCTTACTGAAAAAACACCGCAATCTTGTTAAACATCGTCGGATCGGACTGATTACGCTGCACTTTCACCACATCTTCCAGCTTGTCGATTTGGCTTATCATCTGCTCCAGACGCTGGTCGTCATTGACCAGTAGCCAGATGTGGCTTTTGTCGCTGTCCTGAATCGGCAGACAAAGAATGCCTTCAACGTTAAAAGCGCGGCGGGCAAAAAGGCCACAAACGTGGGTCATTACGCCCGGATGGTTGCGAACGGTGAGCTCCAGAATCACGTTGTCATGAGTTGTGTTTTGCATGGCTTATTCCCCCACCATTTCAGTATTCGCCGCACCTGGCGGCACCATCGGGTACACTTTTTCTTCGGCATCAATGCGCACATGGATCAGCGCTGGCCCAGGACGATTAATAATTTCCTGCAACGCGGCCTGCGGGTCGGCTTCGTTATTTAAATCACAGGTTTCGAGGCCAAATCCGGCGGCAATCTGCATAAAGTTGATTTTGCCCGGATAGGTGGCGGCAAAAACGCCCTGCTTGTAGAACAAACTCTGTTGCTGATGTACCAGCCCCAGCGCTTCGTTGTTCATCAGAATGATTTTCACATCCAGCTGGTTTTCACTGGCGGTCGCCATCTCCTGAATATTCATCATCAGGCTGCCGTCGCCGGAGAAACACAACACTTTGCGATCCGGGTTCGCCAGCGCTGCGCCAATGGCCGCAGGCAGGCCAAAACCCATCGTCCCCAGCCCGCCGGAGGTCAGCCACTGGCGTGGGCGATTGAGCGGATAAGCCTGCGCGGTCCACATCTGATGCTGACCCACGTCGGTGGTGATAATCGCGTTGTCATCGACACAGGCGGCAACGGCGTTGATCAGGCCGTAATGGCTTAACGGATCGCACGCTTTCGGGATTGGACACGGGAATTCGCGCTGCAAATCGGCTACCAATTGGTGCCACTCTGCACGCGGTTGCGCTTCCACCAGCGGGATCAACTGCGCCAGCACGTCATCAACATCCGCCTGAATCGCTACGTGCGGCTGCTTGATTTTGCCCAGCTCTGCGCGGTCGATATCGACATGAATAATTTTGGCATTCGGGCAGAACTGCTCGGTTTTGCCAATCGCCCGGTCATCAAAACGCGCACCGAGCACAATCAACAAATCCGCCTCCTGCAAAATGTAGTTGGTGCTGCGCACACCGTGCATCCCCAACATACCCAGCGACAACGGATGCGCTTTTGGCAACATGCCCAGCGCCATTAAAGTCATGGTGGTAGGCAGTTGCGCTTTCTCCGCCAGTTCACGCACTCGCGCAGGCGCATTGATCACACCACCGCCCAGATAAAGCACCGGGCGTTTGGCGGCGTTAATCATTGCAGCTGCGTCACGAATACTCTCTTCACTAAACGCAGGCGCGGCAGCTTTTTCTGTTATACCGGGCTGTTCTTCAATCTCAAAAACTGCCGTTTGCACATCCTTAGGAATGTCTATCCACACCGGGCCAGGGCGGCCTGATTGCGCAATACGGAAGGCATCGCTCATGACCTGCGGGAGTTCTTCGATATGTCTGACCAGATAGTTGTGTTTGGTGATGGGGATAGAGATGCCGTAGGTGTCCACTTCCTGGAAGGCGTCAGTGCCGATCATTGAGGCAGGAACCTGGCCGGTGATGCAAATCAGCGGGATGGAGTCCAGTCGCGCATCGGCAATAGCAGTCACCAAATTAGTCGCACCCGGTCCGCTACAGGCCATACAAACCGCCGGTTTACCGTCGGTGCGCGCCATTCCCTGAGCGATAAACCCCGCGCCCTGTTCATGGCGAGCCAGAATATGGCGGATTTGCGTGCTTTGGCTCAAGGCATCGTAAACAGGCAGGATAGAACCGCCCGGAATGCCCGTCACAATCTTAATGCCCTGCTGTTCCAGGAAATGAACGATAAATTCTGCGCCGGTAAAGCGCTTACGTGTCGATGATGTGCCCGAACTTGCCATGCTCCAGTCCTTTTCTTCTGGGCCGACTTTCCGGGAGGTGCTTAAACGAAAAACCCCGCCCGGTTTGCGCCGGCGGGGTTTTGGAATCGTGTGTTGTTCCAGTCCCTACGGCGCATTGCCGACGACCACCACCACACGCACGACGACCACTGCGGCGGATGGCGCAGTTGGTAGTAGTTTTGCGTTGAGCATGGAAGTAGTCATTGGGGACCTTGTTGGTTTTGTGTTTAACAATATTTATACAAGCACAGGTTTACAGGAGAGACAATGGAAAATTTTTCAGCAAGGGAAAATTGAGGGATTGATCACGTTTTGTACTGTACTGCAGGTAACAAAAAACCCCGCCGGAGCGAGGTTTCGTCAGCCGCCCGCGGCTGGTAACCGCAAAGCACACTGTATTATGTCAACACAGAAAGTATACGTGTTCCGCGCAGAACGCGCAATTTCGGCACGAATTTTGACGTATTTAGTACATAGTGGAGTATCGATCACAGTTTACGTTTTGTCTAAATATTACTGTTTATTTATACAGTACACTTCTATAATATCACTGTACGCAATGTGTTATGCGGGGGCCGCATCGTTACCCGGCGCACTAAGTCCTGGCTGAAACGGGTGGTGCCGTCAGCGCCTTAACCCCGCGAGAGCACACTGTGTTATGTCAACAGCACAACGTTTCTCCTTGAGATACCGCGTGCACAACAGCTGGCAACAGGCAGCGGAAAGGTACGTCAGCTGGCAGTGCTCCTGAACCACAGGAGACGCGTATGAGCCTGGTGGATATCGCCATTCTTATCCTCAAACTCATTGTTGCAGCACTGCAACTGCTTGATGCTGTTCTGAAATACCTGAAGTAATTCAGATTCAAGTCGCACCAAAGGGGAGCGGGTAACCGCTCCCCTTTTATATTTAGCGTGTGGGTTGGTGTCGGATGCGATGCTGACGCATCTTATCCGACCTACCATCCCTCCCGGCAACATTTATTGCCGCTTTTGTTTACATATTCTGCCGCTAAACAATTCCCCATTCCTGGCGTATATCTGGCTAACATTCATCAATGTGATAGATTCCTCTCCCGCATTTATGGGAATGCGTAGTGACTTATTCTAATTATTTTTCTAAAAGCATCCGTGATAATGAAAAGGCATAGAAACGTCAATTTGTTATTGATGTTGGTATTACTCGTGGCCGTCGGTCAGATGGCGCAAACCATTTATATTCCAGCTATTGCCGATATGGCGCGCGATCTCAACGTTCGTGAAGGGGCGGTGCAAAGCGTAATGGGCGCTTATCTGCTGACTTACGGTGTCTCGCAACTGTTTTATGGCCCGATATCCGACCGTGTGGGTCGCCGACCGGTGATCCTCGTCGGAATGTCCATTTTTATGCTGGCAACGCTGGTCGCGGTCACGACCTCCAGTTTGACGGTGTTGATTGCCGCCAGCGCGATGCAGGGGATGGGCACCGGCGTAGGCGGCGTGATGGCGCGTACATTGCCGCGTGATTTATATGAACGGACACAGTTGCGTCATGCTAACAGCCTGTTAAATATGGGGATTCTCGTCAGTCCGTTGCTCGCACCGTTAATCGGCGGTCTGCTGGATACGATGTGGAACTGGCGCGCCTGTTATCTCTTCCTGTTGGTACTTTGTGCCGGTGTGACCTTCAGTATGGCGCGCTGGATGCCGGAAACGCGTCCGGTAGATGCACCGCGCACGCGCCTGCTTACCAGTTATAAAACACTTTTCGGTAACAGTGGTTTTAACTGTTATTTGCTGATGCTGATTGGCGGTCTGGCCGGGATTGCCGCCTTTGAAGCCTGTTCCGGCGTGCTGATGGGTGCGGTATTAGGGCTGAGCAGTATGACGGTCAGTATTTTGTTTATTCTGCCGATTCCGGCGGCATTTTTTGGGGCATGGTTTGCCGGACGTCCTAATAAACGCTTCTCAACGTTGATGTGGCAGTCGGTTATCTGCTGCCTGCTGGCTGGCTTGCTGATGTGGATCCCCGACTGGTTTGGCGTGATGAATGTCTGGACGCTGCTCGTTCCCGCCGCGCTGTTCTTTTTCGGTGCCGGGATGCTGTTTCCGCTGGCTACCAGCGGCGCAATGGAACCGTTCCCCTTCCTGGCGGGCACGGCTGGCGCGCTGGTCGGCGGTCTGCAAAACATTGGTTCCGGCGTGCTTGCGTCGCTCTCTGCGATGTTGCCGCAAACCGGTCAGGGCAGCCTGGGGTTGTTGATGACCTTAATGGGATTGTTGATCGTGCTGTGCTGGCTACCGCTGGCGACGCGGATGTCGCATCAGGGGCAGCCCGTTTAAGCTCACGTCACCGCAGCATCGTCATCAGCTCCATGGGAGAACGATGCTGCTTTATCAGATCACGCATCACCCGCATATGCGGCGCGGAGTAAGAATAAAACGCCTGATAGCCCGCACAAAGCACGTTGTCTGGCGTCTCCTCCCGAGCGTGCGGGCACAGCCGATGCCAGTCGCACGCCTGGCAGCCACGGCCCGGTTGCGGGTTTTCGCTGCCACACCATTTTTGTAGGGTGGCGTCAAAAAGCTCAATCGAGATACGACTGATATCTGCCCGTACCCAACACTCGAACAGGGCAATTAAAAATTTCCCCCACAGCTCTGCTGTCACCGAAGCGGCCGTCAGATCGCCCCGGTCATCAAATTCAAGATGGGGAATAAGCTGTACGGAGCGGATGCCCCGCTGTTTGAAATTGTAATAAAAATCGGCAGGTTGCAGAGCATCCTTATACTCTACAACCAGTTTATGCCTGTCCTCTTCAGCATCAATGACCTGACTTCCTGTCATGCGACTCTCTCAATAAATACGATAAGTTGATGTATATGCGTTACAGCAAACAGTATTGCGAGAGATAACACCGCGAGGGAGATCAAAAATTTGTCACGGACTACGTGAAATTGGGAAAAATCGCTATTCGTGACATCCATTAAATTGCGATTACGGGTGTAGTGCCAGAGGATCAGCGCTACGATGGCGAGGATGCCAATCGAAATCCAGAATAACATGCCCGCCTGGTGCCAGTTGTGTTTGATAGCCAACGCCATCAACGCGCCGTAGCCCAGCATGGTACGAAACCACGCCAGTGATGTACGCTCCGGCTGCAGCCCTGGGTCGGCAATGCGTCTGGCTTTGCGGCTATCCGGCATACAACACCAGTCCCATAACGATCACCGCCACGACCATCAATATTAAGCTGATGATTAATAAGCTGTTGGTATAGGGCAGGTCCTCTTTCAGACGCATCGCTTTTTCATTGCGTAACCAGCGCAAGTAGCCATACATCGCTAACCCGCCGGAAAACAGACACAACAACAACGCCAGCAGTTCGCGAATGACGGGCGTGGCGAAATCTGGCGCAAGTTGATCAAGCCCAACCCCCGCCGCCAGAAATCCTAGTGCAGTACGGATCCACGCCAAAAAAGTACGCTCATTAGCCAGCGAGAAGCGGTAATCGGGCGCTTCTCCGAGGCGGGAAATTTTCATTGTTGCTCCTTTGCAATTTCACTAACGCTCTACCTTTAGCGGTTTTTTTAAGAATTTCGTCCGCCTGTTTCCTGATATGCTTTTGCCATCCGCTACAAGGAGGTCAGATGGGTATCATAGCGCAAAATAAAATCAGTTCATTGGGCATGCTGTTCGGTGCCATCGCTTTAATGATGGGGATTATCCACTTTTCATTCGGCCCTTTTTCCGCACCACCGCCAACGCTTGAAAGCATCGTGGCGGACAAAACGGCTGAAATTAAAAGAGGTCTTCTCGCCGGAATAAAAGGCGAAAAAATTACCACCGTGGAGAAAAAAGAGGATGTAGATGTCGATAAAATCCTCGATCAAGGTGGAATCGCACTGGCCATTGCCGCGCTACTTTGCGCATTTATTGGCGGTATGCGTAAGGAAAATCGCTGGGGCATTCGCGGCGCTCTGGTTTTTGGCGGCGGGACGCTGGCTTTCCATACCTTGCTTTTTGGCATCGGCATCATCTGCAGCCTTCTGCTGATATTCCTGATGTTTTCTTTCCTGACCGGCAGTTCACTGGTTTAAGCAGCCTGAATATTTTGCCCGCTGGGTTATCGCCAACGGGCATTGTCGTCAAAACTTCTGTTTTTTCTCTTCCACCTTCACCCCTTGTGTTGGCAGGCCGGTGTCATAGTCGCGTACTACCGGCGAATAGCCATCCTGTGGGCGTGGACGGAACGCCCCCATCCAGCGCGGTTGCGCATCTTTACGCCACGGACGCAGACTCCATTGGTAACTGCGGAACGGATCGCGAATTTTGTCCATGTAATCCAGCAAGGCGTCATGCATTTTGCGGCGAACGTCGGCAAAACGGATATCATCGATCAGGTTATGCATTTCATTTGGGTCGTTACGGCGATCGTAAAGTTCATCACTGGTGAAGAGGTTTAGCACCAGTTTAAAGTCATCCGTCACCCAGCAACGCACCGGAATAAAACCGCCAAAGCTGTCATGCTCAATCTCATAACGGTTAAATTCCACCATCACGCCACGCGGCTCTTTCACAGCAAGGATATTTTCCCCTGGCAGAATGTCTGGTTTTTCAATATCTGCCAGCGCCATCATTGTCGGCAGTAAGTCAATATGGCTGACAGGTGTATCGACCTGTCGCCGCTCCCCTTGCGGTGAACGGATGATCAGCGGAATACGGGTGATGTCGTCATACATCGCGGCTCCTTTACTGATCAGCTTATGTGCGCCCATCATTTCGCCGTGATCGGAGGTATAAATGACCCACGTACTTTCACGCTGCTCTGGCGTTAATGCGTTGATGACCCGTCCAATTTGGTCATCAACAAAGTCATTGCAGGCAAAATAGAGCGGATGGTGATAAAGCCCGTCATCACCGACTGGCGATGGCATTGCCTGCGCCCATAAGCGGTGATGTTCCGGTTTGTTCGCCAGGTCATCCTCTGCTTTTTCGCCCAGTTCGTAGTAAAAATCAGCGTATTTCTCTAAATACTCAACCGGACAAGTGAACGGGTGATGCGGCTCATCATACGAAACCACCATCAGGAAGGGTTCCTCGGCGCGCGCGGGCTGTTGCAGAAAATCTACCGCCCGATTGCTGATGCGGTGCGCCCAGGTGAAGGTTTCGTCGATCTGGTTCGCCTGTAAATCCTCAACACTGTTTAGGCCATTGCGCCACAGGCTGATCTCTTTTTCCGTCAGTTCGCTAAGGTAGTTCGCCCCATCGAACCAGTAATCAGCGTCCCACTCCGGTGGACACTCGCCAGTGCCGAAATAATCATGACCGTCGAGATGCCATTTGCCGATATAACAGGTGTGATAGCCCGCATCCTTAAAGTAGCGCCCCATCGTAGAGATGTTTTTGCCCGGGGCAACGTTGTTGGTCCACGGGCCGGACTGGTTAGCGTAGATACCGGTGAATAGTCCGGCCCGTGCTGGTGTACAAACCGGTGAACAGGTATAGGCGGAATTAAAGCGAATACTTTCCGCCGCCAGACTATCAATATTTTGCGTATTCAGCGGCTTACCGCTATAGCAACCGACCATATTGGTGGCCTGGGTATCGGTCATGATGAACAAAAAATTGGGGCGTTTCATAGGCTATCCTTCGCATCGGAAGTAAACGTTACGGCTGGGTCGTGGCGATGCCGCCAGCTGTCAAAAATCAGGTAGACAATCACTACGGCAGCGATGAAATAACTGATCATCGCTAACCAGCGCGTACCGTAGCCGCCGAATTCAGCCAGCCCGGCATAGACGCCAATCATCGCGAACAAGATGCCAATTGACGCGATCTTGACGTTTTTCCACGGCTTCATGTCCACCGCAAACGCATCTTTGAAGGTGAACGGCGTGGCGCGCGGTTTGATAAAACCGATCACCAGCATCACTACCACGTTGATACAGAACGTACAGGCCAGCACATAGAGGAAATGGAAGTCGAACTTCACCAGATAGTTGATGGTGATGTAGCTGATTATGCCAATCCCCATCGCCACTTTTGCCGCCAGTGCCGGAATGCGCGGGAAGAAAAAGCCCATAATGATGATGGTAACCAGCGGCACGTTGTAAATACCGTTGAGCTGTTTCATCCAGCTATACAGCCCCTGCGGCGCGTTGGCGATCCACGGCGCGACCAGCACCGAAACGATGGCGATAAAGAAACCAAATTTGCGCCCAACGGTGACCAGCTGTTGCGGCTCGGCATTCTGGTTAATGATGCGCCGGTAAATACCCATACTGAACAACGTACTGGCGCTATTCAGAAAGCCGTTGAAGGTACTGATCACCGCACCAAATAACACCGCGCCGAAGAAACCCACCAGTGGCACTGGCAGAACGTTATTGACCAGCGTCGGGTAGGCCATGTCGGCTTTAGGTAAATCCTGATACAGATGAAACGCAATCAACCCTGGCAGCACCAGTACCAGCGGGTCGAGCATTTTCAGCACCGCCGTTAACAGCGCCCCCTTTTGCCCTTCCGCCAGGCTTTTTGACGCCAGCGTGCGTTGCACGATGCCCTGATTTGTACACCAGTAAAAGGTGTTCACCAGAATCAAACCGGTAAATGCCGCGCCAATCGGCAAGGGATCGGTCGGGCCACCGACTGAGTTTAATTTCTCGGCGTGAACGGTGGTGAGTTGCTCAATGCCCTGCATAAAGCTGCCCTTGCCCATCGCGATCAGGCCAAATATCGGCACCATCAACCCGCCAATAACCAGCCCAATACCGTTAATGGAGTCCGCCACTGCCATTGCGCGCAGTCCGCCGATCACCGCATACAAAATTCCCGCCAGGCCAAGCAAAATAACCAGTAGCCAGATCGCTGCGCCGTGGGAAATTTGTAACGATTCCCCGACGTGAAACAGGCTGTTGAGCGCCAACGCGCCGGAGTAGAGAACAATCGGCAGAAAGCAGACACCGGTGGCAATGAGGAAGCAGAAGTCGATGATAATACGCGTCGTTTTATCATAACGTTCCTCCAGGAAATCGGGGATGGTGGCAATGCCACGCTTCAGATAGCGCGGTAAAAAGATTAGCGCGAGGAAGATCAGCGTCACCGCAGAAGTGACTTCCCAGCCCATCACCGACATGCCGCTTTTGTAGGCCTGCCCGGAAAGTCCAACCAGTTGTTCCGTGGAAAGGTTGGTTAACATTAACGAAGCGGCAATAACCGGCGCTTTTAGTGAACGTCCGGCAAGAAAATAGCCTTGTTGCGATCCGGTATCTGTTTTGCGGACCTTCCACCAGGTGATGACCGCCACCAGCAGCGTAAAACCGACAAAACTCAAGATTTGTAACGAATTCATCTCATAGCCCTTATTTATGTTTATGTCCCGGACGCATGAATATAGGGAGAGGTAAAATGCGTCGGGTCAGGCAGTCAGATTCTTAAAATACAAACGTCGTATCCCTGAACGGATTGTTTTCTGTTAAGTTCAGGTTGTGAGCATAATTCGCCGGAGGGATATTAAAATGAATGGAAAATTGCAAAGTTCGGATGTAAAAAACGAAACTCCGTACAATATTCCCTTATTGATTAACGAAAATGTGATCTCCAGCGGAATTTCTCTGATCTCGCTCTGGCATACCTACGCCGACGAGCATTATCGGGTGATCTGGCCGCGGGACAAGAAGAAACCGCTTATCGCCAACTCATGGGTTGCGGTGTATACCGTACAAGGATGTGGGAAAATTATTTTAAAGAATGGTGAACAAATAACACTGCATGGCAACTGTATTATATTTTTAAAGCCAATGGATATTCACTCTTATCACTGTGAAGGTTTAGTCTGGGAACAGTACTGGATGGAATTTACCCCCACCAGTATGATGGATATTCCCGTCGGTCAGCAAAGCGTTATTTATAATGGTGAAGTTTATAATCAGGAACTCACCGAAGTTGCTGAATTAATTACTTCACCAGAAGCAATAAAAAATAATCTGGCAGTCGCTTTTCTGACGAAAATTATTTATCAGTGGATTTGTCTTATGTACTCAGACGGTAAAAAAGATCCACAACGGCGGCAAATTGAAAAACTAATTGCCACTTTACATGCCAGTCTGCAACAACGCTGGAGCGTAGCCGATATGGCTGCCACGATCCCCTGTAGCGAAGCCTGGTTGCGTCGTCTGTTTTTACGCTATACCGGCAAGACGCCCAAAGAATATTACCTCGATGCGCGTCTGGATCTGGCGCTATCGCTATTAAAGCAACAAGGGAACTCGGTTGGCGAAGTCGCTGATACACTCAACTTCTTCGACTCCTTTCATTTCAGCAAAGCCTTTAAACATAAATTTGGTTATGCGCCGTCAGCTGTGCTAAAGAATACGGACCAGCACCCAACGGATGCCAGTCCACACAATTAACGTAACTCTGGCCAGTACGCTTTGTTGGCCTCCAGCAACTCATCCAGAATAGCTTTGGCGACCGCGGCGCTCGGTACCGTTTTCGACAACGTAATCGCCTGCCACAGGTGCTGATATGAACGCTGTTCCCAGGCGTCCACGACCAGTTTTTCCACCGCCACTTGCTGACTCATTAACCCTTTCTGAAACTGCGGGATATCGCCGACCACCAGTGGTTCTGGTCCGTTGTGCCCGACCAGACACGGGATCTCGACCATCGCTTCATCATCAAAGTTATGAATTGCCCCGTTGTTAGGCACAATCAGCAACATCCGCTCCTGAGTGTTGAAGGCAATTGCCGCCGCCAGATCGACGATGTATGACGCATGTTCGTCAATTTCCAGCTTGCCCGCCGCTGAATTTCCTGCCGCCGTAATGGCGCGGCAAGCATCGAAAACCTGTTTCTCGCGATGTTCCATCACCTCATTCGCGCGGGTATGTTCAGGGTTGGAATGCTGAACGACATAATCCGGGAAGAGATAATATTTCAGATAGGTGTTCGGCAATGTATCCGGGTCCAGTGCCTGTACATCCCGCGCTTTTGCATAGGTGTCGTTCCAGCTCGCTTCGGTATGCGTATCTTGCTGCGGTGGAACATAACCGTGCTTTGAGACATATTGCCGCAGTTGGGGCATCAGGTCGTTGCCTTGCAAATCTTCAATTGATGTCCACCAGCCAAAGTGGTTCAGACCATAGTAGCGCACGCGCATCTGTTTGCGATCTTGCAGCCCAACAATTTGCGCCATCCGACTTTCAATACCGATTGGCATGTCACAGATGTTGAGGATTTTCGCGTTCGGGCGCAGACGACGTGTGGCTTCTGCCACAATTGCTGCCGGGTTGGAGTAGTTGAGCATCCAGGCATTTGGTGAATATTTTTCCATATAATCCACCAGTTCCAGGACGCCACCGATAGATCGCATGCCGTACGCTATTCCGCCGGGTCCGCAAGTTTCCTGACCGACAACGCCGTGGCGCAGCGGTATTTTTTCATCCAGTTCGCGCATCGGATATTTGCCGACACGAATGTGCGCCATGACAAAATCAACGTCGCTGAACGCCACTTCAGGATCGGTGGTGTAGCTAAACGCAATGTCCGGCGCTTTCTCTTTAAGAATAACTTTACAGGCTTCGGCAATCACTTCCTGCCGTGCGCCATCGTTATCATAAAATTTCAGTGCGCGAAGCGGGAAACGATCCTGATTCGCCAATAACATCAACACGATGCCTGGCGTAAAGGTGCTTCCACCGCCTGCGACAACCACTGAGAATTTGGTCATTATACTGCCTCCGTAATGGCAACTTTTTCTGCTAATTGATGAGAATTAATTAAGCTATCGAGCTGTTCACGCAGCTGGGAAACATGCAAACCAATGATCACCTGAATGGCATCACCACTACGGAAGACGCCATGCGCTCCCAGCTTTTTAAAGACTTCGTCATCCAGCGTTTGTGACATGTCATGCAGTGCAATACGTAGACGCGTCGCGCAATTGTTGATGCTGGAGATATTGCCCACCCCGCCCAGGGCTTGCAGGATGCCGGCAGCCTGCTCCAGCTCTTTTTTGGGCTCTGCAGCGGTAGTTTGGCCTCGCGAGGCTTTGTATTCGGCTTTTGAGTAGAGCTTCACCTCCGCATCTTCACGTCCCGGCGTGCACATGTTGAATTGCAGAATCAGGGTGCGGAAAACCACGAAGTACAGCAGGGTAAAGCACAACCCAATGGCGATTTGGGTCAGCATCATATCCGCGTGGTTGCTGAACATCGGGATCCAGTTTTGCGGTAAAACCTGGTCAATCAAACCACCGCCCATGTTGCCCACCACACCAAAGAGATACATTACGGTCGACATTGAGGCCGCCAGCACGGCGTGTACCGCAAACAGCAACGGTGAAATGAACAGGAAGGTAAATTCCAGCGGTTCGGTAATTCCCACCAGCATGGCGGTTAAGGTTGCGGGGATCAGCAAGCCCGCCACTTTTACCCGATTTTCCGGTGCAGCGGTGAAGTACATCGCTAAAGAAATGCCCACGGCACCAAAGATTTTTGAGTTGCCGTGCAGGGCAAAACCGCCTTCCGGGAACAACGATTTCAGCGGCTCGGCGCTCAGACTGAACTCTTGCAGATGCTGCGCCCAGTACATCTGAATGCCGCCCTCAACAGCTGCCGGACCAAAGATAAACGGTCCGTAGATGAAGTGGTGTAAACCGGTTGGGATCAGAATGCGTTCGAGGAAGGTGTAAACCCAGACCCCAAGCGCACCCGCCGAACGCAGGAACGCTTGCAGAGATTCAATCCCCATTTGTACTTTTGGCCAGCCGAGCAATGTCAGCCACGCGCATGGGATCATCACCAGGAAGGCGATAATCACCACATAAGATGTCCCCTGAAAAATGCCGAGAAAAACCGGCAGTTTTTTATCGAACAGACGGTTATGCAACGCTGTCACAATGCCGGAAATGATAATTGCGCCGATAATGCTGGTATCGAGGGTTTTAATTCCGGCCATCATTGTCAGCCCGCTACCTGCCACTGCGTCCTGAGAGAAATCGACGCCGAAGTAGCTTCCCCAGGTCATTCCCATCGCGTTGATGAAATAGTTCCAGGTCAGGAAACTCACCATCACCGCCAGACAAGCACGCCCCTGCGCTTGCTTAGCAAGGCCAATGGGTAAACCGACAGCAAAAATCAGCGGCATATTACGGAATACCGTCCAACCGCCCTCTTCAATGATGTGTACGATTTGCGCGAATAAACTGTTCGGATCGGTCAGTGATTCCCCGACAAACATCGGGTTTTGCAGCAAAATGGCAAGACCCACCACAATCCCGGCGAAGGGAAACAGCAGCACTGGCGTGAACATCGCGCCGCCAAAGCGTTGAATTTGACTGAGCATTTCCACATCCTCTTTTCTCAATTCTGTAAGTAGGAAGCCTGATTGGTTATGCGGCAGGCCTGGAGCGAGGATAGGAAGATGCTATCGGCAGAACATGACGACCCAGTGGGATTCGTGATCGCTTTCATGCTTTTCGTTGAGCGGTAGAGATCTACGTTTTCGCGAAAAAGTAGACATCTGTGAACACGGGTACACAGCATCGAACACATCACTAAAAAAAAGATGCTTTTTCAACGGATTAATCGAAATTTGTGGGCGCTTTACCCGGGCTTGCAGGCAAAAAAGAGATCTAGAGATGATCTACAAAAGCATTGCGGAGCGGTTAAGAATTCGACTTAACTCCGCGGATTTCACGCTAAACAGTCTTCTTCCCGGTGAAAAAAAGCTGGCGGAAGAATTTGCGGTATCACGGATGACCATCCGTAAAGCCATTGACCTGCTGGTGGCGTGGGGGTTGGTGGTCCGCCGCCACGGCAGCGGTACTTATCTGGTGCGCAAAGATGTACTGCATCAAACTGCCAGCCTGACCGGGCTGGTGGAGGTGTTAAAACGCCAGGGGAAAACGGTCACCAGCCAGGTGCTAATATTTGAAATCATGCCTGCGCCTCCGGCCATTGCCAGCCAATTACGGATTCAAATCAACGAGCAGATCTACTTCTCCCGTCGCGTTCGTTTTGTGGAAGGGAAACCGCTGATGCTGGAAGATAGCTATATGCCGGTAAAACTGTTCCGTAACCTTTCGCTGCAACATCTGGAAGGGTCGAAGTTTGAATATATTGAACAAGAGTGCGGGATTCTGATTGGCGGTAATTATGAAAGCCTGACGCCGGTGCTCGCCGATAGACTACTGGCGCGGCAAATGAAGGTAGCGGAACACACACCACTGCTGCGGATCACCTCGTTGTCATATAGTGAGAGCGGAGAGTTTTTGAATTATTCAGTGATGTTCAGAAATGCCAGTGAATACCAGGTGGAGTACCATTTACGGCGACTCCACCCGGAAAAGAGTTAACCGATACTCCAAAAGAGCACCGCCAGTAATTGTGGGGTGATAATGCGCAGGAACATCACCAACGGATAGACAGTGGCATAAGAGAGTGCCGCCGCACCGCTGGTTGGATGAAGATTATTAGCAAATGCCAGCGCCGGAGGATCGGTCATGGAGCCAGCCAGCATCCCGCACATGGTCAGGTAATTCATTTTGGCTAACATCCGCGCCAGAATGCCGACCGTAATCAGCGGAACGGCGGTGATGAGAGCACCATAACCAATCCAGCTTAGCCCTTCGCCATTGATCAGTGTATTGACAAAATCCCCACCGGATTTCAGACCTACTACCGAGAGGAACAACACGATCCCCAACTCCCGCAGCGCGAGGTTGGCGCTTGGCGGCATAAACCAGTACAGCTTACCGATACTGCCGATACGCCCGAGGATCAACGCCATAATCAGCGGACCGCCCGCCAGTCCCAGTTTCAACGCCGCCGGGAATCCCGGCACAAAGACGGGAATAGAACCTAATAATACGCCAAGCCCGATACCAATAAACACCGGCAGCATCTGAACCTGTTGCAGTTTCTGCTGCGCATTCCCCAGCACATTAGCAACGGCATCAATTGCGGACGGACGCCCCACCAGGTTGAGGATATCGCCGAACTGCAGGCTGATATCACCACTGGCGACCAGTTCGACCCCGGCACGGTTCAGACGCGAGATAACAACGTCATAGCGTTCTTTAAAGTGCAGATCGCGAATACGCTTACCAAGCACGTTTTCATTGGTGACCACCACACGCTCGACGCGTAAATCAGTGCCTTTCGTGGACAGCGAGGTATCGACCTCCTGACCAATCACCAGTTGCGCATTATGTAAATCCGCTGGCTGCCCCACCAGATGCAGCAAATCGCCCAGTTGGATAATAGTATCTGGCGAAGGTACTTTTAGGGTTTCTTCTCGTTTCAGACGCGAACAGATAATTTTGTCCCCGTTGAGAATCGGTACATCTTTAATGGCTAAATCATGCAGGTTAGGGTTCTCAACGCGAATATTGATAGTCTTGATCAGCGCACCGCCATTGGTGCGTGAAGACTCGTGCTGCTGAGCTTCTGTCTCGACATTGACGCGGAAAATAACCCGCAACATCCACATGGTGAACAAGATCCCGCAAATGCCAAATGGATACGCCATCGCGTAGCTCATCCCCATCTGATCGACCATTTCCATTGGTGTACCCAGGTCGCGCAAGATCTGCTGCCCCGCCCCCAGCGCTGGCGTATTGGTCACCGCACCGGAGAAAATCCCCAGCACGACCGGCAGTGGAATATCAAACAGCTTATGCAGGATGGCGGTAACCAGACCACCGATGATGACAATCAAAACAGCAAACAAGTTGAGGCGTAATCCGGAGACGCGCAATGAAGCAAAGAAGCCCGGCCCCACCTGAATACCGATGGTATAAACGAACAGGATCAGGCCAAATTCCTGAATAACATGCAGCATATCGCTACTTAATGTCATCCCCGCCTGAGAAACAAAATGGCCGACGATGATCCCACCAAACAGCACGCCGCCAATACCTAATCCTATGCCGCGAAATTTGACGTTGCCGATAAACAAACCGACGACTGCCACCAAAGCCAGAATACTGACCGTTAATGCTATATCACTCATCGTCCATTTCTCTTGAGATAACATTTTAATTGCTACGGATTATGGCTGAATCGGTGAAGCAGATTTGCCTTATAGCGCACATTATCACGGGAAAGAACGTGCCGAAATATCTTAAACAGGCGAAAATTAACGCATTGTTGAAGAAGAAAGACAAAAAAAGCCCCACCAGAATGGTGGGGCAAAGAGAATAGCTAGTTAGCTATTTAACGCGGGACGTTCGCTGATAGCGATACGCTGCGCTGCGATGGGTTCAGGCTCATTACGAATTAAATCAATATGCAGTAAACCGTTTACGAAGGTTGCGCCAGAGACTTCCATATTTTCAGCCAGCGTAAAACTCAGGCTAAACGGCTGATTCATAAGCCCTTGATGCAGCCATTTCTTCTCTTCTTTTGGCTGCTCCGGCGTGCCTTTTACGCTCAGGCGCGTACCTTCCAGTTGAATATCTAAATCTTCCTGACGAAAACCTGCCAGCGCAAGGGTAATGCGGTAGTGGTTATCGTCGCTTTTTTCAATGTTGTACGGCGGGAAGCTCTGGCTTTCACCGGCGTTTTGCAGTGCGTTGGCCAGTTTGTCAAAACCGATCCATTGACGCATCAGTGGGGATAAATCGAAGTTACGCATAGTCATTTCTCCTTCTAAGAAGCGAGTAAATACCTGCAAATCCGAAGATTCGCATATGCTCCCTGACGGCGAGCATGGAGATATCAGGCCGCGCCAGGCGGCCTTAGGGAATTAGTTGATTTCGATACGGCGCGGTTTTTTCGCTTCCGGAATCACACGTTCGAGATCGATATACAGCAGACCATTCACCAGGTTAGCGCCACGAACATGAATGTTCTCAGCTAACTGGAATTTACGTTCAAAGTTGCGTTCAGCGATGCCCTGGTACAGATAGGTGCGCTCTTTTTGTTCGTCGGCATGAGCACCTTTCACCACCAACAGATTATCCTGGGCGGTAATCTCCAGTTCGCTCTCAGCAAAACCAGCCACAGCGATAGCAATGCGGTAATGGTTTTCGTCTACCAGTTCAACGTTATACGGAGGGTAGCCGCCATTACTCTGGCTCTGGTTGTTTTCTAAGTGGTTAAACAAACGGTCAAATCCAATAGCAGAACGGTAAAGCGGGGATAAATCAAAGTTACGCATAATCAATAGCTCCTGAAATCAGCGAGAATGTAAGACCTTCCACAATGGACAGGTCAGGTAGCCAGAACACCCATCAGGCGCGTCCTCATCGGCTACGATGTAAAAATGGGTCTGGAAATGAACTTTTCAAGCCTTATCAGCGGACTTTTTTTTGCAGTTTATGGTCTATTGCATAGACTGAGGGGGCAGCACGAAACGTTAAAGTGCGATAGCCGCCACAGTGCGACGTAATGATGATGTTATTTTCAGCAAGGGATCGCTATAACTCATCAGGCCAACACCCACGATCAACAGATGAATTTATTATGATAAGAAATGTGTTGTTAGCGTTCATGATATGCAGCGGAATGACATTACTCGGAGGATGCTCCAGCGTGATGTCCCATACCGGGGGAAAAGAAGGAACGTATCCCGGCACCCGCGCCAGCGCCACCATGATTGGCGACGATGAAACCAACTGGGGCACTAAGTCGCTGGCGATTCTCGATATGCCGTTTACCGCTGTGATGGACACGCTTTTACTGCCGTGGGATGTGTTCCGCAAAGACAGCTCGGTGCGCTCACGCGTTGAAAAAAGCGAAGCCAACGCGCAAGCCACCAATGCGGTTATTCCACCGGCCAGAATGCCTGATAACTGATTTAGCGATCAGTTTCGGTGATCCACAGCTGGCCACCTTCCATCCACGTCAGCCATTGACCATCCGGCGAGAAGACCACGGCGTCCGCAGAAGGGGGATTGGCGTGGTTTTCGGTTAAATACTCAACCTCGCCGCTTTGCGCATGGACGCAAGCAATTCGATTATCCAGCACAAAACCCAGCCATTCCCCGGAAGGGTGCCAGTTAAATGCAGACTGAATATCCGTTTTGTTATGAGTTAACTGGCGTGGCTCGCCGCCCTGTGGTGAGATAAGCCACAGTTGCACAATGCCGTTATCATCACGCATTAAAAACGCGATTTGCGTCCCCTGCGGATTACAGCGCACCCAGTGGCGCGGAACGTTGACTACCCCCGGATAAGCCCGATGATGGGTAAAAGTTAAACGTCGCTGCACGACGCCACGCGGTGGCGCAGGCAAGGTCGATTCCGTTCCGCTTAACGGCGCATCACCAGCTGCTTTCCAGCCAGCTTCATCTTGCGGTAACTCAACGATAAACAGCTCCGGCACTTTCTCGCCCTTTGGCGAAAGTGTGTCGCCAATAAACGCCAGCGCGTGATTTCCTACCCATCCTTCTTCATAAGCACGATTGATTTCATTACTGCCAGGCTGCGGCGTGGGCGTTGTTTTACTCACCAGTACGCACCAGTGGCTACCGCTGTATTCACGCGGATGCTGCTTTTGTACGTTGACCGGGCCAAACGGTGCAGCAACACCGACATTTCGCAAATCCAGCGCCGGATCGCGTTCATGCATTACATGGTCGTTATAGGTAAAGCTCACCATTTCACCGTTCGGGCTAAAGACATGTACATGGCTGCCGCCACGCAGCGCTCCTGGCGTATACGGCGCGGTAATATCCATTGCATCGAGATTGCTCACCTTGCCGCTTTCAGCAATCACGCCGCGTCGATGATGGAAGTCGTAATGCCATGTTTCATCAGGATTTTCAGGGCCGTGAATAAAGACATATTTCTCTGACTTCGGATGAACGGTCACCACGCCGACGTGTGCGCCCTGTGACGCACGGTAGATAACCTCGACCTCGCCGGTATGGATATTCACGCGCTCAATGGTCTCACCGGTAAACGACGCCCCAGAAGGACGCACGTCAAATACCAGCCACTGGCTGTCGGGCGTCCAGGTATTGGTATTGGTGAGCAGGTGATTACGGGGAGCAAAGGTTATCTGTTTCATGGCGCGGTCCTGATACAAAACGGTTTCCGCCATCATACTTCACAAGGACTTCACTTTCAGACAATAGTCTTTTGCCATCGTAATGAATGTGAGTGAAAAGATGGAACATTTCGACGTGGCGATTATTGGCCTCGGCCCGGCAGGTTCGGCGTTGGCGCGAAAGTTAGCCAGCAAAATGCAGGTGATCGCGCTGGATAAAAAGCACCAGCATGGTACTGAAGGTTTCAGCAAGCCTTGTGGCGGTCTGCTGGCACCGGACGCGCAGCGATCTTTTATTCGCGATGGACTGACGCTTCCTGTCGATGTGATCGCCAATCCGCAGATTTTCAGCGTCAAAACCGTCGACGTCGCCGCATCGCTTACACGTAACTACCAGCGAAGCTATATCAATATTAATCGCCATGCTTTCGACTTATGGATGAAATCGCTCATTCCCACCAGCGTTGAGGTTTACCACGATAGCCTGTGCCGGAAAATCTGGCATGAGGATGATAAATGGCATGTCATTTTTCGCGCAGACGGCTGGGAGCAACACATTACCGCCCGCTATCTGGTCGGTGCCGATGGTGCCAACTCGATGGTGCGGCGACATCTCTACCCGAACCATCAAATTCGTAAATATGTCGCTATCCAGCAGTGGTTCGCAGAGAAACATCCGGTACCGTTCTACTCCTGCATCTTTGATAATGCGATAACTGACTGTTACTCATGGAGTATCAGCAAAGACGGTTATTTTATCTTTGGCGGTGCCTATCCAATGAAAGACGGCCAGGCGCGCTTCACGGCGCTAAAAGAGAAAATGAGCGCCTTTCAGTTCCAGTTTGGTAAGGCGGTAAAAAGCGAAAAATGCACGGTGCTGTTTCCCTCACGCTGGCAGGATTTTGTCTGCGGTAAGGACAACGCCTTTCTGATTGGTGAAGCGGCGGGATTTATCAGCGCCAGCTCACTGGAGGGGATTAGCTATGCGCTGGATAGCGCAGAGATTCTGCGTTCGGTGTTACTCAAGCAACCGGAGAAGAGCAACGCCGCCTACTGGCGCGCCACCCGCACACTGCGTTTAAAACTCTTCAGCAAAATAGTAAAAAGCCAATGCCTGACCGCACCGGCTTTACGAAAGTGGATTATGCGCAGTGGTGTGGCGCATATTCCACAGTTTAAAGATTATCCAACGCGCTTCACATCGCCCACCAGCAGGATGTAAGAGAGCGCGCCAATCAACGCGACGGCGGAGATATAAACCAGTGCAGGCGCGAAACCGTAACCCTGCGCCAGGTACCCTACCACCAGCGGAACGGTGATGCCGCCCAGACCACCGGCGAAGTTAAACACGCCGCCGGTTAAACCAATCAGCCGCATCGGTGCCAGAGAAGAGACTAACGACCAGGTAATCGAAGCAAAACCGTTGCCGAAGAATGCCAGCGCCATCAGGCACATAATCATCATCGGATCGTTGGTGTAGTTAGCACCCATAATGCAGGTGGAGATCAGCAAACCGCAGATAATCGGCGTTTTACGCGCAAAGCCCAGTGAAAAGCCCTTACGTACCAGCAGATCCGCGACCCAGCCTGAGAGCAGGACGCCAACAAACGCCGCAAGGAATGGCACCGTGGTCATAAAGCCCGCTTTCAGCGCTGTGATTCCTTTTTCCTGGGTTAAATAGTTCGGGAACCAGGTTAAGAAGAACCACAGTGTAGAAGCCACCGCAAATTGCCCAAGATAGACGCCGATCAGTTTACGATGGAACACCAGTTTCCAGTCTTTGGCTGTTAGCGGCTGACGCGACTCTTTTTTCACTGGCGCATCGCCATCCACCAGACCGCCGCCGTCACGAATGTAATCCAGTTCAGCTTTGCTAATGCCTTTGGTCAGGCGCGGCGGCTGATAAACCTTAAACCAAATCAGCGACCAGATAATGCCGATACCGCCGGTGACAATGAACACCCAGTGCCAGCTCAACATTTCCTGAATCCAGATCAGCAGCGGAGTCAGAAACGCCAGACCGACAAACTGACCAGACGTATAAAAACCCACGGCAGAAGCGCGTTCATGTTCCGGGAACCAGCTGGTCACCATTCGGTTATTGGTCGGGAACGCGGGCGCTTCGAAAATACCGGTTATCGCGCGCAGACCAATTAATGACATTAAGCCCGTGGCAAAGCCCTGGAATAACGTCGCCACTGACCAGCCAAATATCGCAATAAAATAAGTCACGCGTGAACCTACGCGATCTAAAAACCAACCGCCGGGGATCTGGCATAAGGTATATAGCCAGGCGAAGGCCGAAAATACATAGCCCATTTCCGCTTTGGTAATGCCGAACTCTTCCTGAATATGGGCGGAAGCCACGGCAAGGTTAGCGCGGTCGACATAACAAATGACCACCGTAATAAAGATCATCACCAGCGTCAGATAACGCCGACGCCCCGGTTTTGCTGCATTAACGGGAATATCCATAGCGAGCTTTCTCCAGATTTTGGGCATAGCGAAGCCGCTCACCATGCCCTGTAATGTACAGAGGGTTATATTTTTGTATTGCTGTTTTAGTGCCCGATGAGGGGCTTACGTGGCAGGAATTACCACTCTGCTACGCTGTTATCTTCATGACGCCAGAGCGGATTACGCCAGTCCGGGGCATTTTTACTGAACTCAATAACTTTGGCTTCGTCGATTTCCACGCCTAAGCCCGGTTTCGTTAATGGTTTAAAGAAGCCGCCGACCATGCTGAAGTCTTCTTTATTTTTCACAAAGTCGAGTAACTCCGCGCCTTTGTTGTAGTGAATGCCCATACTTTGTTCCTGAAGTACCGCGTTATAGGAAACAAAGTCGATATGCAGGCAAGCCGCCAGTGCAATCGGGCCGAGCGGACAGTGCGGCGCAAGGGTCACGTCATAGGCTTCCGCCATTCCGGCAATTTTGTAGCATTCGGTAATACCGCCTGCGTGGGAGAGATCCGGTTGCAGAATCGAAATACCGCCAGCTTCCAGCACGCGTTTAAAATCGAAGCGTGAGAACATGCGCTCACCCGCCGCCAGTGGAATATGCGTTTGTGCCGCCAGTTTCGGGTAGTATTCGGCTTGTTCCGCCAGCACCGGTTCTTCAATAAACAGAGGGCGATACGATTCCAGTTCTTTAATCAGCACTTTCGCCATCGGCGCGCTGACGCGACCGTGGAAATCAAGACCAAACTCAATCTGATTGCCAAAAGCTTCACGAATTTGTGCCACGGTGTTGACCGCCGCATCTACCGCGCGGGAGTTATCAATCAATCCCAGTTCTTCACAACCGTTCAGTTTGAAGGTATCGAAGCCGATTTCGCGTAGCGTTTTAATGCCGTCGATAACATCCGCCGGACGATCGCCACCGACCCAACTGTAGGCTTTAATTTTGTCGCGAACCAGGCCACCCATCAATTGCCAGACCGGCGCATTCAGCACTTTACCTTTGATATCCCATAACGCCTGGTCGATCCCGGCGATGGCGCTCATCAGAATCGGACCGCCACGATAAAATCCGGCGCGATACATCACTTGCCATAAGTCATTGATGCGCGATGGATCCTGACCAATCAAATAGTCACCCAGCTCGTGAACTGCCGCTTCCACCGTGCGGGCGCGGCCTTCGATCACGGGCTCGCCCCAACCGACCACGCCTTCATCAGTTTCAATTTTCAGGAACATCCAGCGGGGAGGTAAACGATACGTAGTAATGTTGGTGATTTTCATTGCACTGCCTCTCGATACGCCTTAACAAATGCTGCTGCCTGCTGCACGGTGCGTTCTACTGATTGCCCGGCGCGATAGAGATCGCTGCCTAAGCCCGCCCCTGCACAACCTGCGTCTATCCACTGCGCCAGGTTTTCTGGCGTCACACCGCCTACGGCAAAGACCGGGATGTCCTGCGGTAATACCGCTTTTAACGCTTTGATGTATTGCGGCCCAAAAGCCGATGACGGGAATATTTTCAGCGCCTGCGCGCCCGCGTCGATCGCGGTAAAGGCTTCTGTCGCCGTCGCGCAGCCGGGGCAAACGGTCATGCCATAGCCCACCGCGCGGCGGATCACTTCACTATGGATATTGGGCGTAACGATGAGCTGGCAGCCCATCCTGGCGAGCGCATCGACCTGTTCAGGTTTCAGTACCGTACCTGCGCCAATCAACGCCTTGTCGCCATACGCATCAACGATGGCGGGAATGCTTTGTTCCCATTGTGGGGAATTCAGAGGGATTTCAACCGCGTCGAACCCAGCGTCAATCACCGCGCCAACATGCGCCAGCGCCTCGTCGGGCGTAATACCGCGCAAAATGGCGATCAGCGGGAGTTTAGTTTGCCACTGCATGAGCGATGCTCCTTATACCAGCCTGAAATGCCGTGTCGCCCGCCACCGCCGTCACCTCGCAACCCATCGACTGAAAGGCTTGCTGGTAGCGTGCAGTCAGCGATGTTCCGGCGACAAGGGTGATGGCGTGTTGATGGGCCACGTAGTCGCGCATACTGGCGACCTCTGCGCCAATCAACAATCCAGAGAGAAATTCGCTGACCTGTTCACGGGGAAGTGTTCCCAGCACATGCGAGGCACGAACTTCAAAAAGCTGCGGCAATATGGCGGGCGCATTGAGACCACGCTCAAGGCCAGCCGCGAAGGCATCGGCAGAGTTTTCCTGCGGCGGTAAACCTGCGCCAATCAATGAGTGATTTAACAGTAAATGATGTAATTCACCGGTCATCACGGTGCGAAAATCGTTGATTTGCTGGCTATCGGCCTGCACCCATTTGCAATGCGTACCG
The DNA here is from genome assembly GCF_963876935.1 of Escherichia sp. MOD1-EC4550. Classification (NCBI taxonomy): domain Bacteria; kingdom Pseudomonadati; phylum Pseudomonadota; class Gammaproteobacteria; order Enterobacterales; family Enterobacteriaceae; genus Escherichia; species Escherichia sp. MOD1-EC4550. The sequence goes on from NZ_CAWNSE010000045.1 coordinate 43,638, forward strand.
GGCATGACATAAAGAGAGGAAGGAGCCAGAGCACGCGCACCGATCAATTGTGTTTCTTCGCCGCGCATCACATTGTGGTTATCATCATGAGAAACGCATAATCCGGGAATAATCCAGATATTGTCGCCAACAGACGTTAATTGTTCGCCAATAGACGAAAAACGGGCAGGAACAGATAAATACGGCGCAACTTTCCAGCCGACATTGCTGCCAACCATTCCTGCCATCACCACTGGCGTATTCTCTTCACGCCAGTCGGTCGTCACTTCTGCTAACACCGCAGCCGGAGATTTTCCGTTCAGACGCGTAACGCCTGCTTCTGATTGCCTGCTGTCCAGGCAGTTGTCGCCCTGATAAAGCCAGGCGCGCAGGTTGGTCGATCCCCAGTCAATTGCGATGTAGCGAGCTGTCATGTGATTTCCTTTAACCTTCGTGTCGAGCTGGCGATCATGGTAAGCGCCGCCTGCTCTGCCGCATCGCCGTCCTGATGCCGTATCGCATCAAACAGCGCCTTATGTTCCTGGAGCGTTTGCGGCATGTTGGCCTCATCGCCCATCCAGGTTCGTTCAAAAACCGCCCGCTGTAATGAACTAATCGCAATGCTAAGTTGCTGTAACACCGGGTTATGCACTGATTGCAGTACCGCCTCGTGATAGCGAATATCCGCTTCGTTAAACGCTTCGCGGTCCTGATTGTTGGCGATCATCTCGTTCAGCGCTGATTCAATCTGCGCCAGATCGCTGGAAGTCGCGCGCTCTGCCGCCCAACGGGCAATCGCCGGTTCCACCAGATTTCGCACTTCGCTCATTGCACTGATAAGCCGTGGGTCGTAGTCGTTTTCCAGCACCCATTGCAGCACGTCAGTATCGAGGTAATTCCACTGATTACGCGGTGCCACAAACGCCCCGCGATAACGTTTCATTTCAATCAGCCGCTTCGCCATCAGCGAACGAAAAACCTCACGGATGATGTTGCGCGAGGTTGCAAACTCCTCACAAAGTTCCGCTTCGGCCGGAAGCGGCGAGCCTGGCACGTATTTGCCGTGAACGATCTGTTTACCCAGCGTAATGACTATGCGATCGGTTTTATTGAGAGTCATGGAGAGTCCTTGTGCTCTGTATGTACTTCTCTACTTTACCCCGATCGATGCATAACGCGGCAATTTTGTAGTACCAGCGTGATGACGTTCGCGTTTGCCGTATGCGTAATGTAGTACAAAGTTATATTGTTGTACTACAATTTAGATCACAAAAAGAACAATGCATAAAAAATGACATGCGTCGGGCAGAAATCTGAAAAGGGATATCAGGCGCTAAACAGGAGGGAAAGAAGAGTATGCTTTCAACGGCTTAGCTACTCGTTTAAAGGATTAGTCATGAAGTTGAATTTTAAGGGATTTTTTAAGGGTGCCGGTTTGTGTTCTTTGGCATTTGCGTTGACCGGATGTCTAACCGCAGGACTGCTTTTCAATACCGCAAGTCCTCCACATGCCGAGCAATGGCGGTCAGACTCGATTAAGGGGTTATCGCTGGCAGAGGATAGTAACGGTACGAAAGGCTATGTTTTTGTTGGTGAATCGTTGGACTATCTGTTGACCACGGGCGGCGGCGAGGTGGTTAAAATGCTGAACGATCCGGCAATTCATGGCGAAAGAATCACCGTTTCCGATAACGCGAAATTTATTTTAAGCAGCAGTGATACTAATTTTTCTGGTTCAATAATGCTCTATTACGACTGGGATAATGAGGAAGATAAAGCACTGGCGACACAATATGGTTTTATTTGTAATACCCAGCGTTGTACCTGGGCACTTGACGGCCTGAAAGGCTCTATCCACCAGAAAAATAAAAAAGCGGATTACTCAAACGTGATGGTTTTCCATCAACCCTTTACGGTGGGATTTTATAAGTACAAAGCAACTGATGGCGTTCCGCGCGGCCTCGCTAATGCGCTGCTACCAGTCACTCTTACGCTGGATATAGTAACGTCACCACTCCAGTTCCTGATTTTATGCACGACCAGAAATTGTTAATCGCTGCGGGCAAACGCATTTATGTAGTTTGCCCGCCCACTGATTAATTCAGCACATACTTCTCAATAGCAAACGCCACGCCATCTTCCAGGTTGGATTTGGTGACAAAGTTCGCCACTTCTTTCACCGAAGGAATAGCGTTATCCATTGCCACACCAACACCTGCATATTCAATCATTGCGATGTCGTTTTCCTGATCGCCAATCGCCATGACTTCTTCCGGCTTAATGCCTAACACGTCGGCCAGTGATTTCACACCCGTACCTTTGTTAACGCGTTTATCGAGGATTTCGAGGAAGTACGGCGCACTTTTCAGCACAGTGTATTTTTCTTTCACTTCCTGCGGAATACGCGCAATGGCCTGGTCGAGGATGGCGGGTTCATCAATCATCATCACTTTCAGGAACTGAGTATTGGGGTCCATTTTCTCCGCTTCGCAGAACACCAGCGGAATAGTGGCAACGAAAGATTCATGCACCGTGTAGTAGCTGATATCACGGTTGGCGGTGTACAGCGTGGTGCGGTCCAGGGCGTGGAAATGAGAACCGACTTCGCGAGAGAGTTTTTCCAGGAAACGGTAGTCTTCATAGCTCAGAGCGGTTTGCGCCACGGTGCTACCATCGGCGGCCTTCTGTACCAGCGCGCCGTTATAAGTAATGCAGTAATCGCCCGGCTGTTCCATATGCAGCTCTTTCAGGTAGTTGTGAACACCTGCATAAGGGCGACCCGTCGTTAGCACGACATTCACGCCACGGGCGCGAGCTGCGGCAATCGCGTTTTTAACAGCGGGTGAAATGGTGTGATCGGGCAGCAGAAGGGTGCCATCCATATCGATAGCAATGAGTTTGATAGCCATGAGTTCCCCAGGTAGATTGGTTCCTGACCCATGCTAACGCGATTCCGCTCAAAAATCAGTACAACACCCTGGGGAAAAGGGGGATGCAACGCGCGTTGCGTGCTCCCCATTTGCTTAGCGGAAGAGTTTCCCTTTCAGCAGTTCCATGCCTGCGGAAAGCAGATCGTTATTGGCTTGTGGTGACACTTCACCCTGCGGTGAGAGAGCATCAATAATCTTTGGCAGTTGCTCTGCCAGCAAGCTGGAAGCCGTACTGGTATCTACACCCAGTTTTTGCCCGAGATCGGACACCGCATTTGTGCCGAGCGCCGACTCCAGTTGCTCGCCACTCACCGGCTGATTGCCCTGTTGATTACTCAACCAGGTTGAGAGAATGGCACCTAAGCCGCCACTTTGCAGTTTTTCCAACAGCACCTGAATGCCGCCCTGTTCCTCAACCCAACTCAAAATAGCCTGATATTTCCCCGCATCGCCTTTCAGAAAGGCGCCGACAACATCATCAAAAAGCCCCATGATAATCACCTGTAAAGCGTTACGTGTTGACTCAAAAAGTATAGATCTGCGGAATGATAATTACGGATTGCAGAAATAAAAAGGGCGGAGATGATCTCCGCCCTTTTCTTATAGCTTCTTGCCGAATGCGGCGTTAACGTCTGATCCGGCCTACAAAATCATGCAAATTCAAAATATTGCAGGAGTCTCGTAGGCCTGATAAGCGTAGCGCATCATGCACGCTCGCATTGTTAACGCCATTAAATATCGATATTCGCCGCTTTCAGGGCATTCTCTTCGATAAACGCACGGCGCGGTTCAACGGCGTCGCCCATCAGCGTGGTGAACAACTGATCGGCAGCAATCGCATCTTTAACGGTAACGCGCAGCATACGACGGCTTTCCGGGTCCATGGTGGTTTCCCACAGCTGTTCCGGGTTCATCTCGCCCAGACCTTTATAACGCTGGATGGAGAGGCCGCGACGGGACTCTTTCACCAGCCAGTCCAGCGCCTGCTCGAAGCTGGCTACCGGCTGACGACGCTCACCACGTTCGATAAACGCATCTTCTTCCAGCAGACCACGCAATTTCTCGCCCAGCGTGCAGATACGACGATATTCGCCGCCGGTGATAAACTCGTGATCCAGCGGATAGTCAGTATCCACACCGTGGGTACGCACGCGAACAATCGGTTCAAACAGGTTTTGATCAGCATTGGTGTGGACATCAAACTTCCACTGGCTGCCGTGCTGTTCTTTGTCGTTCAGTTCGCTGACCAACGCGTTCACCCAACGGGTAACGGTCTGCTCATCAGAGAGGTCGGCTTCCGTCAGCGTCGGCTGATAGATAAGCTCTTTCAGCATTGCTTTCGGATAACGACGCTCCATGCGGTTGATCATTTTCTGCGTCGCGTTGTACTCAGACACCAGTTTCTCTAACGCTTCGCCAGCCAATGCCGGTGCACTGGCGTTGGTATGCAGCGTTGCACCATCCAGCGCGATAGAGATCTGGTATTGATCCATCGCTTCGTCGTCTTTAATGTACTGTTCCTGCTTGCCTTTCTTCACTTTGTACAGCGGCGGCTGAGCGATGTAGACGTGACCGCGTTCAACGATTTCCGGCATCTGACGATAGAAGAAGGTCAACAGCAGCGTACGAATGTGCGAGCCGTCGACGTCCGCATCGGTCATGATGATGATGCTGTGGTAACGCAGTTTGTCCGGGTTGTACTCGTCACGACCGATACCACAACCAAGCGCGGTGATCAGCGTCGCCACTTCCTGGGAAGAGAGCATCTTATCGAAGCGCGCTTTCTCGACGTTGAGGATTTTACCCTTCAGCGGCAGAATCGCCTGGTTCTTGCGGTTACGCCCCTGCTTCGCAGAGCCGCCCGCGGAGTCCCCTTCCACAAGGTACAGTTCAGAGAGCGCCGGGTCGCGTTCCTGACAGTCCGCCAGTTTACCCGGCAGGCCCGCTAAATCCAGCGCACCTTTACGACGGGTCATTTCACGAGCGCGACGCGCAGCTTCACGGGCACGAGCAGCATCGATAATTTTGCCGACTACGATTTTCGCGTCGGTTGGGTTTTCCAGCAGGTATTCTGCCAGCAGTTCGTTCATCTGCTGTTCAACCGCCGATTTCACCTCAGAAGAAACCAGTTTGTCTTTGGTCTGAGAGGAGAATTTCGGGTCCGGCACTTTTACGGAAACGACGGCAATCAGGCCTTCACGCGCATCGTCACCGGTGGCGCTGACTTTGGCTTTTTTGCTGTAGCCTTCTTTATCCATGTAGGCGTTCAGAGTACGGGTCATCGCCGCACGGAAGCCTGCCAGGTGAGTACCGCCATCACGCTGCGGAATGTTGTTGGTAAAGCAGTAGATGTTTTCCTGGAAGCCATCATTCCACTGCAATGCAACTTCAACGCCGATACCGTCTTTTTCGGTGGAGAAGTAGAAGATATTCGGGTGGATCGGCGTTTTGTTTTTGTTCAGATATTCAACGAACGCCTTGATACCGCCTTCATAGTGGAAGTGGTCTTCTTTGCCGTCGCGCTTGTCGCGCAGACGAATGGAAACGCCAGAGTTGAGGAACGACAACTCACGCAGGCGTTTCGCCAGAATGTCATATTCGAATTCGGTCACATTGGTGAAGGTTTCGAGGCTTGGCCAGAAACGCACCATGGTGCCGGTTTTTTCAGTCTCGCCGGTAACCGCCAGCGGAGCCTGCGGTACACCGTGTTCGTAGATCTGACGGTGAATTTTACCCTCGCGCTGGATAACCAGCTCCAGTTTTTGCGACAGGGCGTTTACTACCGAAACACCAACGCCGTGCAGACCGCCGGACACTTTATAGGAGTTATCGTCAAATTTACCGCCTGCGTGCAGGACGGTCATGATCACTTCCGCCGCCGATACGCCCTCTTCCGGGTGAATACCGGTCGGAATGCCGCGCCCGTCATCCTGTACAGAGACAGAGTTATCGGCGTGAATGGTGACGATAATTTCTTTACAGTGACCCGCGAGCGCTTCGTCGATAGCGTTATCTACCACCTCGAATACCATGTGGTGCAGACCGGTGCCGTCATCCGTGTCGCCGATATACATACCCGGGCGCTTACGCACCGCATCCAGCCCTTTGAGGACTTTGATACTGGAGGAGTCATAAGAATTCGACATCAACGTTTCTCGCTCATTTATTCTTGGGTTAATCCGTTATTTTACCCTTTTCCACGGTAAACATCTTCGAATTTTCGTCCGACATGTCTATTACGTGTTCAGCACTGATCGCGCTGACAAAGACCTGTGATTGCGTCGCTTTTAAGCGGCTGGCAAGCAGTCCGCGACGCTCATCATCAAGCTCAGAGGCAAAATCATCTATCAGGTAGAGACACCGCCGCCCGCTTTCACGGGTGAGGAACTCTCCTTGCGCCAGACGTAAGGCGCACATCAACAGCTTAAGCTGCCCACGCGATAAGGTATCTTCCACCGGCGCACCGTCGGCGCGAATGCGTAAGTCCGCTTTATGCGGACCGTGCGCGGTGTAGGTTAACTGGCGATCGCGTTCAAAATTACGTTCCAGCACCTCAGCATATTCTGTCTCTTTCTCCCAGCCGCGCTGAAAAGAGAAAGTCAGAGTAAACTCCGGGAGAAATTGCTTACAGGTATCGGCCATATCAGCGGCGATACCGGCGCTGTACTCCGCGCGCCAGGTACTGATTTGTTCTGCCAGCGGGATCAGTTCTTTGTCCCACGGGCGTAGCTGTTCATAACGAGTCACCTGGCGCAGTGCCGCATTGCGCTGCTTGAGTAATCGCTTGAGATTGCTCCAGGCGGTGAAAAATCCGGGTTCGTTGTGAAAGCATCCCCAGTCGAGGAAAGCTCTTCTGTATTTGGGGCCGCCGTTGAGTAAAGTAAACCCTTCTGGCGTTATCAGTTGCATCGGCATCAGGTGCGCCAGCTCGGCGACCTTATGCCCGTCAGTACCGTCGATGCGGACTTTGCTGTCGCCCTGTTTATCTTTGGTTAGGCCAATCGCCGTCTCGCGCTCTTCGCCCTGTAAACGCCCATGGAGAATAAACGCCTCCTGCTCGTGGCGAATAACACGGCCAATCTGCAAACTGCGAAACGCCCGACCGTGGCCGAGCGTATAGATGGCTTCCAGCACGCTGGTTTTGCCACTGCCGTTGGCACCTACCAGAAAGTTAAAGCCGGGAGATAAAGCGAGATCCGCGGTTTCAATGTTGCGGAAATCGCGGATCAACAAGCGGGTGAGGGACATTACAGTCTCATTGGCATGACAACATAGGCAGCCGACTGTGATGCGGCATCTTCAATCTGCACACTGGAAACCGAATCGGTCAGCATCATGCGCACGTTTTCGCATTTCAGCGCGTTCAGAACATCCAGCACATAGCTGACGTTGAAGCCAATTTCCATCTCCGCACCGCTATAGGTAACGTCGAGGATCTCTTCCGCTTCTTCCTGTTCCGGGTTATTGGCGGTGATTTTCAGCTGATTTTCGCTGACATACAGACGCACGCCGCGGAATTTCTCGTTGGAGAGGATCGCTGCACGGGCAAACGCCTGCTTGAGCAGATCGCAGCCTGCTTCCAGATGTTTGTCCGGATTCTTCGGCAGAACACGGCGGTAATCCGGGAAGCGACCATCCACCAGTTTGGAGGTGAAGATAAAGTCGCCAACGTGGGCGCGAATGTTGTTGCTGCCAATCTGCACGCGCAGCGGATTGTCGCCGCCGTCGAGCATACGCATCAGTTCAATCACGCCTTTACGCGGCACGATCACCGAATGGCTTGGCAAAGACTGACCAATTGGCATTGAACAGACCGCCAGACGGTGACCGTCGGTCGCCACGGTACGCAGTTCTTCACCTTCAGTTTCGAACAGCATACCGTTTAAGTAATAGCGAACATCCTGATGCGCCATCGAAAACTGAGTCGCTTCAATCAGACGCTTCATCGTCGCCTGCGGCAGGGTAAATTCGACTTCGCTCTGCCAGTCATCGAGGTTCGGGAAATCTGCTGCTGGCAGGGTGGAAAGCGAAAAACGGCTACGCCCGGAACGCACCAGCATCCGCTCACCTTCCAGTTGCACGGCAATTTCCGCGCCTTCAGGCAGACCACGGCAGATATCAAAGAATTTGCGCGCCGGAACGGTCGTCGCCCCTGGTTCGTGCGGCTGAACCAGCGCAACACGTGCCACCATTTCCATCTCGAGATCGGTACCGGTCAGCGACAACGTACCGTCAGCAACCTGTAACAGCAGATTACCGAGAATCGGTAGCGTAGGACGACCACCTAACGGACCGCTCACCTGTTGTAGCGGTTTTAATAAATGCTCACGTTCTACGGTAAATTTCATAGGTTTACGATGACAATGTTCTGATTAAATTTGAAAAATCTTCTTTGATATCGTGGCTCTCTTCACGCAACTGCTCGATCTTCCGGCAAGCATGAAGCACCGTTGTGTGGTCACGACCACCAAACGCATCGCCAATCTCCGGCAGACTGTGGTTAGTCAACTCTTTCGCCAGCGCCATCGCCATCTGGCGCGGACGCGCCACCGAGCGGGATCGACGCTTGGAAAGGAGATCCGCAACTTTGATCTTGTAGTACTCTGCCACCGTCTTCTGAATATTGTCGATGGTGACCAGTTTTTCCTGCAATGCCAGCAAGTCGCGCAGCGCCTCACGCACGAAGTCGATGGTGATCGCCCGTCCGGTAAAGTTGGCGTTAGCAATGACGCGGTTCAACGCCCCTTCCAGCTCACGTACGTTAGAGCGTAGACGCTTGGCGATAAAGAACGCCACTTCGCCCGGCAAACGAATGTCGTTTTCGTCGGCCTTTTTCATCAGGATCGCCACGCGGGTTTCTAACTCTGGCGGTTCGATCGCCACAGTCAGTCCCCAACCGAAGCGGGATTTCAGACGATCCTCAACGCCGTTGATCTCTTTCGGATAGCGATCCGAGGTGAGAATGATCTGCTGGTTACCTTCCAACAGGGCGTTAAAGGTGTGGAAAAACTCTTCCTGAGATCGTTCTTTATTAGCAAAAAACTGAATATCGTCGATCAGCAGTGCATCTACGGAACGGTAGTAGCGTTTAAACTCTTCGATCGCGTTGTTTTGCAGGGCTTTAACCATGTCCTGAACAAAGCGCTCGGAGTGCATATAAACCACTTTGGCATTCGGCTTACGCGCCATAATGCCGTTACCCACCGCATGCAGCAGGTGAGTTTTACCCAGACCCGTGCCGCCATAAAGGAACAACGGGTTATAGGCACCGCCAGGGTTATCAGCCACCTGACGAGCCGCCGCGCGCGCCAGTTGGTTAGATTTACCTTCAACGAAGTTATCAAACGTGTGTTTGACGTTTACGTTAGAACGATAGGTCGGTTCTGCCGGAGCCGGGACGTTATCCCAACCGGAACGCGCAGAAGGCGCAACACGTTGCGGCTGCACCTGAGCTGCCTGAGCAGGTGCAACTGTATTGCTGGCTGCAGCTTTCAGTGTTTGTGTTACGGGCTTTGTGCCCACTTCAAAACGCAGCTGTGGGGCATCCGCTCCGCAGAAACTGGTTAGCAGTCCATTGATATTATTAAGGTACTTGTCCCGTACCCAATCGAGGACAAAACGGTTTGGCGCGTACAGGGCCAGCGTGTTATCGCTCAGTTCCGCCTGCAATGGGCGTATCCACATACTGAATTCTGTGGCTGGTAACTCATCCTGCAATCGGGCAAGACACTGCTGCCAAAGCGAAAGTGACACGGCGGACTCCACTCGAACAAAAGTCGATAATGACTAAGGCTGAAACATTCATGATTGTTGACGTACGTCGAAAAGACCCTGCTTGAGGGTGACGCACGAACCGCTGTCTGCGGTTATATGCCCGATCAAGATCCTGCTAAACGATCGGGACCGCGGATCATAGCCTAAACTGCGCAAGAGATCTTCTGTTTCTCACAGATTTTCCCGATTTATCCACAGGATGATCCAGAACTCGCTAAGTGTAAACGATCCTGCCGCGTCGTGGGCACGATTTACGCCGCATATTGGAAAATTTAATGACCATAGACAAAAATTGGCTTAATCGATCTAATAAAGATCCAGGACGATCCTTGCGCTTTACCCGTCAGCCCGTATAATCCTCCACCCGGCGCGCCATGCTGGTTTTCACTGGTGTGAGGCCGTACGTTTTCCCTGCGAAAAGGTGCGGAAAAGCGCGGTAAATAAGGAAAGAGAATTGACTCCGGAGTGTACAATTATTACAATCCGGCCTCTTTAATCACCCATGGCTTCGGTGTCCATCGTTTCATTTTTCGGCGGATATCCAATAAAGCCATTGAATTTATTCAAGTTTAGGTAGAAATCGCCATGAAACGCACTTTTCAACCGTCTGTACTGAAGCGCAACCGTTCTCACGGCTTCCGTGCTCGTATGGCTACTAAAAATGGTCGTCAGGTTCTGGCACGTCGTCGTGCTAAAGGCCGCGCTCGTCTGACCGTTTCTAAGTAATAAAGCTAACCCCTGAGTGGTTAAGCTCGCATTTCCCAGGGAGTTACGCTTGTTAACTCCCAGTCAATTCACATTCGTCTTCCAGCAGCCACAACGGGCTGGCACGCCGCAAATTACCATTCTCGGCCGCCTGAATTCGCTGGGGCATCCCCGTATCGGTCTTACAGTCGCCAAGAAAAACGTTCGACGCGCCCATGAACGCAATCGGATTAAACGTCTGACGCGTGAAAGCTTCCGTCTGCGCCAACATGAACTCCCGGCTATGGATTTCGTGGTGGTGGCGAAAAAAGGGGTTGCCGACCTCGATAACCGTGCTCTCTCGGAAGCGTTGGAAAAATTATGGCGCCGCCACTGTCGCCTGGCTCGCGGGTCCTGATAGCCCTCATTCGGGTCTATCAACGCCTGATTAGTCCGCTACTCGGGCCGCATTGTCGTTTCACTCCAACCTGTTCAAGCTACGGAATTGAGGCATTGCGCAGGTTTGGAGTGATAAAAGGCAGTTGGTTGACGGTGAAACGCGTATTAAAATGCCACCCTTTACACCCTGGTGGTGACGATCCCGTCCCGCCCGGACCATTTGATACCAGAGAACACTAACGATGGATTCGCAACGCAATCTTTTAGTCATCGCTTTGCTGTTCGTGTCTTTCATGATCTGGCAAGCCTGGGAGCAGGATAAAAACCCGCAACCTCAGGCCCAACAGACCACGCAGACAACGACCACCGCAGCGGGTAGCGCCGCCGACCAGGGCGTACCGGCCAGTGGCCAGGGGAAACTGATCTCGGTTAAGACCGACGTGCTTGATCTGACCATCAACACCCGTGGTGGTGATGTTGAGCAAGCTCTGCTGCCTGCTTACCCGAAAGAGCTGAACTCTACCCAGCCGTTCCAGCTGCTGGAAACTTCACCGCAGTTTATTTATCAGGCACAGAGCGGTCTGACCGGTCGTGATGGCCCGGATAATCCGGCTAACGGCCCGCGTCCGCTGTATAACGTTGAAAAAGACGCTTATGTGCTGGCTGAAGGTCAAAATGAACTGCAGGTGCCGATGACGTATACCGACGCGGCAGGCAACACGTTTACCAAAACGTTTGTCCTGAAACGTGGTGATTACGCTGTCAACGTCAACTACAACGTGCAGAACGCTGGCGAGAAACCGCTGGAGATCTCCACCTTTGGTCAGTTGAAGCAATCCATTACACTGCCACCGCATCTCGACACCGGAAGCAGCAACTTCGCACTGCACACCTTCCGTGGCGCGGCGTACTCCACGCCTGACGAGAAGTACGAGAAATATAAGTTTGATACCATTGCCGATAACGAAAACCTGAACATCTCTTCGAAAGGTGGTTGGGTGGCGATGCTGCAACAGTATTTCGCGACTGCGTGGATCCCGCATAACGACGGTACCAACAACTTCTACACCGCTAATCTGGGTAACGGCATCGCCGCTATCGGCTATAAATCTCAGCCGGTACTGGTTCAGCCTGGTCAGACTGGCGCAATGAACAGCACCCTGTGGGTTGGCCCGGAAATCCAGGACAAAATGGCAGCAGTTGCTCCGCACCTGGATCTGACCGTTGATTACGGTTGGTTGTGGTTCATCTCTCAGCCGCTGTTCAAACTGCTGAAATGGATCCATAGCTTTGTGGGTAACTGGGGCTTCTCCATTATCATCATCACCTTTATCGTTCGTGGCATCATGTACCCGCTGACCAAAGCGCAGTACACCTCCATGGCGAAGATGCGTATGCTGCAGCCGAAGATTCAGGCGATGCGTGAGCGTCTGGGCGATGACAAACAGCGTATCAGCCAGGAAATGATGGCGTTGTACAAAGCTGAGAAGGTTAACCCGCTGGGCGGCTGCTTCCCGCTGCTGATCCAGATGCCAATCTTCCTGGCGTTGTACTACATGCTGATGGGTTCCGTTGAACTGCGTCAGGCACCGTTTGCACTGTGGATCCACGACCTGTCAGCACAGGACCCGTACTACATCCTGCCGATCCTGATGGGCGTAACGATGTTCTTCATTCAGAAGATGTCGCCGACCACTGTGACCGACCCGATGCAGCAGAAGATCATGACCTTTATGCCGGTCATCTTCACCGTGTTCTTCCTGTGGTTCCCGTCAGGTCTGGTGCTGTACTATATCGTCAGCAACCTGGTTACCATTATTCAGCAGCAGCTGATTTACCGTGGTCTGGAAAAACGTGGCCTGCATAGCCGCGAGAAGAAAAAATCCTGATTCGGTGAGTTTTCGCTAAAATAAGGGCGGTCAGTTGACCGCCTTTTTTCTTTTCGTAGGGCGGATAAGCACCGCGCATCCGCCACACAAAGCAACAGGAACATCATGAGCGATAATGACACTATCGTAGCCCAGGCCACGCCTCCGGGACGTGGCGGCGTTGGCATCCTGCGCATCTCCGGCCTCAAAGCCCGTGAGGTTGCCGAAACCGTGCTGGGTAAACTGCCTAAGCCGCGCTACGCCGATTATCTTCCGTTTAAAGACGCCGATGGCAGCGTGCTCGATCAGGGGATTGCGCTATGGTTCCCTGGCCCGAACTCGTTCACCGGCGAAGATGTGCTGGAACTGCAAGGTCATGGCGGTCCGGTGATCCTCGACCTGCTGTTAAAACGCATTCTGACTATTCCCGGCCTACGGATTGCCCGTCCAGGTGAGTTTTCCGAACGCGCATTTCTGAACGATAAACTCGATTTAGCCCAGGCCGAAGCGATTGCAGACCTTATCGACGCCAGCTCGGAACAGGCGGCGCGCTCAGCGCTAAACTCGCTACAAGGCGCGTTCTCCGCACGGGTTAACCATCTGGTGGAAGCCCTCACCCACTTGCGCATTTACGTCGAAGCGGCAATTGATTTCCCTGATGAAGAGATCGATTTCCTCTCCGACGGCAAAATTGAAGCCCAGCTCAATGACGTGATTGCCGATCTCGACGCAGTACGCGCCGAGGCTCGTCAGGGCAGCTTGTTGCGCGAAGGGATGAAAGTCGTCATTGCCGGGCGTCCAAACGCCGGTAAATCAAGCCTACTGAACGCGCTGGCGGGCCGTGAAGCGGCAATCGTGACTGATATCGCCGGAACCACGCGTGACGTACTGCGTGAGCATATCCACATTGACGGAATGCCGCTGCATATCATCGATACCGCCGGATTACGCGAAGCCAGTGACGAAGTGGAACGTATTGGTATCGAGCGCGCATGGCAGGAAATTGAACAGGCCGACCGTGTGCTGTTTATGGTTGATGGCACCACCACGGATGCCGTTGATCCAGCAGAGATCTGGCCGGAGTTTATCGCCCGTCTGCCAGCGAAACTGCCGATCACCGTGGTACGCAATAAAGCCGATATCACCGGCGAAACGTTGGGGATGAGCGAAGTGAACGGTCACGCGTTAATTCGTCTCTCTGCAAGGACTGGTGAAGGTGTGGACGTGCTGCGTAACCATCTCAAACAGAGCATGGGCTTTGACACCAACATGGAAGGCGGCTTCCTGGCGCGTCGTCGTCACCTACAGGCACTGGAACAGGCGGCAGAGCACCTGCAACAGGGTAAAGCGCAACTGTTAGGTGCCTGGGCGGGTGAACTGCTGGCGGAAGAGTTGCGCCTGGCGCAGCAGAACTTAAGCGAGATCACCGGGGAATTTACCTCAGACGACCTACTGGGGCGGATTTTCTCCAGCTTCTGTATTGGTAAGTGAGTCGTCTAAATTGATATAAAGGGCACTGTTCCGTTCTGGGGAAACTAACTATCAGAACGGAACAGCGCTTGTTTTTTATGAGCATCCTGCACCAAAACTGCATTTGCTACTGGCTGGAGCGACTTTAAACACCTTGCAGTCCTGTCTTTACAGAGAACGATATTGCTTTAACCTATTAAGCTCCTCTTGCGGAAAGTTAAATTCGTCTACTGCTTTCCAGAATAGTTCTTTAAGTACAGGATTGCCATTTGCCTGACTTATTACAGATTTACCTTCATTATTCTTTTCTTCCAGCTGCATCATCACATCTTTAAGGTAATTTTCATTTTCACCAACCACAATTTTGAATATTTTCAGCCAGAGTCCCATATGTATATCATCCCCGTTATTTACCACATGAGAGAATGGCTTGCCATCAAAGTCACGGGTAAACTGCTCCACAATTTCATCGAAAGTGAATCCGTGTTGCAACGCCAAGCGAATCGCCGCATTCAGATATACGTCAATGACCTGTTTACTCATTTTCTTAAAGCTTGCAATATGCAAAGAGCAGACGGCATTATTTCTGCTCAGCGACAGTAGTTCGCTCACCACATCTTTATCATTTTCATAATGGCTGGCTATCACATCAGCTGTCTCCATCCAGGCGGCAACAATCTCCGTATACCCTTTCACTATCGCAGAATATAAGCCTGATGCCTTCGTCCATTTGTCTGACTCCCCCGTCCATTTTTCTCTTGCAGCCATCAGTTTCAATATATCTTCTTTATTTATTTCATTTTTAAACATTTTGGCTTTTATATTGGCGAGCAATATATTAACAACATTATAATTATTGGTTTTAATAGCGCTATTTAAATCATAAGTTGAGCATATTTTTTTTCCTATATAAAGAAGTATTTCATTTTTATTTACCCCAAACTCTTTCTCAAAGTCATCTATCGCCAAGAACAATGCCTTGACACTTTCTTTTTTATTTTTTGATAACGCTACAGAAATCGCGCTCACACCACGGTTATCTTTCGCAAGGAGTAGAGTTTCCAGGTCTTCCCGGCTAAAGTTAAATTTTCGGGCCAACTCTTTTAAATTTGTTATATATTCATTAATCTTATTAAGATTATCGTGTTGCAGTGACATATATAACCCATATGTTCCCCCTGGTCCTTTAGCAGCAAGAATCTCAAGAACCTTTGATACTGTCATTTCTTGGGAATTTCTTAACTTATCGAAAAAAAGAACAATATTTTCATACGTCCCCATTTGCATTAATAGATATAATGCTGATGGTGATAATGGTGGTTGCAATTCATTTTCTATACCACTTAATAAATGGGCCTGCTCTCGAGGGAGATAAGGAATTATGCCTACACACTCGGAGCAAATCTCTGTTTTTACCCATTTTATATTCGCCAACTCAATATTTATAAATGATTGTAATGACCCAAAAGAATCACAGTTTTTTGCTTTATAGCGTACTGCAGTATTGGTTGCATTAGGATCATAAAAGGATACAACATATTCAGTTTCTCCGGCAGGCGTTTGTTTTATCCTCAAGCGGACGGCCATAGCGTGTTTTTGAGATTTAACGATTGCCGCCATATGCGTTAACTTCTCTTTTTCCATTCTGTGAAAGAAGACAGATAATATCTCCCCGAACTTGTCACTAGCAACGACGCATGTACCTGGTGGTGGATTGTTTATTAGATTATCAAATTGCTGATCAAGCTCGTATGGAAAATGTTGCTGTATCCCTTCTGGAGTTGAATAGCATTCCTTCAATGGAACTTTACCTGTATTTTCATTCATTGAATCTATACAATACTGCAGAGAAATATGCCTGCACACGACTAAATCTTCTGGTTTTTCATTAAAATAAACCTTACAGTTATAATCTACAATATCATATTTACTATTAGCTTTTTTCTGCTCTTTAGTAAAACTCTCATCATCTGCGTTCGTATGAGAGCGAATAAAAATATCTTTGAGGGATGTTGTAAGCGCAGGCGGTACAAAAATCTGTGTAGCATACTTTCCTTCAGCATCCCCCACAGTTACAATCATACTTTCAGGGTCTTGCTCAGATGTGGAGACAATAATAATAAGTCCACCACCGATAAAAACCCATGGTTCAATCTCACTGCTATTATTAACAAAATCACTTAATGAACCCGCTTTTTCAAGTGAATAAACTGAAGGATTTTTAAGATACGACACTATATCGTCAACGATTAATTGAGTTTTATTTTTTCCTCCATCCAAATCAGGTATGAAAGAAGAAGATTGTACACATACTCTGCTAACAGTTACGTTATCAACCATTTTCTTTCTCCTCATTCATATGAAAGTTGTAGTAATAATAAGGTTACTATTTAAATATCAACTATCAAATTTCGCTCATTTATAGAGTTATTCGTCTTTTTACGTCATTTCCCTATAAGGTCATCGACCTGGTAATGAGGTGAGTAAACCGCGACACGTCAACGTGGGAAAAAACTCCTTGTAATGGTATCCCTATAATCAATGCCATCACCTTCAACAATAATGATAAAAATTAAAAAATTATCCACCCACGGATTTATGTTAATATTCCGTATGCGCCAGCTCCCACAAACACAGCCAATAACTAATTGTGATTCGATTCACATTTAAACAATTTCAGCATAGACAAATTTCTTGAGTATTATACTGTAGCCTCGTGTCTTTCGAGGATAAGTGCATTATGAATATCTTACATATATGTGTGACCTCAAAATGGTTCAATATTGACAACAAGATTGTCGATCACCGCCCTTGATTTGCCCTTCTGTAACCATCACCAAAGCCAAACCGATTAGATTCAATGTGATCTATTTGTTTGCTATATCTTAATTTTGCCTTTTGCAAAGGCCATCTCTCGTTTATTTACTTGTTTTAGTAAATGATGGTGCTTGAATATATATCTGGCGAATTAATGGATATTGCAAATGTAATATTCACAGGGATCACTGTAATTAAAATAAATGAAGGATTATGTAATGGAAAACTTTAAACATCTCCCTGAACCGTTCCGCATTCGTGTTATTGAGCCAGTAAAACGTACCACTCGCGCTTATCGTGAAGAGGCAATTATTAAATCCGGTATGAACCCGTTCTTGCTGGATAGCGAAGATGTGTTTATCGATTTACTGACCGACAGCGGCACCGGGGCGGTGACGCAGAGTATGCAGGCCGCGATGATGCGCGGCGACGAAGCTTACAGTGGCAGCCGCAGCTACTATGCGTTAGCCGAGTCAGTGAAAAATATCTTTGGTTATCAATACACCATTCCGACTCACCAGGGCCGTGGTGCAGAACAAATCTATATTCCGGTACTGATTAAAAAACGCGAGCAGGAAAAAGGCCTGGATCGCAGCAAAATGGTGGCGTTCTCTAACTATTTCTTTGATACCACTCAGGGCCATAGCCAGATTAACGGCTGTACCGTGCGTAACGTCTATATCAAAGAAGCCTTCGATACTGGCGTGCGTTACGACTTTAAAGGCAACTTTGACCTTGAGGGATTAGAACGCGGTATTGAAGAAGTTGGCCCGAATAACGTGCCGTATATCGTTGCAACCATCACCAGTAACTCCGCAGGTGGTCAGCCGGTTTCACTGGCAAACTTAAAAGCGATGTACAGCATCGCGAAGAAATACGATATTCCGGTGGTCATGGACTCCGCACGCTTTGCCGAAAACGCCTATTTCATCAAGCAGCGTGAAGCAGAATACAAAGACTGGACCATCGAGCAGATCACCCGCGAAACCTACAAATATGCCGATATGCTGGCGATGTCCGCCAAGAAAGATGCAATGGTGCCGATGGGCGGCTTGCTGTGCATGAAAGACGACAGCTTCTTTGATGTGTATACCGAATGCAGAACCCTTTGCGTGGTACAGGAAGGCTTCCCGACATATGGCGGCCTGGAAGGCGGTGCGATGGAGCGTCTGGCGGTAGGTCTGTATGACGGCATGAATCTGGACTGGCTGGCTTATCGTATCGCGCAGGTACAGTATCTGGTCGATGGTCTGGAAGAGATTGGCGTTGTCTGCCAGCAGGCGGGCGGTCACGCGGCATTCGTTGATGCAGGTAAACTGTTGCCGCATATCCCGGCAGATCAGTTCCCGGCACAGGCGCTGGCCTGCGAGCTGTATAAAGTCGCCGGTATCCGTGCGGTAGAAATTGGCTCTTTCCTGTTAGGTCGCGATCCGAAAACCGGTAAACAACTGCCATGCCCGGCTGAACTGCTGCGTTTAACCATTCCGCGCGCAACATATACTCAAACACATATGGACTTCATTATTGAAGCCTTCAAACATGTGAAAGAGAACGCGGCGAATATTAAAGGTTTAACCTTTACCTATGAGCCAAAAGTATTGCGTCACTTCACCGCAAAACTGAAAGAAGTTTAATTAATACATTCAGAGTGGCTATAAGGATGTTAGCCACTCTAACTCCCTACATCTTCAATAACAAAAATAGCCTTCCTCTAAAGGTGGCATCATGACTGATCAAGCTGAAAAAAAGCACTCTGCATTTTGGGGTGTTATGGTTATAGCAGGTACAGTAATCGGTGGAGGTATGTTTGCTTTACCTGTTGATCTTGCCGGTGCCTGGTTTTTCTGGGGTGCCTTTATCCTTATCATTGCCTGGTTTTCGATGCTTCATTCCGGGTTATTATTATTAGAAGCAAATTTAAATTATCCCGTCGGCTCCAGTTTTAACACCATCACCAAAGATTTAATCGGTAACACCTGGAACATTATCAGCGGTATTACCGTTGCCTTCGTTCTCTATATCCTCACTTATGCCTATATCTCTGCTAATGGTGCGATCATTAGTGAAACGATATCAATGAATTTGGGTTATCACGCTAATCCACGTATTGTCGGGATCTGCACAGCCATTTTCGTTGCCAGCGTATTGTGGATAAGCTCGTTAGCCGCCAGCCGTATTACCTCGTTGTTCCTCGGGCTGAAAATTATCTCCTTTGTGATCGTGTTTGGTTCTTTCTTCTTCCAGGTCGATTACTCCATTCTGCGCGATGCCACCAGCACCACTGCGGGAACGTCTTATTTCCCGTATATCTTTATGGCTTTGCCGGTGTGTCTGGCGTCATTTGGTTTCCACGGCAATATTCCCAGCCTGATTATTTGCTATGGCAAACGCAAAGATAAGCTAATCAAAAGTGTGGTTTTTGGTTCGCTGCTGGCGCTGGTGATTTATCTCTTCTGGCTCTATTGCACGATGGGGAATATTCCGCGAGAAAGCTTTAAGGCGATTATCTCCTCAGGCGGCAACGTTGATTCGCTGGTGAAATCGTTCCTCGGCACCAAACAGCACGGCATTATCGAGTTTTGCCTGCTGGTGTTCTCTAACTTAGCTGTCGCCAGTTCGTTCTTTGGTGTCACACTGGGGTTGTTCGATTATCTGGCGGATCTGTTTAAGATTGATAACTCCCACGGCGGGCGTTTCAAAACCGTGCTGTTAACCTTCCTGCCACCCGCGTTGTTATATCTCGTCTTCCCGAACGGCTTTATTTACGGGATCGGCGGTGCCGGACTATGCGCCACCATCTGGGCAGTCATTATCCCCGCGGTGCTGGCAATCAAAGCTCGCAAGAAGTTTCCCAACCAGATGTTCACGGTCTGGGGCGGCAATCTTATTCCGGCGATTGTCATTCTCTTTGGTATAACCGTAATTTTATGCTGGTTCGGTAACGTCTTTAATGTGTTACCTAAATTTGGCTAATCCGTTTAAGAAGCCAGCGAAATAGCTGGCTTCTTGCCTGTCAGGAAATCACTTATGTCCAAATGGCAACTCGCCTGATTCTGCTTCACCACGTATGCTTTGCGTCACCTTACTATCAGGACGCTTTAGCCCATGTCCCGCTTTTTGATTTGTAGTTTTGCCCTGGTTTTACTTTATCCCGCAGGGATTGATATGTACCTCGTTGGTTTACCGCGCATCGCCGCCGATCTCAATGCCAGCGAAGCGCAGTTGCATATTGCGTTCTCCGTTTATCTGGCAGGTATGGCGGCAGCGATGTTATTTGCCGGTAAAGTGGCCGATCGTTCAGGGAGAAAGCCTGTCGCCATACCCGGCGCGGCGCTATTTATTATTGCCTCGGTGTTTTGTTCACTGGCTGAAACCAGCACGTTATTTCTTGCAGGACGATTTCTACAGGGGCTGGGCGCAGGCTGTTGTTACGTGGTGGCGTTCGCCATTTTACGTGACACACTGGACGATCGACGTCGGGCAAAAGTGCTGTCGTTACTCAACGGTATTACCTGCATCATTCCGGTGTTAGCGCCAGTGCTCGGACACCTGATTATGCTTAAATTCCCGTGGCAGAGTCTGTTCTGGACGATGGCAACGATGGGCATCGCAGTACTGATGTTGTCTTTGTTTATTTTAAAAGAAACGCGCCCTGCCGCCCCCGCAGCTTCTGACAAACCACGAGAAAATAGCGAGTCGCTGCTTAACCGGTTTTTCCTCAGCCGTGTTGTTATCACCACCCTCAGCGTTTCGGTGATCCTCACCTTCGTGAATACGTCGCCGGTATTGCTGATGGAAATCATGGGCTTTGAGCGCGGAGAATACGCCACCATAATGGCGTTGACCGCAGGGGTCAGCATGACCGTTTCATTCTCCACGCCATTTGCACTGGGGATCTTTAAGCCACGTACGTTGATGATCACCTCACAGGTGTTATTTCTGGCGGCAGGTATCACTCTTGCCGTTTCACCTTCCCATGCGGTTTCTCTGTTTGGTATCACGCTGATTTGCGCCGGTTTCTCGGTAGGTTTTGGCGTAGCGATGAGTCAGGCGTTAGGGCCGTTTTCATTACGCGCGGGCGTAGCCAGCTCGACCTTAGGTATTGCGCAAGTTTGCGGTTCGTCACTGTGGATTTGGCTGGCAGCGGTGGTTGGTATCGGCGCATGGAATATGCTGATCGGGATTCTGATTGCCTGTAGCATAGTGAGCCTGTTGCTGATTATGTTCGTCGCGCCTGGACGCCCCGTTGCCGCTCATGAAGAAATCCATCACCACGCTTGATCTCAATTTACTGCTCTGCCTGCAACTGCTGATGCAGGAACGCAGCGTGACCAAAGCGGCTAAGCGGATGAACGTGACGCCTTCGGCGGTGAGTAAGTCTCTGGCAAAACTTAGAATGTGGTTTGATGACCCGCTCTTTGTGAACTCACCGCTGGGCCTGTCACCCACACCGCTAATGGTCAGCATGGAGCAAAATCTGGCGGAGTGGATGCAAATGAGCAATTTGCTGCTGGATAAACCACACCACGAAACGCCGCGCGGTCTTAAGTTTGAACTGGCGGCGGAATCGCCGCTGATGATGATTATGCTTAATGCGCTATCGAAACGGATCTACCAACGATACCCGCAGGCGACCATCAAATTGCGCAACTGGGATTATGATTCACTGGATGCGATTACCCGTGGCGAAGTGGATATTGGTTTTTCCGGTCGCGAAAGTCATCCCCGTTCGCGGGAGCTGTTAAGCTCGCTGCCATTAGCCATTGATTATGAAGTACTGTTTAGTGATGTGCCCTGCGTCTGGTTGCGCCAGGATCATCCAGCACTGCATGAAGCGTGGGATCTGGATACCTTTTTACGTTACCCACATATCAGCATTTGCTGGGAACAGAGCGATACCTGGGCGCTGGACAATGTGTTACAGGAGCTGGGGCGCGAACGCACGATTGCTATGAGTTTGCCGGAATTCGAGCAGTCACTGTTTATGGCAGCGCAGCCCGACAATCTGCTACTGGCGACCGCACCACGCTACTGTCAGTACTACAATCAACTCCACCAACTGCCGTTGGTTGCTCTACCTCTCCCGTTTGACGAAAGCCAGCAAAAAAAGTTGGAAGTCCCTTTTACCCTACTGTGGCATAAACGGAACAGCCATAATCCGAAAATCGTCTGGTTACGGGAAACCATTAAAAATCTTTACGCGTCGATGGCATAACCGAATCGTATGAAACGCGACCCTATTTCACAATAAAATGTAAAAAAGTTGTAATAAACTTATCTGAATCGAACTTTTAGCCGCTTTAGTCTGTCCATCATTCCAGTAAATGATTACTCTTGTATTCATAATGGACCATTAAGCATGGAGCGAAAAATGGCGACTCACTTTGCCCGAGGGATTTTAACGGAAGGACATCTGATTTCTGTTCGTCTCTCCTCCCAGTGTCATCAAGAAGCCCGAAATATTCCCCCTCATCGTCAAAGCCGTTTCCTGGCGTCCAGAGGTTTACTCGCAGAACTGATGTTCATGCTGTATGGCATCGGCGAATTACCGGAAATCGTCACCCTGCCGAAAGGAAAACCGGTTTTCAGTGATAAAAATTTGCCCTCGTTTTCTATTTCCTATGCCGGGAATATGGTTGGCGTGGCGTTAACAACCGAAGGTGAATGTGGCCTCGATATGGAACTGCAGCGTGCGACTCGCGGGTTTCATAGCCCACACGCGCCCGATAACCACACCTTTTCCAGCAATGAATCGCTATGGATCAGTAAACAAAACGATCCTAACGAAGCGCGGGCGCAGCTCATCACGCTGCGCCGAAGCGTGCTAAAACTAACCGGTGATGTTTTGAATGACGATCCGCGCGATCTGCAGCTGCTGCCCATTGCCGGACGCCTGAAATGTGCTCATGTAAATCATGTAGAAGCGTTATGCGACGCGGAGGACGTGCTGGTGTGGTCCGTGGCGGTCACGCCCACAATTGAAAAGCTCAGTGTCTGGGAGTTAGATGGCAAACGCGGCTGGAAAAGCCTGCCGGATATTCACAGCCGCGCCAACAATCCTACCAGCAGGATGATGCGTTTTGCCCAACTCTCTACCATGAAGTCTTTTTCGCCAAATTGATAGACAACCACAGGAGTCATCATGTCTGAAAAATTGAAGGTGGTTACGTTACTGGGAAGCCTGCGCAAAGGCTCATTTAATGGCATGGTTGCACGTACCCTGCCGAAAATTGCTCCTGCTAGCATGGAAATCAATGCATTACCTTCCATTGCCGACATTCCCCTGTATGACGCTGATGTACAGCAGGAAGAAGGTTTTCCCGCAACGGTAGAAGCTATGGCGGAGCAGATCCGTCAGGCTGACGGTGTGGTGATCGTCACGCCGGAATATAACTACTCGGTACCGGGCGGGCTGAAAAATGCCATCGACTGGCTTTCCCGCCTGCCGGATCAACCTCTGGCTGGTAAACCGGTGTTGATTCAGACCAGCTCAATGGGCGTGATTGGCGGCGCGCGCTGTCAGTATCATCTGCGCCAGATTCTGGTTTTTCTCGATGCAATGGTGATGAACAAGCCGGAATTTATGGGCGGCGTGATTCAGAACAAAGTTGATCCGCAAACCGGAGAAGTGATTGATCAGGGAACGCTGGATCACCTGACCGGACAATTGACCGCATTTAGCGAGTTTATTCAAAGGGTAAAACGCTAAATAAAAAAACCCGCCTGCGGTAGCGCGTGGCGGGTTTTTTTAACGAACTATCGGTTTTAGTGAGCGTCGATAAATACAATCTTCAGGATAAACAGCAGCGCCACCACAACCACACACGGGCTAAGATCACGCAGACGTCCGGTACCGATTTTCATCACGCAGTAGGAGATAAAGCCCAGTGCGATACCTTCGGTAATCGAGAAGCTGAACGGCATCATCACGGCGGTAATAAACGCTGGAACGGATTCGGTAAGATCCTGCCAATTCACGCGAGCAAGACTTGAGGTCATCAGCACACCAACGTAGATCAACGCGCCAGCTGCGGCATATCCCGGCACCATTCCCGCCAGCGGCGACAGGAAGATAACCAGCAGGAACAGCAGACCAACAACCACTGCCGTCAGACCGGTGCGACCACCAACAGAAACGCCGGAAGAGGACTCAATATACGCCGTAACAGAAGAAGTACCGATAAACGAACCTGTCACGGAAGAGATACTGTCGACATACAGTGCCTGCTTCATGCGCGGGAATTTACCTTTCTCATCCGCCAGACCTGCTTTATCAGTCACGCCAATCAGCGTACCGGAGGAGTCAAACAGGTTGACCAGCATGAAAGAGAAAATCACCCCTGCCAAACCGAGATTAAACGAACCGGCTAAATCGACATGACCCACTACTGTCATTACGCTCGGTGGCGCAGACACGATGCCGTTGTAGTGCACATCACCCAGCATCCAGCCCAGCAGCGTCGTCACCACAATAGAAACCAGCACCGCCGCGTGAATATTGCGCGAGGCCAGAATAGCGATGATGAAGAAGCCGAGGATACCCAGCAGCACGCTGTGAGAAGTCAGGTTACCGATGCTCACCAGCGTTTCGGGATTCGCGACAATCACGCCCGCGTTTTTCAGCCCCATCATGCCAATGAACAGGCCGATACCGCTGGTGATGCCCACACGCAGACTTACCGGAATATTAGCAATCATCCAGTAGCGAATGCGGAAAACTGTCAGTAACAATAGACCCATCGCGCCCCAGAAGATTGCGCCCATCCCGACCTGCCACGGCAAGCCCATCGCCTGTACAACCACAAAAGCGAAGAATGCGTTCAGGCCCATTGCTGGTGCCAGTGCAACTGGCAGATTAGCAAACAGTCCCATCAGAATGCTGCCAAATGCAGCAATCAGACAAGTGGTGACGAAGACGGCGCTGGTGTCCATGCCAGCAACGCCAAGAATTTGCGGGTTAACAAAAACGATGTAAACCATCGTCAGGAAGGTGGTAAAACCGGCGATCACTTCGGTCCGTGCCGTCGTGCCATGTTCGCGCAGTTTAAACACGCGTTCCAGCATCCCCTGGCCAGAAGCCTGGGTTGTGTGTTGTTGACTCATTATCTATTTCCGAACAAGGAGGGAAAATCCGTCGCTATCGTATACCAAAATGAGACAATATGGACGGCTGAAGTTAACTTTTTTTCATTGTATTTGCTTATACGGCAACGATTGCGTTGTGCAAATTTGCATGACGAAAACGTTAAACTAATGATAAAGGAAAGACATGTCCCAGATAGAAGCGGTATTTTTCGACTGCGATGGTACGCTGGTCGATAGCGAGGTCATTTGCTCTCGCGCCTATGTCACGATGTTCAGGGAATTTGGCATTAACGTTGACCTGGAAGAGATTTTTACCCGTTTTAAAGGCGTAAAACTCTATGAAATCATCGATATCATCAGTAAAGAGCAGGGCGTGACGATGGTCCAGGCCGATGCAGAGCACGTTTACCGCGCAGAAGTCACCCGCCTGTTTGATAGCGAACTAGAGGTCATCACGGGAGCGAACGAATTGCTGGCGAGCGTTAACGTGCCGATGTGCGTGGTTTCTAATGGCCCGGTGAGCAAAATGCAGCATTCGCTTGGTAAGCTCAATATGCTGCACTACTTCCCGGAAAAACTGTTCAGTGGTTACGACATTCAGCGTTGGAAGCCTGACCCGGCATTAATGTTCCATGCGGCAAAAGCGATGAATGTGAACGTTGAAAACTGCATTCTGGTCGATGACTCCAGCGCCGGTGCGCAGTCAGGGATAGATGCCGGTATGGAAGTGTTTTACTTCTGCGCTGACCCGCACAATAAGCCGATCGTTCACCCGAAAGTCACCACCTTTACCGAGCTGGCGCAACTGCCTGCGCTCTGGAAGGCTCGCGGCTGGGATATAGCGCGTTAATTGCTCCGAACTTTAACGCTTACACATCAGTCACGCTGGTTTGAGATAAAGACTACCAAGTGTCTGATGAGTAAGCGTATGTTTCCCTTTCAAAAATTTATGTCGTTATTCGTCCAGTCAATCACTCTCTGCTTAGCTAAGCCTGGGTTATATTTTTCACAATATCGGGATATTTATCGAACCATGTAATAATATTCAAGATTATTTCACTGAGTTTTTTATACTTTTTATATTTTTTCTCCCGACTATAATTTTGAACAATATCCTGGTAAGTTCGTATTTCATCATCTATTTTATCAATATCAATCTTAAAGTTATTTAATTTTCTTTGTATATCATTACGCGTCAAATTATCTTTGTTTTCACTAACTAGTTGTGCTTTCTCTTTCACAATTTTATTATGATCATTTGTTAATTCGTTAATTTTTTGCAATATGTCCTCGTAACCCTCATTGGACTCTTTTACTACCTGATAATATTGGATTAAACTTTCCTTGTTAATTTTAAATATACCTGCTAGATTTTGAAAATCGAAAGCAAAATTATTGAGTGCTGAGTCGTAAAATTCTTTAAAAGATTTTATTTTTTCTAGTTGATTTTTTAGCGCTTTAATGTTGTCTATATCAACATCGTCAAATAGGGGGACAAGATCTTTAAATTTAAAATTTAAATTTCTATCAAATTGGTTATGAGACTCTTGCCTTTCTTTTCGGATAAATCCTTCTGAATATTTAGGATCTTCTTGTGCATTTGACTGAGAAATTATTTCTTTTATGACAGATTCAACAAAGTTAATTCTGTCACTTCCTATCATATTGTTAATGATATGTTGTGCCCTACCATGCATATCTTTGAAAATAAAAAAATTAACTTTTTCAATATCAAAAGAAAATTCCTCTTTAAACGATCCTTTTTCATTATAGAGTGCGGACAAAAACGACTGTAATTCTGCAAATGCTTTTTCATATATTAGCCGAGTATTTGGCAAGGATTTTCTAAGTTCCACTATGTCTTTATATAGAGCATCTGCCTGACTTATGAAATTTGGTATTTGTTCTTTACTTATAGCTCCGTCTATATTCATATAAATGTATTTTTTATCGGTAAGACTACCTTGTGAATAAATTGTAGCAGAATCGATAGAACAGCCTTCGAGTCTGTCCTCTCTGTAACAATAGCCCAGTTCCGCCCCGCGCAAACGACTATTTTTAAAGAAAACGTTATTATTCTCTGTATTTTCATTGCTATATGAAGAGTTAATACCTTTATTAATATTGTCTGCACATTTAATAAAATTATCATCTAACTTAAGAGTTCTCGATCTTCTTTCAATGCGTTCAGAAAAATACTCAATGGGGTTAAACATATATTTACCTGAACCAGCTTCACCAAGACCACTGTTTATTTTAATATAGTTCAAAGTACAATTATTAAATACTAGCCCATGATCCCTCCCCCTGATGTAATTATTATTAGACTTGTTGAATGAGTTTGCCAAAAATTTCATTCCAGGAGCTTCAAGTCCTGTGATATCACAGTTATAAAAATGACTCAGAAGTATACTCGATCCAGGACAACTACCTCCCTGAATTGTACAGTCTTGAACAAAAGACTGCATAAAGAGATAAGCCCCTAATTTTTCTTGGATATTGACGGGTTGTTTAACGGTGTAGACTTGAGACGTCTCACAACTATATTGTTTTATTTCGCATTTAGAAATAAAACAACCTTTAAACATACCTATTATTGATTTTTCATTTCCTGACTCTGCAGTTTTTTCATTAGGATCATAAAAATGTATGTTGTTGAACTTACAATCTTCGAAATAACAATTTTCAAAAACTGGGCCTTCAAGGGTCGGAGTTTCTATATTTCCTAAAAAAGTTACATTTTTAAAACTACAATATTTTAATGAATTTAATACATCTTTAGGCAACGAAGTTAAATTGATAGTTGTATCAAAAATAGGGATTTTATTTTTAATAAGCGTCGTAAGTTTTACAGCATTATCAGAAAACTTTAATCTCTTCATGGGAGAATTATCAAAATGTAAATCATCAAGATAGTTATCAAGAGTGAATCTTTCAGAAAAAACTTGATGCTTATCGGCCTCATTTACAGTCTCCCCCGTGTAGAGATTAAAAGATCTACACACAACCACTTCATTATTTTCATTTGTGGTAAAATCTGTAGTAGTACTAAATCGCCATTGTTCTTCTGTTTTGGCCAGAGATTTAATATTTTTGAACATCTCCGCTTTATTATCATTTTTTGTCACAAAATCGTAAATTAAGCTTTTAACTTGTTTAATATTTGATCCGGGAAAAAGATCGAGAATAAACTCCCACAGTGTACGTTTTTTAAATAATGCCCCATTACCATCCAGAATATTTTCAATATCCTTAAAATTTACATCGTATTTCTTATTATTAATATCTAAAGTAACCTTGTCAGAATATCCGTTATGCTTATGCTTCTCATTTTTCACCTCTGAAAAGGGATTAGCATTTATAAGAACATCTGATCTTAATTTAGCAACCATAAATCCTCCGATGTGCAATATTAGGGTGTTTAAAAATAACGACATCTAGATTGTTAATTAACACTACCGCTAGCCAGGTTAGCAACAAGTGTTACTTATATTACCAGTGAATACTGTAAAAAATAGCTCATTTCCCTCGATTTAATCCAGGGTGTTTACCCTGGATTCCCAATTTTTAGGCATAACGAACCATCCCTCAGGTAAACCGCAATATCCGAAAATGAGCGATTTTTTATAGCTGGTTATATTGTCAATGTTAGAATAAAGAGATTTTATTAAATTTTATCAAGGTGATTTATGGATAATCTTATTGGCACACCACCAAACCACGCAGTTCCCCATAAGTATATAGACATGGAGCAAATGGAATATTTATGTCATATCAATCGTTTTTCTAAAATACCTGACGATTTTTTGATAACTGGTCAGAGAGAGGACCTTTTTACATATAAATATATTTTAGATGGCTCATTTTCAAATTTACAGCATTTACTTCCCAAAGGACAACTACAGAAGATACAACAGAGATTAAGTTCTCTTATGCATAAAAATAAGTTCCATTGTTTTCATATTTTTTTATTAAAACTATGCTCAATTGAAAATATTCCAGTCCCAAATGCCGATTACGCTTTCTTTGATGACGAAATGCCATTGACATTAACTGATGAACAGATCGAAAATATTTCTTTTTTAAACGCATATCACAAAGAAAAGAAAGAAAACAACGACATTGTTACATTTGATTTCATGAGCGCTGATCACCACCATAATTTTAGCACAACCATAGCTTTAACAAATGATAGCTTCCATATATCTTCAATAAACAACCATAACTCACAGGTTATATTCGATGAAAACATCCATTTACATCCCTATGAATTACCAGAATCATCACAATGGTGTTATCAGTTAATAAAAAACATGATTTCTTTACATTGCAGATATAATAACAATTTCAAAATAAAAAAAACCTTTTGTTTTGATTTTAAAAATAAATCTTTTTGTAATGCCAGGTTGCAATATATAACGTTTATTGCATGTTTATTTTCACATGCAAACATGAAATATTCGACATTTCATGATGTTAACCTTGATATGTGTGAGATAAAGAATTGCAATTTTGACAATTCAGAGATGAATTTCATTTCGTGCGTCGGGACAAATTTTAGCGGTTCTACATTTAACAATGTAAAAACAACAACAGCGCAACTAATTAAGACACCAACAAAGTGGACGAATAATACTCTAAAATATTGGTTCTCCAGTTGTAATAAACGTAATATCATCTTCACTTTTAATACAATATCTGATAGAAATATGAAATTAAAAGGTATCAAGGATATATTACTGTCGTTGGTTGACCAAAAAGTCAATATTTATAGTGTAAGGCAAGAGCTTCTGGATTTTCTTAATAATGATTTATATAAAAATAATGGAGAGATTCTCTCTTATAAAGAATCAATAATGTTGTTTTGTGCTGTGTAGCCGAAAAATAGATGATTCAGATTAACTACCGCACTCTATGTTGTGTTTATATCCATGTCAGGTAACAGGTCATTTGTGAATCCTGACACCAGACTATGACTATCGCCCAGGGATAATCCACAACCGCTGGAAGTAGTCTCATTTCTGCAGGATAAAACCGTAGAGTGCGATTGCGATGAATAATAAATACAGGCTTATTATTCCAGTCTTTTTTATTGCGTTGGTTGTTTCAAATGGCTCGGTTAGTAAAATGCACCATTCGCTCGGAAAACTCAACATGTTGCACTCTTATACGCCGTCTGGAAAAGGCGTAGGAGTGGTATAACCATTTAATCGCCTCCCAACGTCAACGCTTACACATCAGCGACACTGGTTTAATTAAAGCATACCAAATTTCTGATGAGTAAGCGTCTTTTCGTATAACCTCATTGTCACAGGAACGACTTGATCCGTTTATTTATTCGCCATGTTATTCAGTATCAATTTTCTTAATAGCTTTCACCATATTTTCATTTTCTTTTAGCCAACTCCTGATATTTTGAACTACATCATTAAGTGTATTTTCTTGTTGATACTCTTTCTCCAATCTCTCTGTTTCATCCTTAAGATGTAGAATCTCTTTACTTATATTTGGTATTTTTCCATCTATCACCTTTATTATCCCCTTAATCTCATTAATTCTTTCCGCATCTTTTTTATCTTTATTGTCTTTATTATTTAAGTAAAAATCCTCTTTAATCAATTGATCCTTAGTATCGACTAAATCATTTCTTTCGACAATAAGTTTGGCATATTTGTCTTTTATATCGCCATAATTTTTCTTATTATAGTCATTATTTTTCTCAATTACCCACCGTAAGTATTGCTCAATGCCAGAGAATAAATCGACTTTATCATCTACATATTTTGATACTTTTCTATAATCCCTATAATTTATTTTCGTTCTTTCCTTAAATTCATTCAATGCTAAAAAAATCTTTTGCATTTTATCAAAACTATCATCTTTATGATTTTTATTATATTCTTTGTA
This sequence comes from Escherichia sp. MOD1-EC4550, assembly GCF_963876935.1. Taxonomy (NCBI): domain Bacteria; kingdom Pseudomonadati; phylum Pseudomonadota; class Gammaproteobacteria; order Enterobacterales; family Enterobacteriaceae; genus Escherichia; species Escherichia sp. MOD1-EC4550. The sequence continues at coordinate 74,551 of NZ_CAWNSE010000045.1, forward strand.
AATATTTCGCAAATCATTAAAATCAAAGTGGAAGTGAAATGTTTTGCTGTTTGAAATAGCAGAACGATTTATTTTTAAATAGTTACGTTGATCGTAAGGTCTTTGCCAAAAGAATCCAGTATAGAGCTTATGCATGAAATTCACTTTATCAATATCTATTTCATTGGCTATATCTTTTTCTATATTGTACAAAACTTTTAATATAATATACTGGATAGCTTCACCATTAAGTTGATATTTTTTTCCTTCATCATCAAGATTGAAGCGCCCCAGCTTGACCAACAAAGATTGTAAATATAATAGTTCCTTTTGGTAATGACTTTCCGCATCCTTGCCATAATTATTAAATTCTTCTACCCATGAATTAATTTCCATTAAATTTTTCATGAAATCTGAAATGCCATTTTCAGCTATAGCTCCTTTCATGTCCATATAAACAGGAATTCTAATTTGGCTATTCGCAGCAAGATTACCACTTAACCAAGTGGTTAAATGATCAATAGCACAATCATCCAATTTAATTCCATTGATTGACTCGCCCAAACAAGTTTTAAGTAAATTGCAATTACTAAGTTTTAAATATTTATCTATATCATCAGCAACGTATTTATCATTTATATAACGACCGCCACTCATATTAGGGAAAAGATTAACGTAGATAAGGTTTGAAATGTGTTTATCCAGATTAAGTTTACCTCCATCCTTTTTGAAATACTCTCTGGGATCAAAATCCAGTAAATCTTTGCGAATTCCATTTCGCTTGTATGTCATATCAGAGGAGCTAAAATCACAATTATAAAAATGATTATCATATTTTAATTCACATTTATATTTGTGATAAAACGAAGTCCCTATGAAATCCATTTCAGCACCATTAAGCTTTGCTATTTTACAACATAACAAACTGCTTGCAATAACACTTGCATTTTTACACACTCCATCCTGAAGAGTACACTCATCTACAAATGACTGCATAAACAGATATGCACCAACTGGCTTACCCACATTGGGATCTTGATTTACAGAGTATATTTTTGATGTATCTATGTTAAAATTTTTTATTTCACATCGATACAGAAAACACTCTTTAAACACGCCGTAAATAGGTATTTCATTATTTGGTTTTACTCGATACCTGGAGCTAACAAGTGACACATTCTCAAAAATACAGTCCTCAAAAAAACAATTTCCAAATACTGAACCATTAAGATTTTCGTAAGATATAGCACCAGTGAATGTCACTTTTTTAAAGTTACAATATTTTAGAGATGCCAGGGCTTCTTTTTCCAGCGCAGATAAATCGATTGTGATATTTTCAAAGGGGATTTTATTTTTTAAATATACGCTAAGCTTTTCATTATCATTTGGGAACTGTATTTTCAGCATCCCTGATTGAAAAGCCTTCTGATCAAAATGAATATCATGCTTATAAATATCCAAGCTGAGTTCTTCAGAAAATAAAGAACGCATTGTGTTTTTTTCAGCATCATTATGATAATCTTGCGCATTAATATTTATATTAAATACTCTACTAACAATAATGTCTTTATTTTCATCTACAGTAAATTCTGTAGTCGTATTAAAGCGCCATTGTTGATCTTGATCGGCGAGAGATTTAACTCTATTAAACATCTCAACTTTATCATCAGTTTTCGTCACAAAATCTACAATGGCTTGTTTAGCCTCCTTAATATGAGACATGGGAAAAAGATCGAGTATAAACTCCCAAAGACTTCGTTTAAGAAAAGATTGACTATCACCAGCTAAAATATTTGTTATATCTTTATGAGTTACTGAATACTTACCCACATCATCAAGAGACAAACCAATTTTTCCTGAATATTTTTGCGTTCTATTTTTTTCATTCAGATTTTCATCTGGCATTTTAGTCAGAGTAGCAAATTTATCTGTAACTGTACTATATGATGATATAGCCATAATCATTTCTCCTGAACACAATATTTATTCGCCCGCTCACAATACATAACCGTTTTGTATAAAAAAGAACACTTTGGTGTTGTTTTGATACGATTATGACTAAACCACCTATGAATACTGTAAAAAATCGCTCATTTTTTATGTTCCGATATAGGGCTTTTACCCTGGTTTTTTTGTTTTCTTTTCCATTTTCTGTGCGGGTAACGATATAAATGAAAGGAATAACAAAAAAAATTTTATAACGGGGCACTACATTAAAAGTAAAATAATTCAAATGAAATAATATATTTGCATTGCACTGGGGAGAGTTTCGAGGTGAGTTTGTGTGGCAATATTTCAAGGAGAAAGTTTATCAGCCCGGTAACTATGTATGACCGGGCTGATTGCCAGATGCGGCGTAAAAGCCTTATCTGACCTACAGTTAGCGTTACTCTTTCGGGTCTTTTCCGGCCAGCAGTTTATCCAGCTCATCACCGCCTACGTGACGGAAATCCTGACCTTTCACGTAGTAGAAGATAAACTCACAAATATTCTGGCAGCGGTCGCCGATACGTTCGATTGAACGCGCACAAAACAGCGCGGTAAGTACGCTTGGAATGGTGCGCGAATCTTCCATCATGTAGGTCATCAGCTGACGAACAATACCTTCGTACTCCTGATCGACTTTTTTATCTTCACGATAAATACGTACCGCTTCGTCAATGTCCATCCGCGCGAACGCGTCGAGCACGTCGTGCAGCATCTGGATGGTATGACGGCCCAGCGACTCCAGACTTACCAGCAACGGCTGATGCTGCTGGGAGAATTTCTCCAGCGCGGTGCGGCAGATTTTATCCGCCACGTCACCAATACGCTCCAGCTCGGCAATGGTTTTACTGATCACCATCACCAGACGCAGGTCGCTCGCCGTCGGCTGACGTTTGGCAATAATGCGCACGCAGGCTTCATCGATCGCCACTTCCATCATATTGACGTTTTTGTCGCCTTCGATCACCCGCTTCGCCAGATCGCTGTCCTGGTTGTGCATCGCGGTGATTGCATCAGAAAGCTGCTGTTCCACCATGCCGCCCATGGTCATCACCTGCGTGCGGATACTTTCCAGTTCGGCGTTGAACTGGCCGGAAATATGTTTATTAAGATTGAGACTGTCCATAACGCACTCCTGAATCAACCGTAACGACCGGTGATGTAGTCTTCTGTTTGTTTCTTCGCTGGCTTGGTGAACAGATCGTCCGTGTTGCTGAACTCAATCAATTCGCCCAGGTACATAAACGCCGTGTGGTCGGAACAACGAGCAGCCTGCTGCATGTTGTGGGTGACGATCACTACGGTGTAATCCTGCTTCAGTTCGGTGATCAGCTCTTCAATACGCCCGGTAGAGATAGGGTCGAGCGCCGAACACGGTTCGTCGAGCAGCAGCACTTCCGGGCGAATGGCGATACCACGCGCAATGCACAGACGCTGTTGCTGACCACCAGAGAGAGAGTAACCGCTCTGGTGCAATTTATCTTTGGTTTCGTTCCACAATGCGGCTTTGGTCAATGCCCACTGCACGCGCTCATCCATATCCGCACGGGAGAGCTTCTCAAACAGACGAACACCAAAGGCGATGTTGTCGTAAATGGACATCGGGAACGGCGTCGGTTTCTGGAACACCATGCCCACTTTCGCACGCAGCAGGGCGATATCCTGAGTGTTAGTCAGGATGTTGTCGCCATCGAGCAGAATCTCACCTTCCGCACGCTGCTCCGGATACAGTTCAAACATTTTGTTGAAAGTACGCAGCAGCGTCGATTTACCGCAGCCGGACGGCCCGATAAACGCCGTAACCTGGTTTTTGGCGATATCCAGGTTGATGTTTTTCAGGGCATGGAATTTGCCGTAGTAGAAGTTCAAATTACGAACCTGAATTTTACTCGGGGCAGTTTCAACCATACTCATTGCAATCTTTTCCTCATCGTGCCTGATGCACTTCGCTAATCAGGCTTACCGTAGGCCGGATAAGGCGTTCATACCGCATCCGGCAAAGTGTTAACCGTGTTTATTCTTCGCAAAAACAACGCGCGCCAGAATGTTCAGCAGCAGGACGCACAGGGTAATAATCAACACCCCGGCCCAGGCCAATTGCTGCCATTCTGCAAATGGGCTCATCGCAAACTTAAAGATCGTTACCGGCAGGTTGGCGATCGGCTGCATCATGTCCGTGCTCCAGAACTGGTTGGAGAGCGCAGTAAACAGCAGTGGCGCGGTTTCACCAGCAATACGGGCAATCGCCAGCAGGATACCGGTCATAATCCCGGACACCGACGCTTTTAGCGTAATCGCGGAGATCATCTTCCACTTCGGCGTACCCAGCGCATAAGCCGCTTCACGCAGGCTGTCCGGCACCAGTTTCAGCATGTTCTCGGTGGTGCGGATAACAATCGGTACCTGCAACAACGCCAGGGCAATCACGCCCGCCCAGCCGGAGAAGTGCTCCATTTGCGCTACCACGATGGTGTAAACAAACAGACCAACCACAATCGACGGCGCGGAGAGCAGAATGTCGTTAATGAAGCGAATAACTTCTGCCAGCCAGGATTTACGTCCATATTCCGCCAGGTAAATCCCCGCCATAATGCCCAGTGGCGTACCGAATACCGTGGCCCACAAAATTAACAGGCCGCTACCCGCCAGGGCGTTCGCCAGACCACCGCCTTCCGTATTTGGCGGCGGCGTCATTTCAGTGAACAGCGCCAGCGACATACCATCGATACCGCGGGTGATGGTGGACATTAAAATCCAGATCAGCCAAAACAAACCGAAAGCCATCGTCGCCATTGAGAGCGTCAGTGCAATACGGTTTTTGAGGCGGCGACGCGCCTGCATTTTGCGGCGGGATTCTGCCAGCGCCGCAGTGGTTTGCGTTTCAACCATAGCCATTAGCGTGCCCCCTCATTCTTAGCCAGGCGCATAATCATAAATTTCGATGCAGCGAGGACGATGAAGGTAATCACAAACAGGATCAGGCCCAGTTCCATCAGTGCGGCAACGTGCAGACCGGATTCCGCTTCAGCAAATTCGTTCGCCAGCGCAGAGGTGATACTGTTGCCCGGCATGTACAGCGAGGCGCTGTCGAGCTGGTAGGTGTTACCGATGATAAAGGTCACCGCCATGGTTTCACCGAGCGCGCGCCCCAGACCCAACATGATGCCGCCGATAACCCCATTTTTGGTGAACGGAAGAACGATACGCCAGATAACTTCCCAGGTGGTGCAGCCGATACCGTAGGCTGACTCTTTCATCATCACCGGGGTTTGCTCGAATACATCGCGCATTACCGCTGCAATGTACGGAATAATCATGATGGCGAGGATCACGCCTGCCGCGAGGATGCCAATACCAAAGGCCGGGCCGGAGAACAGCGCGCCAACAATCGGGATATTCGACATGATATTGCCGACCGGCTCCTGGAAGTAAACGGCGAACAGCGGCGCAAAGATAAACAGGCCCCACATGCCGTACACGATACTTGGAATGGCTGCCAGCAGCTCAATGGCGATACCCAGCGGGCGCTTCAGCCAGCCAGGCGCAAGCTCGGTCAGGAACAGGGCGATACCGAAACTCACCGGGACGGCGATCAGCAACGCGATAAACGAGGTCACCAGAGTACCGTAGATCGGCACCAGCGCCCCGTAGATATCGTTCGGCGCATCCCACTCTTTGGTCCACAGGAAAGCCAGACCAAATTTCTGAATGCTCGGCCAGGAGGAGATGATCAGAGAGACAATAATGCCACCCAACATCAATAGCACAATCAGCGCCGCCAGTTTTACCAGCACGCTGAAAATTATGTCGCCCTTTTTACCCGGTGGGTTAAAAGCAGGCTTGGTTGCAGCCATAAGTTACTCTTCAGTTAAACGCGTTTACAAAGTCATTTTGTAATGCCGGATAAGCTGTTAATGCCTTATCCGGCATGGTGTTTTATTAGTACAGTGGCTTGCCGCTACTGTCTTTAATATTGGTCTTCCACGCAGCGCGAACTTGTTCAACTACGCTATCCGGCAGGCTGGCGTAATCCAGGTCGTTAGCCTGTTTAGCCCCGGTTTTGTACGCCCAGTCGAAGAACTTCAGCACTTCTACACCCTGCTCAGGTTTCTTCTGATCTTTGTGGACCAGAATGAAGGTGGTAGAAGTGATAGGCCATGCATCTTCGCCTTTCTGGTTGGTCAGATCCTGAGCGAATGTTTTGCTCCAGTCTGCGCCTTTTGCTGCATTAGCGAAGTTTTCTTCGGTCGGACTAACTGGTTTACCATCAGCGGAGATCAGTTTGGTGTACGCCAGGTTGTTCTGTTTAGCGTAAGCATATTCAACGTAACCAATTGCCCCCGGCAGACGCTGAACGAACGCGGCGATACCGTCGTTACCTTTACCGCCCAGACCGATCGGCCATTTTACGGTAGAGCCAGTACCAACGTTGTTTTTCCACTCTTCGTTCACTTTCGCCAGGTAGCTGGTGAAGACGAAGGATGTCCCGGAGCCATCTGCGCGGCGCACTACAGCAATGTTCTGTGAAGGCAGTTTCAGACCCGGATTCAGTTTGGCGATGGCTTCATCATCCCACTTTTTGATTTTGCCCAGGTAGATGTCGCCGAGGGTTTTACCATCCAGCACCAGTTCGCCAGATTTTAGCCCCGGAATATTAACCGCCAGCACCACGCCGCCAATTACGGTCGGGAACTGGAACAGACCTTCCTGAGCCAGTTTTTCGTCAGACAGCGGCGCGTCAGAAGCACCGAAATCAACGGTGTTGGCGATAATCTGTTTTACGCCGCCGGAAGAACCGATACCCTGGTAGTTAACTTTATTACCGGTTTCTTTCTGGTAAGTGTCAGCCCATTTGGCATACACCGGCGCAGGGAAGGTTGCACCTGCACCTGTCAGGCTTGCTTCTGCAAACACAGAGAAAGCGCTCATCGATAAGGTCGCGGCGACAACAGTTGCGACGGTGGTACGCATAACTTTCATAATGTCTCCTGGGAGGATTCATAAAGCATTGTTTGTTGGCTACGAGAAGCAAAATAGGACAAACAGGTGACAGTTATATGTATGGAATATGACAGTTTTATGACACAACGAGATTTATGCGTAATTTATTGATTTTTATAACCTGGAAAAAAGAAAAACCATGTCATCTTTTTGTCATGTCATGTGCAAATAGGTTAGAAAGAGGTGTCTGATGACAACGGTGCGAGGAACACCGTTGTCCTTTGATTAACGAACAATTTCGATGGTGATAGTTGCCGTAGCAGTAAATGTTCCTGGCGCGGGTCGTGCACCAGTGAGGCTCGCAGGGGCAGCAGAAAAAGTTACATTGCCAGCTTTCTCACCAATAACGCTTGTTGCTCCCATATCAGTTGGTAGTTCGCCCCCGTTGACGTTGATTTCCCTGTTATTTTTATCGTAGATTTTTATCCCTACATTTGGGTTTGATGTTACAACCATCGAATTATCGCTACTGGGTTCAGTAGCATAAAAAGAGGTAGTGATATCATCCGTATTCATTATTCCTAAATACTCACACTCAATAGTGACAGTTTTGGTGATTTTATGCGCTGACACAGCACTCCCGACAACAGATGAAAAATCTGCGGCTGGAATAGTACTAAAATCAAAATTAATAGGCTGTAAACTATTAATTTCACAACTTTGTGGCGCAGTGATGTCTCCACGAACATAAACATCAGCCATCGGCTGCGAATAATCAATCGGTGTGTCACGGCTGATAGTTCCGTACAACTTCGCAACAAGCGTTGTGGGAATAGTTACCTTTCCCGCAAAGGGTTTTTTAATATAAAAATAAACCTTAGCCTTGGCACCACTAGAAATATCTAATGGCTCCTCTCTTCCACAATTATATACTGTAGTTACATCAGGATCATTAGCATGATACTCGAATGGTGCATTAACAAATCCGACCCCCAAAAGATCAATTGCTATACCCACATCCAGATGTGGATTAAGATTATAGTAATTTACATTAGAATGAACCCCAGCATAACTTAAAGCATCATTTATTTTTGCCGTGTAGTAAATATAGGGAAATTCACCGACCTTTCCTGTATTACAGTGACAGTGTGCCGGATAAGACCCGCCATTAGTTACTGTTGTATTAAATGTGGACCCCGCTTTATTCTGAGTTGCCGTAATAACATATCCAGGAAAATCAAGCACACTATGAAAAACGCCATTATCCGGAGTACAGATACCTTGAGGGGCCGCAAGAGTCGTACTCGTGTAAAAAATGGCGACAATAGAAAAACACCACAACAGAATATTATTTCTCATAAAAAACCTTTAATTACAGGTGACACTCTGCTCAATTAAACCATTCTCATTTTCTGGTACTGAAAGTGAGTAGCCAAAGGTACATTTCGTGACTGCGTCTCCTCCCCAGGATAAAGTGACCTGCCCTTTATCTGACAGACCCGAGAGATAAAGCTCACCAGAATCACCGACTATTCCTGAATCGGCGGTACTTGTGTTTTGAACTGAGGCAATGGCGCCAAAAGGTGCCGGTTTACCATTTGCATTTACCACTCTGAAGAGAACGCGGTAACCCACATGCGTCACAAACTCCGCTTTAACCACCGCGCCGCGGGTAGGAACCATCGTAACGACGGTATTATCGAGTTCAACATTCGACTTAGAGAAATAGTTGTCGCTGATCGCTACCCGGTTTTCATCATAAGGATTTAGCTGTGTCTTAACCGTGTAACCACGCCAGTCTGTTGCCGCCCCGCGCATATTATCAATTTCCAGACCTGCGGCTCCCGGTGCTTTAATAAGGGCAATGGTTTCACCCAGTTCCTGGCTAAACGTTATCCCTTCACTGTGCGCCAGAATGCCACCCCGGATACCATAATTGAGTCGCTGAGAATTTTGGCTGTAGTTATAACTGCCGTTTAACGTGCCGTAGGTACCGTCATAGGTCAGCGACATATTACCGCCTACTTGATCATCGCGGCTGTTATAGGACTGCATGAGATTCCAGGAGAGATTATTTTTCTCCAGCGCCGTACCGCTTAGGCCAAGTTGATGCGAGCTACCAGAATCATCATTTTGCGAAACCGAATAGGTGGCATAACTATTTCCCCACCAGCCCGATAATGGAACTGATAAAGAGAGCATGTAGATTTGTTCGCTGGTGTTATCATTGGCATAACTATTACTCGTCCCTTGCCGGGCCGTATTGGAATAACTCCATGAGACGTTCCACGAGAGGCGCTTCCAGCTACTGCTGTAACCAAATTGGATTAATCGTTCGACATCATCTGTGTGCCAATATTGCTGGCGGCTTAATGTCAGGTATAAGTTGCCATAATCTCTGCCCAGCGATTGCGTTAACGTTCCTTCCACACGGCTGCGACGGTTTCCGGTTTGCCAGAAATCTTCGGGACTATTTTGCCGGGAGGCCCATTCATTGAGGGTATAGTAGCCTTCGGTAGAGTAACGATAGCCAACCAGGCGTAAGCTGGTGTCTGTATCGTCAAAACGTTTTGAATACAGAAAACGATATGATTGACCCGTTTCCGCATCATCATCTGCAAATTTCGCTCTGGCATGTGTCGCATCTAAAGAGATGGCTCCCAGAGCACCGAGATCTTTACCTACCCCCAAAGCAACAGAACCATACTTTTCAGCAGCCTGTACGCCGCCATACAAGGTAAAACCGTAGGGCAAGCCATGAAGGATCTGTGCCTGAAGCACGTCAGGAGTAAAACCATCTTCATCGCGCAGTTCCCCCACGCTAACATCTACATCGGTCTGACCTTCACGTTTGAGGATAGCCAGCGACGCATAAGGCTGGGTGAATCGTTGTTCACTACCATCTTCTTCCTTGATAGTTACATCCAGGTCGCCGCCTGAGCTGGCAGTATTCAGGTCGGTGATTTCAAAGGCGCCTTGTGGAACGGCTGACTGATAAATTACGTAGCCGTTCTGCCGAATGATGACGGTGGCGTTGGATTTTGCAATCCCACGAACCACTGGCGCGAAGCCATTCTGGCTGGCGGGTAACATATCTTTATCAGTATATAGTCGTGCACCACGGATTTGCGTGCTGTCGAAAATATCGCTCGCCGTCCACGTATCGCCGATCATAATCTGGCTTCTTAACGCAGCAATATCACGTTGTATCCAGGTACTGATAGAGTTGTATTCCGCACGACCATCGGTGGTGTTCAAGGTGCTGTAATTGCGGAGTCGCCACGGCCCAATATTGAGTCCGTTACGCAGGTTGAGATAACTGGTATCGGTCTCCTGTGAGCTGTAATCCGAGCGCAGAGTATGTGAACCGGAAAAATCGTAGTTGATAGTCAGTGCGTTAATTCCCTCATCCCAACGCGTGGGGCTTATGTAATCGTAAGCCATCGCATCCATATAGATCTGGGGAATGGTGATATTCAGTTGCAGCTTATCGCCGTCCAGTTGCCATGTAGAGCCTTCAATGCGTGATGCAGGGTCAATACAGGCCTGGTCATCCACTTTATTGAGCGATTTCAGCGCGTCAACTTTTACACCAAAGGAAGTCAGCGTTTTTTTAACCGCGACAAAGCAGGCGTGCAGATCGGCATCAGGGTTATCCTGAACAAAAGTCACATCCTGCCGTTCGAACATTTTGCCATTGATAAAAATATCAACACTGTAGACGCCGGGAGGTATGTGATTCGCTTTGTTAAACTGGCGAATATCGACTCCGGATTGATGGTCTATTTCCAGCAGCGCCGGATTAAATATGCTGACCTCGGCCATCACACTTTGCGAGAAAACGAGACATGTCCCTGCCGTCAGACCAACTGCTATTCTGGTCGTAACCATAATTCGCCTATCCTTATGCAATGCTTACAACGCTTGCTTTAATGGTTCGCTTATCGCACCGTAATCATTAATAAATCGCCAGGTCATTTGGCTACCCGAAGAATTAGCAGGCAACGGTAACGTGAGCGTCTCGAAAGGGCGGATCATGTTAAGAGGTACATCATGGCCATCAACAATGACATCCATCACGCTGATATGAATCGGGTTAGGGTTCTCAGCAATAAGATTTCGGCCTTCCCGATGCCACTTCACCTTTGGTGCGGCATCTTCGGGAATCATGCGGATAGATGCCGGTCTCCAGAAAAGCTTAATTCGCGTTTTAACGGCGATTTCCAGCGAGTTCGCTTCTTTGCTGCTCGCAGAGGGTGGAATATTTTTGATATTTAGCCAGAAGACAGACTCTCGATCCTCTGGTAATGACAAGCCTTTAGTGTGGACAATACGTAATATTTTTTCTTGCGCGGGTTCTAACCGTGATACCGGAGGAATAACAATAAATGGCGCTTTAGTTTTATCATCTTTATTAAACGGATCCACCCATGACTGGATGAGATAAGGAATTTTTTCTTCCTTACTAAATACAGAAATAGATTTATCAGCATTATTACTCAAATAAACAACCCGTGTACCGCCAATGACAACACCTGCACAGGTCAATGTCGGCTGGAGGAAAAAGATGCTTAGAATAATAATCCTCAATAAATTACACGAAATTGTTGTTTTAAAGAGCCTGATTAAACAACTTTTTCTGGACATAACGACTCCCTGGCCAAAGCCAACTGAATAAAAAGGCCCTGTATTAATTATTTCTTATATTCGACGGTGAATTGTGAATCCGCGTTTGCTGTACCCGCCGTTACGGTCGTATTGGTAGCAACATAGCGTGCAATAAACTTCATTTCAGCCTTACCGTCAGCGTCGATTGTGCTATAAGCAGAGTCGTTATAAAGTTTAACCTGAGAATTATCCGCCCGGTTAAAAATACGAATACCGACGCCGGTTGCCGCAATCGCTTGTCCTGTACCGGTAAAATCGCCAGGTGTACCTGATGTCAGCGGTGTACCCACTTTCAGGTCACCGTCTCCGCCAGGTGCTTCAGTACCATCGAAACGGACGGCTGCCTGAGTATAGGTTGCTGGGCAATTTTCCAGTTTAATACTAAATTGCTGTGGTGACGCCAGGCTGCCTACTCCTGAAAACGCACTTTTACTGACCTTACCAAGAGGTACTGTTTGATCGGCGGTATCGGAAGTCACTTCGCATGTGCTATCGACAATTTCACCGACAAAGTGAACAACGCCATCTTCTGCAAGTGCATTTCCGGCTAACATTAAAGATGCCAGCGTAATTGCACCGCCAATAATATTACGTTTCATACAAACTCCATTGATATAATATATCCTTCAGTCTAAATCATAACTTAAATTAATAAGTGATTTTATGATTCAGAGGCATAGTACACCAAAGGGGTATTTTTATCTAAAAATAATATTAATTATGCGAAATTAAATATAAATTTATTATATAAATATTATTAAAACAGTAAAAAATCAAGTGCGTAATAGGACATCACCAATAATTCAGAATATATTTATATTAATTTGTGCATCAATAATAAACCGTTGATACACTTTATAAAAAAGGCCGCCCGTCGGCAGCCCTTTTATATCAATGATGAAAATTACTCAACCGTTACCGATTTTGCCAGATTACGCGGCTGGTCAACGTCAGTGCCTTTAATCAGCGCAACGTGATAGGCCAGCAGCTGCAGCGGAACGGTGTAGAAGATCGGTGCAATCACCTCTTCCACATGCGGCATCTCGATGATGTGCATGTTATCACTGCTCACAAAACCAGCATCCTGATCGGCGAAGACGTACAACTGACCGCCACGCGCGCGAACTTCTTCAATGTTGGATTTCAGTTTTTCCAGCAATTCGTTGTTCGGTGCGACGACGATAACCGGCATATCCGCGTCAATCAGCGCCAGCGGACCGTGTTTCAGTTCGCCTGCTGCGTAGGCTTCCGCATGAATATAAGAGATCTCTTTCAGCTTCAATGCGCCTTCCAGCGCGATTGGGTACTGATCGCCACGGCCCAGGAACAGCGCGTGGTGTTTGTCAGAGAAATCTTCTGCCAGAGCTTCAATGCGTTTGTCCTGAGACAGCATCTGCTCAATACGGCTCGGTAACGCCTGCAGACCATGCACGATATCATGCTCAATGGAGGCATCGAGACCTTTCAGGCGAGACAGCTTCGCCACCAGCATCAACAACACGGTTAACTGAGTGGTGAATGCTTTGGTGGACGCCACGCCAATTTCCGTACCCGCATTGGTCATCAGCGCCAAATCGGATTCACGTACCAGCGAAGAGCCAGGAACGTTACAGATTGCCAGCGATCCAAGGTAACCCAATTCTTTTGACAGACGCAGACCCGCCAGGGTATCCGCGGTTTCGCCAGACTGCGACAGAGTGATCATCAGGCTGTTACGACGCACGGCTGATTTGCGATAGCGGAATTCAGAGGCGATTTCAACATCGCACGGAATACCTGCCAGCGCTTCAAACCAGTAGCGGGAAACCATACCGGAGTTGTAAGAAGTACCACAGGCGAGGATCTGAATATGCTCAACCTTCGACAGCAGTTCGTCGGCGTTCGGTCCCAGCTCGCTCAAATCAACCTGACCGTGGCTGATGCGCCCGGTAAGGGTGTTTTTGATCGCGTTCGGCTGTTCGTAGATCTCTTTCTGCATGTAGTGGCGGTAAATACCTTTATCGCCCGCGTCATATTGCAGATTGGATTCGATATCCTGACGTTTCACTTCCGCGCCAGTTTTATCGAAGATGTTTACCGAACGGCGAGTGATTTCCGCAATATCGCCTTCTTCAAGGAAGATAAAGCGACGGGTCACTGGCAACAGCGCCAACTGGTCAGAAGCAATAAAGTTTTCGCCCATGCCCAGGCCAATCACCAGCGGGCTACCAGAACGAGCCGCCAGCAGGGTATCCGGGTGACGGGAGTCCATAATTACCGTACCGTACGCGCCGCGCAGTTGCGGAATAGCACGCAGAACAGCCTCACGCAGAGTACCGCCTTGTTTCAGTTCCCAGTTCACCAGGTGTGCAATCACTTCGGTGTCGGTTTCAGAAACGAAGGTATAGCCACGTGTTTTTAACGCTTCACGCAGCGGTTCATGGTTTTCGATGATACCGTTATGCACCACCACAATGTGTTCAGAAACATGCGGATGCGCATTCACTTCTGAAGGTTCGCCGTGCGTCGCCCAGCGAGTGTGAGCAATCCCGGTGCCGCCATGCAGAGGATGTTCTTCCGCTGCCTGGGCCAGCATCTGGACTTTACCGAGGCGACGCAGGCGGGTCATATGACCTTCTGCATCTACAACCGCCAGACCGGCAGAGTCATATCCGCGGTATTCCAGACGACGTAAACCTTCAAGAAGGATTTCTGCTACATCACGTTGCGCGATCGCGCCAACAATTCCACACATAGTTTTTGATTCCGATTTATATCGTTGTCGGTCAACCTGTATGCCCGTTTTTCGGGCGCCCCGAGCCTTTGTAGAGAGTGGGGTTATTTTTATAGTTACTGCTTGTGGGCGGGAGATTATGTTATCTCCTCACCCCATATGGCCGGATTACCCAGCCAGAATTACTTTTTCTTTACCGGACGACGCCAGCCTTCTTTTTGCGACTGCGGCACACGGCTGATTGCCAGAGCATTTTCGCCAACATTACGCGTCACAGTTGTACCCGCAGCAATGGTTGCGCCTTTGCCTACCGTTACCGGGGCCACCAGCTGAGTATCGGATCCAACAAACACATCGTCGCCAATAATGGTTTTAAATTTATTGGCACCATCGTAGTTGCAGGTAATGGTTCCTGCGCCGATGTTGACGTTATCGCCAATTTCCGCATCCCCCAGGTAAGTCAGATGACCAGCTTTCGAGCCTTTACCCAGACGCGCTTTTTTCATCTCAACGAAGTTACCGACGTGTGCGCCTTCCAGCAACTCAGCACCAGGACGCAGACGGGCAAACGGGCCAATGGTACAGGCCGCTGCCAGATTCGCATCTTCCACAACGGTATACGGGCTAATTTCGCAATCATCGCCAATCACGCTGTTTTTAATCACGCAACCGGTGCCGATTTTCACGCGATTACCGAGAGTCACGTTGCCCTCGATGATAACGTTAGTATCAATTTCAACATCGCGCCCGTGAGTAAGCGTACCGCGCAGATCAAAACGCGCCGGATCGCGCAGCATAACGCCTGCTAACAGCAGTTTTTCAGCTTGTTCGGATTGATAAACACGCTCCAGACGCGAGAGTTGCAGGCGGTTATTCACGCCTTCTACTTCGCTTAAACGTTGCGGATGAACGGCAACGATTTCACGCCCTTCCTGATACGCCAGCGCAATAATGTCGGTGATGTAGTATTCGCCCTGCGCATTATTGTTGGTCAGTTTAGCCAGCCAGCGTTTCATATCTGCGCCGTTGGCGATCAGAATGCCGGTGTTGATCTCCTGAATCTGACGCTGCTCGTCGGTGGCATCTTTGTGCTCAACAATGCCGGTAACTTTGCCGTTTTCACGGGTGATACGTCCATAACCGGTCGGATCATCCAGTTTAACCGTCAGCAGACCAATGCCACCCTGCGGTTTCGCATCACGCAGGCGCTGGAGTGTTTCAACAGAGATCAGCGGCACGTCGCCGTAGAGCATTAAAATGTCTTCGTCATCGGCAAAAAAAGGTGCGGCTTGCTGCATTGCATGGCCCGTACCCAGCTGTTCTGCCTGAAGCACCCAGTTCAGGTTATCGTCTTTCAACGCCTGTTTAAGCAGATCGCCGCCGTGACCGTACACCAGGTGAACGTGCGCTGCGCCTAATTCATTCGCAGCATCAATGACATGCTGAACCATCGCTTTCCCGGCAAGGGTATGCAGCACTTTCGGAAGATCGGAATACATGCGCGTGCCTTTACCTGCGGCAAGGATCACTACGCTCATAGCATTATTCAACATACGCGTCCTGACTGTAATTTGAGAACGAATTTAAACCGCTTCACCTTGAAAAAACTACATTTTTTTCATCGTGAAATGGACAGAGGATAAATTGTTCAATAACGGATTATCCCCGCTAACGAAAGTGCCATTTTCGACCATCGTCACGCCTTTTGTCTGCAGAAAATTAAGGCAGTACCTTCATTTAAGCGTCAGGTGGATGTTTTTGCTCTTATTTCGATCAATGAATAAACGGGAAAACCAGCGAATAATTTCGCTGGTTTATACAAGCAGGGTTAATCGCGGGACATGAAAATGCGCAGAACATACCAGAACATGGTAGCAATAGAGGCGAAGAGATGTAGCGCCGCACCTGCCGGACGATCGGTAGGATAATGATGAATAATATTAGACGTGTCGTACAGCACGAAGCCAGCACACAACAGCACCATTGCCGCCGAGAACCAGACGCCCAGTGAGAATCCCATAAAAATGCTCGCGATAATGGCACCGAAAGCGATAAAGCCCGCCATGGTTAAAAACGAACGCATGAAAGAGAAATCTTTTTTGGTCGTGAAGGCAGTGAATGTCAGACCACCCACAAGCAGTGCTGTGGTGATGCCCGCCGCGCCAATAATTGCTGGATTAATATACGCTGCCAGTGTCAGTAAAGGTGCAAAAATTAACGCTTCTGCCAGTACGTATATCCCCAGTCCAATCAGTTGGGTCTGATTAGACTCCACATTATCTGCCAGACGAGTCGCCAGCATGCTGACCAGAATAAAAGCACCCAGCACCACCAGCCAACCAAACTGACCACTGTTCATCAGCACCCTAAGCATCATTTTGCCAAGCCCACTAAAGATAAACAGCGCGCTGAGAATGATGAACCCGACAACTGCCCCAGCCAGATGCATATAAGCACGGCGGATAAAGGTGGCGCGATCGGTCATCACAACCGGTTGGACACCTTCAAAAGACGTTTTAAAAGACATAGATATGATCCCTCATATAATTATAGAAATAATAATAACAACAGGGACGATATCACTATGGAGAAAAGGTGACAATTAACGACTTGGCAAGACGCTAACTTTTTGATGAATAATATAATTTTTGTATCAATCAGCAAAATACATATAAAAAAGCCAGTCTGTTTCCAGACTGGCTTTTGAGCTTTTCAAGCCGGTGTTACATCGCTTTTTTGGTCAACTCGATAACGCGCAACTGCGCGATCGCTTTGGCCAGTTCCGCAGACGCCTGAGCGTAATCTACGTCGCCGTGAGAGCTGCTAATGTGCTCTTCAGCCTTACGTTTCGCTTCCATGGCTCGCGCTTCGTCGAGATCCTGGCCGCGAATTGCGGTGTCGGCCAGAACGGTCACGTTGCCAGGCTGCACTTCAAGAATACCGCCAGACAGATAGATAAACTCTTCGTGACCGTGCTGTTTCACGATGCGAATCATACCAGGCTTAATGGCGGTGAGCAGCGGTGCGTGGCCCGGGTAAATGCCCAGTTCACCTTCGCTACCCGTTACCTGGATTTTCTCGACCAGACCAGAGAACATTTGTTGCTCTGCGCTGACGACGTCCAGGTGGTAAGTCATTGCCATATCACCCTCCGATTAAGGCGTTAAAGTTTTTTGGCTTTTTCCACTGCTTCTTCGATGGAACCGACCATGTAGAACGCCTGCTCCGGCAGGTGATCGTATTCGCCTTCCATGATGCCTTTAAAGCCACGGATGGTGTCTTTCAGGGAGACGTATTTACCCGGAGAACCGGTGAATACTTCTGCCACGAAGAACGGCTGGGACAGGAAGCGCTGGATCTTACGAGCACGCGCTACCACCAGTTTGTCTTCTTCAGACAGTTCATCCATACCCAGGATGGCGATGATGTCTTTCAGTTCCTGATAACGTTGCAGGATGGACTGAACGCCACGCGCGGTGTCGTAGTGTTCCTGACCAACCACCAGCGGGTCCAGCTGACGGCTGGTAGAGTCCAGCGGATCAACGGCCGGGTAGATACCCAGAGACGCGATCTGACGACTCAGTACCACGGTTGCGTCAAGGTGCGCAAAGGTGGTTGCCGGAGACGGGTCAGTCAAGTCATCCGCAGGTACGTATACCGCCTGTACGGAGGTGATAGAACCGGTTTTGGTGGAAGTGATACGTTCCTGCAGAACGCCCATCTCTTCCGCCAGGGTCGGCTGATAACCTACCGCTGAAGGCATACGGCCCAGCAGTGCGGATACTTCCGTACCGGCCAGGGTGTAACGATAGATGTTGTCAACAAACAGCAGAACGTCACGACCTTCGTCACGGAATTTCTCAGCCATGGTCAGGCCGGTCAGTGCAACGCGCAGACGGTTTCCCGGCGGCTCGTTCATCTGGCCATATACCAGGGATACTTTGTCGATAACGTTGGAGTCGGTCATTTCGTGGTAGAAGTCGTTACCCTCACGAGTACGTTCACCTACGCCCGCAAACACAGAGTAACCGGAGTGCTCGATCGCGATGTTACGAATAAGCTCCATCATGTTTACGGTTTTACCTACACCCGCACCACCGAACAGACCGACTTTACCGCCCTTAGCGAACGGACACATCAGGTCGATAACTTTGATACCGGTTTCCAGCAGTTCCTGAGAGTTTGACAGCTCTTCGTAGGAAGGTGCTGCGCGGTGAATCGCCCAACGCTCTTCTTCACCGATCTCGCCTTTCATGTCGACTGGTTCACCCAGTACGTTCATGATACGGCCCAGAGTCGCTTTACCTACCGGGACTTCGATCGGGTGTTCGAGGTCTTTTACATCCAGACCGCGACGCAGACCGTCGGAGGAACCCATTGCGATGGTACGCACGATACCGCCGCCGAGCTGCTGCTGAACTTCCAGCACCAGACGCTCATTACCATTTTGCACCTCAAGAGCATCGTACACGCGCGGTACGGCATCCTGAGGGAATTCGACGTCAACTACGGCGCCGATTACCTGGACAATCTTTCCAGTAGCCATCTTAAATCCTCTACGAAATAACCTGTTTAAACCGCGGCGGCCCCCGAGACGATCTCGGTGAGTTCCTGAGTAATGCTGGCCTGACGAGCTTTGTTGTATACCAACTGCAGCTCTTTAATCAGGCTGCCGCCATTGTCGGTCGCGGCTTTCATCGCCACCATACGGGCGGCCTGCTCGCTGGCCAGGTTTTCAACCACGCCCTGATAAACCTGAGATTCGACATAACGACGCAGCAGGGTATCCAGCAACGCCTTCGGATCGGGTTCGTACAGGTAATCCCAGGATTTATGTTTCAGATCATCATCATCTGATGCCGGTAACGGCAGCAGCTGGCTGATGGTCGGAACCTGAGACATGGTGTTAATAAATTTGTTGCTGACAATGTAAAGCTTGTCCAGACGGCCTTCGTCGTAGGCCTGCAACATCACTTTTACCGGACCAATCAGTTCGGACAGGGAAGGGTTATCCCCCATGCCGGTGACCTGGGCAACAACATTGCCGCCCACGGAGTTGAAGAACGACACGCCTTTCGAGCCGATCATTGCGAGGTCGCATTGAACGCCTTTGTCGGTCCAGGTCTTCATTTCCGCCAGCAGTTTTTTGAACAGGTTAATGTTCAAACCACCGCACAAACCACGGTCGGTCGACACCACCAGGTAGCCTACGCGTTTAACGTCGCGGTCTTCCAGGTATGGGTGCTTATATTCCAGATTACCGTGTGCAAGGTGACCAATCACTTTGCGCATGGTTTCTGCATAAGGACGGCTGGCCGCCATGCGATCCTGCGATTTACGCATTTTGGAAGCGGCGACCATCTCCATCGCTTTAGTGATCTTTTGCGTGTTCTGGACGCTTGCGATCTTACTACGTATCTCTTTTGCGCCGGCCATGAGCTTCTCCTCAATGCCTTGCGGCCTGCCCTAAGGCAAGCCGCCAGACGTTACCAGGATTGGGTTGCTTTGAAGGAATCGAGGATGCCTTTCAGCTTGCCTTCGATTTCGTCGTTGTAGCCACCGGTCTGGTTGATCTCTTGCATCAACGGAGCGTGATCACGGTCGACGTAAGCCAGCAGAGCGGCTTCGAAGCTGCCGATTTTCGACAGTTCAACATCCGCCAGGTAACCACGTTCTGCTGCGAACAGAACCAGAGACTGTTGCGCTACGGACATCGGCGCATACTGTTTCTGTTTCAGCAGTTCGGTCACTTTCTGACCGTGGTCAAGCTGCTTACGTGTTGCATCGTCAAGGTCGGATGCAAACTGAGAGAACGCTGCCAGTTCACGATACTGTGCCAGAGCGGTACGGATACCACCGGACAGTTTTTTCATGATCTTGGTCTGTGCTGCACCACCAACACGGGATACGGAGATACCCGGGTTAACCGCAGGACGAATACCGGCGTTGAACAGGTTGGTTTCCAGGAAGATCTGACCATCGGTAATGGAGATTACGTTAGTCGGAACGAACGCAGAAACGTCACCCGCCTGAGTTTCGATAATCGGCAGCGCGGTCAGAGAACCGGTTTTCCCTTTCACTTCACCTTTGGTGAAGGCTTCAACGTATTCGGCGTTAACACGCGCAGCACGCTCCAGCAGACGAGAGTGGAGGTAGAATACGTCGCCCGGGAATGCTTCACGTCCTGGCGGACGACGGAGCAGCAGGGAGATCTGACGGTAAGCAACAGCCTGTTTAGACAGGTCATCGTAAATGATCAGCGCATCTTCACCGCGGTCACGGAAGTATTCGCCCATTGCGCAACCGGCATACGGCGCCAGGTATTGCAGTGCAGCGGATTCAGACGCGGTTGCTACCACAACGATGGTGTTAGCCAGTGCGCCGTGCTCTTCCAGTTTACGTACCACGTTAGAAATAGTGGACGCTTTCTGGCCGATAGCGACATAGATACATTTGATACCGGAATCGCGCTGGTTAATGATGGCATCGATTGCCAGTGCGGTTTTACCGGTCTGACGGTCACCGATGATCAATTCACGCTGACCACGACCGATTGGGATCATGGAGTCAACGGCTTTATAACCGGTCTGTACCGGCTGATCTACGGACTGACGTTCGATAACGCCCGGGGCGATAGCTTCTACAGCAGAGAAGCCGTCGTGATCCAGCGGACCTTTACCGTCGATTGGTGCACCCAGAGTGTTAACCACACGGCCCAGCAGGCCACGGCCAACCGGAACTTCCAGGATACGGCCAGTACACTTAACTTTCATGCCTTCGGCAAGGTCAGCGTAGGGACCCATAACAACCGCACCTACAGAGTCACGCTCGAGGTTCAGTGCGATAGCGTAACGGTTACCCGGCAGGGAGATCATTTCACCCTGCATACAATCGGCCAGGCCGTGGATGCGGATAACACCGTCACTTACAGAAACAATAGTACCTTCGTTGTGAGCTTCACTCACAACATTGAACTGAGCAATGCGCTGCTTGATCAGTTCGCTGATTTCGGTGGAATTCAGTTGCATGCTCCAGTCCCCTTAAGACTGCAAGACGTCTGCAAGGCGCTCAAGACGACCGCGTACGCTGCCATCAATGACCATATCACCCGCTCGGATGATAACGCCTGCCATTACAGACTTATCGATTTTGCAATTCAGCTTAACTTTGCGTGACAGACGTTTTTCCATCGCAGCAGAAATTTTCGCGAGCTGTTGTTCACTCAACGCGGCAGCGGAAATGACGTCTACCTCAGCGGTAGCCTCACTCACAGCACGCAGGTGAATAAACTGCTCCAGAACATCCGGGAGCGCATTAAGACGACCATTTTCAGCCATAACCCGAATCAGGTTCTGACCGTTTTCGTCCAGTTGCTCACCACAAACTGCGATAAACGACTCGGCGAGCGTTTCTGGCGCAAGCGCGCCAGAGAGAAGCTCTGCCATTTGTTCGTTTTTGGTTACCTCGGCGGCAAACGCCAGCATGTCCTGCCAGCGTTCTACACTTTGGTGTTCGACGGCAAAGTCAAAAGCTGCTTTGGCGTAGGGGCGAGCTACCGTAATAAATTCAGACATCAGCCCCTCCCTCCTTACAGTTCAGCGACAAGTTTATCCACGATGTCGCTGTTAGCAGCTTCATCCACGGAACGTTCGATGATCTTCTCGGCGCCAGCAACAGCCAGGATAGCAACTTGCTTACGCAGCTCTTCACGGGCACGTTTACGCTCGGCTTCAATTTCCGCCTGCGCCTGGGCCACGATTTTAGTACGTTCCTGCTCTGCTTCAGCTTTAGCTTCGTCCAGAATCTGCGAGCGGCGTTTGTTCGCCTGCTCGATGATTACCTGGGCTTCCGCTTTCGCTTTTTTCAGCTGGTCGGTCGCGCTGGCCTTTGCAAGGTCAAGGTCCTTATGTGCTCGTTCTGCGGAAGCAAGGCCGTCAGCAATTTCTTTTTGACGTTTTTCGATGGCTGCCATTAATGGCGGCCATACGTACTTCATGCAGAACAGAACGAACAGGACAAACGCGATGGCCTGGCCGAGGATTGTTGCGTTAAGATTCACAGCACAATGCCTCTATTTAGTTAACGTTCTGATATTGCTCTTTAAATAAAAGCAACGCTTACTACGCGACAGCGAACATCACGTACAGACCCAGACCTACAGCGATCATCGGGATAGCATCCACCAGACCCATAACGATAAAGAACTGAGTACGCAGCAGAGGAATCAGATCAGGTTGACGCGCTGCGCCTTCCAGGAATTTACCCCCGAGGATGCCGATACCGATCGCAGCACCGATTGCCGCCAGACCCATCATCACAGCGGCAGCCATGTACAGCAGATCCATATTCAGGTTTTCCATGACAGTCTCCAGTTTGTTTCAGTTAAAACGTAGTAGTGTTGGTAAATTAATGTTCTTCAGACGCCATCGACAGATAGACGATCGTCAGAACCATGAAGATGAAGGCTTGCAGCGTAATGATCAGGATGTGGAAAATGGCCCACGGCACATTCAGAATCCACTGTGACCACCACGGCAACAGACCAGCAATCAGAATGAAAATCAGCTCACCGGCGTACATGTTACCGAACAGTCGCAAACCGAGTGAAACTGGTTTGGACAGCAGGCTTACCCCTTCAAGGATTAAGTTGACAGGAATGAACGCCCAGTGATTGAACGGCTGCAGCGTCAACTCTTTCGTGAAGCCGCCGATGCCTTTCATTTTGATGCTGTAGAACAGAATCAGGATAAATACGCCCAGTGCCATAGACAGCGTTACGTTCACGTCCGCAGACGGAACCACACGCAGTGCCGGCAGCCCCAGTACATGTTCAGCGATGTACGGCAGCAGATCGATAGGCAGTAAGTCCATCAAGTTCATCAGGAATACCCAGACGAAAATCGTCAGGGCCAGCGGAGCAATCAGCTTGCTTTTGCCATGGTACATGTCTTTCACGCTACCATTAACAAAGCCGATCACCAGCTCAATCGCGGTCTGAAACTTACCTGGCACGCCGCTGGTCGCCTTTTTGGCTACACTACGGAATAAAACCAGGAACAACAGACCCAGCACCACCGAGAAGAACATGGAGTCAATATTAATTGTCCAGAAGGTGGCTGGGGGGTTATGCGGATCCACCAGCGAGAATGTACGCAGGTCCAGCTGAAGGTTATTCAGGTGGTGTCCTATGTAATCCTGCGGCGTCATATTTTCTGAAGCCATGATGCCTTTTACCCTTTGTTGTTAATTACAGCCGGTGCCAGTATCTGAACCACCAGCACCAAAACCCACGTAACGATCAGCGGCAAGAATACCGCCTTTAAAACCGCCAACGCCACCACCAGTAACACCAACATCGCCAGAACTTTGAAAGCTTCGCCAAATGCGAATGTCCAGGCCACCCGGCCTTTCGCTGGTGTATGTGCCTGGTGACGCCAGGCAAATATCATAAACAAAACGTTAGGCAGAAAGACTGCCAGGCCTCCACTTAATGCAGAGACGCCCCAGAAGGGGTCTTTGAGGCTGAACAGCAATCCACTTGCTATCACCACCAGTAACTGAACGAGCAGAAGCTTCCGAGCAACGTTTCGACTCACGAGCGACACAGACATCACGTTTTTCACTCCTGCTCCCTTCGAGGTATGCCGCGTGTCGTATAAAACTTTCTTTAAGGCTTAGAGTCAAGCATCAAAAAGCGGTCAAATTATACGGTGCGCCCCCGTGATTTCAAACAATAAGTAGCCAAAAGGTGAATAAATGTTTAAATATTTTTCCAGTGCATACAATTGCGACTTTTCTGCTAACGCTGTTCGATCATGAAAAACTGTAAATAACGCGTAAACACTGGCGATAAAGCGTGCTTCAGATCACATATTGAGCATGTTCGCGCACAGCATATTTATTTACTTGGCAAATGATGCCATTGCAAGTTTATGATATTTAAGTCCAAAAACAGACACTCTTTTAATAAGTGACGTTTACACAACAAAAACCACCCATTGACATTTTTAATAATGTTTTAACAGATAATTATGGTTCTTAGCGCCGATTTTTAGCAGCCTGATATTTTCACTGCTGACTTATTTTCTGCTTACCCAAAAAAGCCACGTTAGCTCATTGATGCAAAAGAGTGAACGTGGCGTTAAATGTAACCAGTTATATCAGTAGAAAACCTGGTTGTTGTTAACAGTCTAACCGGTCATTTTTTTATGTTTTTTTTGATAAAAATTAAATTTTATTTGCTTTAATCACCACCAGATGACGTTCGCCATCCAGGGCCGGAACGTGAAGTTTAACCACTGATTCGACCTGATATTCTTCGGGCAACAAAGCGATTTCATCTTCCGGTATTTGGCCTTTCAGCGCGTAGAAACGACCTTGCTCACCAGGAAGATGGTGGCACCAGCTCACCATATCGTTCAGAGAGGCAAAGGCGCGGCTAATTACGCCATCAAATGGCGGCTCAGAAGGAAACTCTTCTACCCTGCTCTGTACTGGCTCAATATTCTCCAGTTTAAGCTCATGTTGCACCTGACGAAGGAAACGCACGCGTTTACCAAGGCTATCCAACAACGTGAAATGGGCTTCAGGACGCACGATAGAGAGTGGAATGCCAGGCAGTCCCGGTCCGGTGCCGACATCGATAAACCGTTCACCTTGCAGATACGGTGCCACCACAATGCTATCGAGAATATGGCGTACCAGCATCTCATTAGGATCGCGGACCGAAGTCAGGTTGTACGCTTTATTCCATTTATGCAGCATATTCACGTAGGCAATTAGCTGGTTTTTCTGGTGATCGGTAAGCGAAATTCCTGCGTCTTTCAGCAGAGAGGAGAGTTTGTTGAGCACGGTGATTACCTGTTCTTGATGCGTAACCTGGTAAGCGGGTGCTTACCAGGCATTTTTAATGCGTTATGCGCTACGACGCAGCATACCCTGTTTTTTCAGCCACACCAGCAGAATGGAGATGGCAGCAGGCGTGACGCCAGAAATACGCGAAGCCTGACCGATAGAGGCCGGTTTGTGATCGTTAAGTTTGGCGATCACTTCGTTAGAAAGACCGGATACCTGGCGGTAATCCAGCGTCGCTGGTAGCAGGGTGTTCTCGTTACGCAGCTGCTTTTCGATCTCATCTTGCTGGCGCGCGATATAACCTTCGTATTTAACCTGAATCTCAACCTGTTCCGCCGCCTGTTCGTCTGTCAACGCAGGGGCAAACGGCGTCAGCGTGGTTAATTTTTCATAAGTCATTTCCGGACGACGCAGCAGATCTTCACCACTGGCTTCACGGGAAAGTGGCGCAGTCAGGTGAGCATTCACTTCGGCTGCAGCTTCCGCCGACGGGGTTACCCAGGTCGATTTCAGACGCTGACGCTCACGCTCGATGTTCTCAAGTTTCTCGTTAAAGCGCGCCCAACGTTCGTCATCCACCAGGCCCAGTTCACGACCGATTTCAGTCAAACGCAGATCCGCATTATCTTCGCGCAGCATCAGACGATATTCTGCGCGCGAGGTAAACATACGATACGGTTCTTTGGTTCCTAAAGTGCACAGGTCATCAACCAGTACGCCGAGATACGCCTGAGAACGCGCCGGAGCCCAACCTTCTTTGTCAGCAGACAGACGGGCAGCGTTAAGACCGGCCAGCAAACCTTGCGCAGCGGCTTCTTCGTAACCGGTAGTGCCGTTAATCTGACCAGCAAAGAACAGCCCCTGGATAAACTTGCTCTCCAGCGTCGGTTTCAGGTCGCGTGGATCGAAGAAGTCATACTCAATGGCATAACCCGGACGCACGATCTTCGCGTTTTCCATCCCCTGCATGGAGCGGACGATTTGCATCTGCACATCGAACGGCAGGCTGGTGGAGATACCGTTCGGATAAATTTCGTTAGAGGTCAGCCCTTCCGGTTCAAGGAAGATCTGATGCTGATTTCTGTCGGCGAAGCGCATGACTTTGTCTTCGATCGACGGACAGTAGCGTGGGCCAACACCTTCGATTACCCCTGCGTACATTGGGCTGCGATCGAGGTTACTGCGGATCACGTCATGGGTTTTCTCGTTGGTATGGGTGATATAACACGGCACCTGCTGTGGATGCTGGGACGCATTGCCCATAAACGAGAATACCGGCATTGGGTTATCGCCATGCTGTTGCGCCAGCACGCTAAAGTCGATGGTTCGAGCATCAATACGCGGCGGTGTCCCGGTTTTCAGACGACCAACGCGCAGCGGCAGTTCACGCAAACGGCGAGAAAGCGGAATGGACGGCGGATCACCAGCACGGCCACCGCTGTAGTTATCCAGACCGATATGAATTTTACCGTCGAGGAACGTCCCAACGGTGAGCACGACGGCTTTGGCACGGAACTTCAGTCCCATTTGGGTAACAGCACCGACCACGCGATCGTTTTCGACAATAAGATCTTCAACCGCCTGCTGGAAGATCATCAGGTTCGGTTGGTTCTCCAGCGCCGTACGTACCGCCTGACGGTAGAGCACACGATCCGCCTGAGCTCGGGTAGCGCGAACTGCCGGTCCCTTGCTTGCGTTTAGTATCCTAAACTGGATACCCGCCTGATCGATCGCTTTCGCCATCAGACCGCCGAGTGCATCCACTTCTTTTACCAGATGTCCCTTCCCAATACCGCCGATCGCCGGGTTGCAGCTCATCTGCCCCAGAGTGTCGATATTGTGTGTCAAAAGCAGAGTCTGTTGACCCATACGCGCCGCGGCCATCGCGGCCTCGGTGCCTGCATGACCCCCGCCAATGATGATGACGTCAAAAGGATCCGGATAAAACATGGTGATTGCCTCGCATAACGCGGTATGAAAATGGATTGAAGCCCGGGCCGTGGATTCTACTCAACTTTGTCGGCTTGAGAAAGACCTGGGATCCTGGGTATTAAAAAGAAGATCTATTTATTTAGAGATCTGTTCTATTGTGATCTCTTATTAGGATCGCACTTCCCTGTGGATAACAAGGATCCGGCGTTTAAGATCAACAACCTGGAAAGGATCATTAACTGTGAATGATCGGTGATCCTGGACCGTATAAGCTGGGATCAGAATGAGGGGTTATACACAACTCAAAAACTGAACAACCGTTGTTCTTTGGATAACTACCGGTTGATCCAAGCTTCCTGACAGAGTTATCCACAACAGATCGCACGATCTGTATACTTATTTGAGTAAATTAATCCACGATCCCAGCCATTCTTCTGCCGGATCTTCCGGAATGTCGTGATCAAGGATGTTGATCTTCAGTGTTTCGCCTGTCTGTTTTGCACCGGAATTTTTGAGTTCTGCCTCGAGTTTATCGATAGCCCCACAAAAGGTGTCATATTCACGACTGCCAATACCGATAGCGCCAAAGCGGACCGCAGAAAGATCGGGCTTCTGTTCCTGCAATGCTTCATAGAAAGGAGAAAGGTTGTCCGGAATATCTCCGGCACCGTGGGTTGAGCTGATAACCAGCCAGATCCCAGAGGCAGATAAATCTTCTAATAGCGGACCGTGCAGCGTTTCGGTGGTAAAACCCGCCTCTTCCAGCTTTTCAGCCAGGTGTTCTGCTACATATTCGGCACCGCCGAGGGTGCTGCCGCTGATAAGAGTGATATCTGCCATAAACCGCCACCTTTATTAAGAGTGGCGTATTGTACGCTGTGAACGCGTTGGGATCTACCTGTGGAAAAGTATGGGATTAAAAAAGCTGATCATGGCTTAATGGTACGCATGATCGGGTTTTGCAGGACGATCAGTGTCTCGGTGGACTGAATTTCATCAATTGTTTGGATCTTGTTGATAAGTACATGCTGGAGAGCATCGATCGAACGGCACATCACTTTGATAAAGATGCTGTAGTGGCCAGTTGTGTAATAGGCTTCAGTGACTTCATCGAGGCTTTCCAGCTTTGCCAGCGCGGAAGGATAGTCTTTGGCGCTCTTTAATATAATGCCGATAAAGCAGCCTACGTCATAACCAAGCTGTTTAGGGCTGACATCAATGCGCGCCCCGGTAATGATCCCCGCCTGCTTCATTTTCTCTACACGAACGTGAATCGTCCCCGGACTGACGCCAAATTGTTTCGCCAGTTCGGCGTAAGCGGTGCGCGCATTGCCCATTAATGCTTCCAGGATGCCACGGTCCAGATTGTCGATCAGATAATTTTCCATAGGATTTTCTTATGCGGATTGATGATTCATTCTATTTTAGCCATCTTTTTTAATGAATCAAAAGTGCATGAGGCTTTTTATTGAATGATTATTGCATGTGTGTCGGTTTTTGTTGCTTAATCATAAGCAACAGGACGCAGGAGTATAAAAAATGAAAACCGCTTACATTGCCAAACAACGTCAAATTAGCTTCGTGAAATCTCACTTTTCTCGTCAACTGGAAGAACGTCTGGGGCTGATTGAAGTCCAGGCGCCGATTCTTAGCCGTGTGGGGGATGGCACGCAGGATAACTTGTCAGGCTGTGAAAAAGCGGTGCAGGTAAAAGTGAAAGCTCTGCCTGATGCCCAGTTCGAAGTGGTTCATTCACTGGCGAAGTGGAAACGTCAGACCTTAGGGCAACACGACTTCAGCGCGGGCGAAGGGCTGTACACGCACATGAAAGCCCTTCGCCCCGATGAAGACCGTCTTTCCCCGTTGCACTCGGTCTATGTTGACCAGTGGGACTGGGAACGCGTAATGGGCGACGGCGAGCGTCAATTCTCGACTCTGAAAAGCACGGTAGAGGCGATCTGGGCGGGAATTAAAGCAACCGAAGCTGCAGTTAGCGAAGAGTTTGGCCTGGCACCGTTCCTGCCGGATCAGATCCACTTCGTACACAGCCAGGAGTTACTGTCTCGTTATCCGGATCTCGATGCCAAAGGGCGTGAGCGGGCGATTGCGAAAGATCTTGGCGCGGTATTCCTCGTCGGGATTGGCGGCAAGTTGAGTGATGGTCATCGTCACGACGTGCGCGCACCGGATTATGATGACTGGAGCACCCCGTCAGAGCTGGGCCATGCGGGTCTGAACGGCGATATTCTGGTATGGAACCCGGTACTGGAAGATGCGTTTGAGCTTTCTTCCATGGGGATCCGCGTGGATGCCGATACGTTGAAACATCAGCTGGCGCTGACCGGTGATGAAGATCGTCTGCAGCTGGAGTGGCATCAGGCGCTGCTGCGCGGTGAAATGCCGCAGACCATCGGCGGCGGTATCGGGCAGTCTCGTTTGACCATGCTGCTGCTGCAACTGCCACATATCGGCCAGGTTCAGTGTGGTGTATGGCCGGCAGCTGTTCGCGAGAGCGTCCCTTCTCTGCTGTAATTGTTTATCGCCGCCAGCGTCTGAGCAGGCGGCTTCGCATCCCGGTATCAAAGCGCCAGATATGATCGAAAATGCGCATGATGCCGGGTTTGCCATGTGCCGACATCGCCACGGCATGAAAGCGATGCTGATGTACCCGCTGCAACTCTTTCACTTTGCTCGTCACGTCGTCAGGCAACCGCTGGGCGATAAAATCAGAAATCACCACCGCATCGGCGTCAAACCACTCCCGACTTTGCAAGCGTTCCATAATGGCGCGGAAACAACTGGCAAGATCGGTGCCACCACGAAACTGCTGACTTAAAAAGCGGATCGCTTGCTCAATACCTTGTGGGCCTGAAAGCTCATAACGGACGATCTCGGTGGAAAATAACATAATAAAGCAGCGCCGGTTTTCAGCGAGAGCAATGCGCATCAAGGCCAGGCAGAACGCTTTCGCACACTGTTCATTAAAGCCGCCCATTGAGCCGGAAGTATCCACGCAGACAATAAACGGTCCGCGCGGCTGTTCGTCGTAATCTTTATGCACCACCGGGCGTTCGATCACTTTTTCACGCCACGACTCACCGTGCAGGCGATAGGTGAGCAACTGTTTTTCCACCAGCCGACGGTAAAACTCATACTCCAGTTCCGTTATCCCCAGTGTCGCCAGTTCTGGCGGCAGGAGACGTAAAATATCGTCGCTTTGTTGCAGACCATCAACCTGCTCAGGAACTGTCGCCGGTTCGCGCACCATGGTGCGGAAGGTTTCCATCTGCGCATCGTTGCGCGGTATTGATTTGGCTTCCCGGGAACGCCCCAACTGTTCTGCCAGGCGTTTCAGTTCCGGCTGTTCGTTAAGAAATTCACCGTATTTCACAATCAACTGATAGTCGCCACGTTTAAGCTGACCGGCGCTCATATCCCACAGACGACCAGCTGCGGTATTGTTATCTGCGAGAATCGGTTCAAGTTGCCCGCTCAGCGTCATGCGTTCCTGAACTTCACTCAACAGTTGTTCGCGTTCTTCTTCTAATAGCTGTTGATTTAACGTCGTTGCTTGCACGATCAGACTTAAACGCCAACGCTGGAGAAAAAGTGTGTGTAACGCTGAAGTGATCGTGCTGTTAGCATCAACCAACTGTCTGGCTTGTTCTGCCCATGGGGAATTCAGACGATGCAGTAAGTCCAGGATCTGTGGTAGCTGCACAATAAACTGTGGCGTAGAGAGGAGCTGGCTTTGCTGATAGCACATCACCTCTTCGGTGAGTTCCGGCGGGACTCGGGCATCTTTCAGCCGACTGCGCAGCGCCTCACGCCAGCGGGGTACATCATCAGTGATTGCCGCCTTCAGTCGTGGGAATTTTTCAAAGAAGACTGCCAGCTGCGGTGAGGCCAGCAGCGCGATGATCATCTCTTCGATCAATCCCTCTTCGCTGACGGCCAGCATCACATTAAGCGTATCCAGCGTTAGCATTGTTGTGCCTGGCGAATCTGGGTGCCGACATCCTGTAGGCTGGCTTCAATGCGACCTAACCAGTCGCCAGGGATAAACAGACATTTTTGCTGTTCGCTGAATAAAGCGTGTTGCTTGCGCCAGTCGCTTTCAAGCTCTTCCAGTTGTTGTTTTATTTCACCTGGCAGACCTTCAGCCGATGAACCGGGAAGTGCCAGCGTACTGCCTTGTAAACTTACATCGCGTACGACAAGATGTTGGGCGCTATCAACTTCCAGATTCAGTTTCTGGGCAAAGCCGATACCGTTCAGTTTGCCGCGAATTTCACCACCTCTGCTCAGCCACTGTTCCAGCGCGCTACGCTCAAAGGAGATATGAACCACTTCCATATCATGCAGTTTTAACGGTTTTTGCAGCAGCAGTGTCAGAGTGGAAGCAGTAACGTTAACAGGGAGTTGATACTGCTGACGACGGCTGAAAATGCCGCCCAGACGAATTACCGTTAAGGCTGTTTTATCGCTTTGTTGCTGCTGTAGTTGCAGGTGACGTTGCACAATCGCACCCAGGCGGGTCAACATCCCTTGCTGTTGCCAGGCATGACCGGTCATCAATACATCAATTTGTTGTTGTATCAAATTCAGGCTTTGCGCGTCATACCACAGGCAATCTTTCAGCAAAATGAGATCTACCGGGGCAACAGCACTGCGACCGCTAAAAAAGGCGCTGGCCTGCAATAAGCGGATCGCTTTTTTCCAGCGACGATCCGAGACATAAGGCGCATCCGGTAATTTATCCAGTTGCTGGCGCAGCATAAAAATCAGCTCAAATACATGATCGGGCAGCGTAATTTCACCAATCTCTTTCTGCCAGCGTTCATATTCTTCATCAGTGACCTGCAAGGAGGCAGGAACCGGATTGTCATTTTCATCCTGTTGACTGGTCAGCATGGAGCGGAAATTCGCTTTATCCTGCACTTTATCTAACCACAGACGAATCAGCATGCGGTCATATAACGCTTCCAGGCTGCTGTCTGCTTCCGGCAGTTCGTTGGAGGCAGCCACCAGCAAGCGCATCGGGATTTTTTCTACGTGTGCGCCGTTGCGAAACTGGCGTTCGTTAATGGCAGTGAGCAGGGTATTAAGTATTGCCGGGCCCGCTTTCCAGATCTCATCAAGAAAGACGATTTCTGCTTCTGGCAGGTAACCGCTGGTTAAACGTTCATAGCGCCCTTCATCTTTTAGCGCCTGAATGGAAAGGGGACCAAAAACTTCTTCCGGCGTGGAGAAGCGGGTCATCAGATATTCAAACGCACGGGCATTCTGAAAGGCGAATTTTAAGCGCCGGGCGATCAAACTTTTTGCAATACCTGGCGGGCCAAGCAGAAAAACACTTTCACCACTTAATGCCGCTAACAAACATAAGCGAATAGCGTGGCTACGTTCATAAAGCCCCTTTTCCAGCGAACTGCTCAGGCGGGAAATTCTTTCCGCTAATAAATGAGGGTGAGCCATAATGAAGTGGCGTCCTTTCGTCAAAAGTTCTGCGTAAATTGCGAGTATAGACGTTTCTTGCTGGTGGCTAAAATAGTCTCAAAAGAGGTCTATTTTTCTTTGAGCCAGGTTAATGTGGCCGCATTTAGGAGTACGATTTTGTCGTTAATCGTGCATACTGTGCGCTTTTTTGTGGGCCAAGGGACTAAGCACACATTTCATATTTCAACGAAAGACTAGTCTATGAGCACTGATAATAAGCAATCGTTGCCCGCGATTACCCTCGCGGCGATTGGAGTTGTCTACGGCGATATTGGTACCAGCCCGTTATATACACTTCGTGAATGTTTGTCCGGCCAGTTTGGTTTTGGCGTTGAACGCGATGCCGTGTTTGGCTTTTTATCGCTGATCTTCTGGCTGCTAATCTTTGTGGTTTCCATTAAATATCTCACCTTCGTGATGCGGGCAGATAACGCCGGGGAAGGGGGCATTCTGACGTTGATGTCGCTTGCCGGGCGTAATACGTCGGCGCGAACCACATCAATGCTGGTGATTATGGGGCTAATCGGCGGCAGCTTTTTCTATGGTGAAGTCGTCATAACACCCGCTATTTCGGTGATGTCTGCCATTGAAGGTCTGGAAATCGTCGCCCCGCAGCTGGATACCTGGATAGTTCCCCTCTCAATCATCGTTCTCACTTTACTATTTATGATTCAAAAACATGGCACGGCTATGGTCGGTAAGCTGTTTGCGCCGATCATGCTGACCTGGTTTTTGATTCTGGCAGTACTGGGGTTACGTAGCATTATTGCTAACCCGGAAGTGCTGCATGCGCTGAATCCGATGTGGGCGGTGCATTTCTTCCTTGAATATAAAACGGTTTCGTTTATTGCGTTAGGGGCAGTGGTGCTGTCGATTACCGGTGTCGAGGCGCTGTACGCTGATATGGGGCACTTTGGTAAGTTCCCGATTCGCCTGGCGTGGTTCACCGTCGTATTGCCTTCATTAACTCTTAATTACTTTGGCCAGGGCGCTCTGTTGTTAAAGAACCCGGAAGCGATTAAGAACCCGTTCTTCCTGTTGGCACCGGACTGGGCGCTGATCCCGCTGCTGATCATCGCCGCACTGGCGACGGTAATTGCCTCGCAGGCAGTTATCTCTGGCGTCTTCTCATTGACGCGTCAGGCCGTACGTCTGGGATATTTGTCGCCGATGCGCATTATTCACACCTCCGAAATGGAGTCTGGGCAAATCTATATTCCGTTTGTGAACTGGATGCTCTATGTCGCGGTCGTGATTGTGATTGTCAGCTTTGAGCACTCCAGCAACCTGGCGGCGGCGTACGGGATTGCGGTGACCGGAACCATGGTACTGACGTCTATTCTCTCAACTACCGTGGCACGTCAGAACTGGCACTGGAATAAGTATTTTGTTGCGCTGATCCTGATTGCTTTCCTTTGTGTTGATATTCCATTGTTCACCGCTAACCTCGATAAACTGCTATCAGGCGGCTGGTTGCCACTGAGTCTCGGTACGGTAATGTTTATCGTGATGACTACCTGGAAGAGCGAGCGTTTCCGCTTGCTGCGGCGGATGCATGAACATGGCAACTCTCTGGAAGCGATGATTGCTTCGCTGGAGAAATCACCGCCCGTTCGCGTGCCAGGGACCGCGGTGTATATGTCGCGTGCAATCAACGTCATTCCCTTTGCACTGATGCATAACCTGAAACATAACAAGGTGTTGCATGAGCGGGTGATTCTGTTAACTCTGCGCACTGAAGACGCGCCATATGTCCATAACGTCCGTCGGGTACAGATTGAACAACTGTCGCCCACTTTCTGGCGCGTGGTGGCAAGTTATGGATGGCGGGAAACGCCAAACGTGGAAGAAGTTTTCCACCGCTGTGGTCTGGAAGGGTTAAGTTGCCGGATGATGGAAACCTCCTTCTTTATGTCGCATGAATCACTGATCCTCGGCAAACGTCCGTGGTATTTGCGTTTGCGCGGCAAGCTGTATTTGCTGTTGCAACGTAATGCGCTGCGCGCACCGGATCAATTTGAAATCCCGCCAAACAGGGTTATCGAACTGGGTACTCAGGTCGAAATTTAACGCCAGACGCCTTCTTTCTCCATAAGGGGGCGTTTTTGTTTTCATGGTTAATCACCATGTAAAACGTTTCGATGTTGATCACATTTCCGTAACGTCACGATGGTTTTCCCAACTCAGTCAGGATTAAACTGCGGGTCAGCGAAACGTTTCGCTGATGGAGAAAAAAATGAAAAAAGGCACCGTTCTTAATTCTGATATTTCTTCGGTGATCTCCCGTCTGGGACATACCGATACGCTGGTGGTGTGTGATGCTGGTTTACCCATCCCCAAAAGTACAACGCGTATCGATATGGCATTAACCCAGGGGGTACCTTCTTTTATGCAGGTGCTGGGCGTCGTCACAAATGAAATGCAGGTCGAGGCTGCCATTATCGCGGAAGAGATCAAACAACATAATCCGCAACTCCACGAAACGTTGCTCACTCACCTTGAGCAGCTGCAACAACACCAGGGAAATACCATTGAAATTCGTTACACCACGCATGAACAATTCAAACAACAAACCGCAGAAAGTCAGGCGGTAATTCGCAGCGGAGAATGTTCTCCGTATGCGAATATCATTCTCTGTGCTGGCGTGACGTTCTGAGGCCGTCATGGAAGCATTACTTCAGCTTAAAGGCATCGATAAAGCCTTCCCGGGCGTAAAAGCCCTCTCGGGCGCAGCGTTAAATGTCTATCCTGGCCGCGTGATGGCGCTGGTGGGCGAAAACGGCGCGGGTAAATCCACCATGATGAAAGTGCTTACTGGTATCTATACTCGCGATGCCGGTACGCTTTTATGGCTGGGGAAAGAAACGACGTTTACCGGACCGAAATCCTCCCAGGAAGCCGGCATTGGAATCATCCATCAGGAACTGAACCTGATCCCGCAGTTAACCATTGCCGAAAATATTTTCCTCGGCCGTGAGTTTGTTAATCGCTTTGGCAAAATTGACTGGAAAACCATGTATGCCGAAGCGGATAAATTGCTGGCTAAACTTAACCTGCGTTTTAAAAGTGACAAGCTGGTGGGCGATCTTTCCATCGGTGACCAGCAAATGGTTGAAATCGCCAAAGTGCTGAGCTTTGAGTCGAAAGTCATCATTATGGATGAACCGACCGATGCGCTGACCGATACCGAAACCGAATCCCTGTTCCGCGTCATCCGCGAGCTGAAATCGCAAGGCCGCGGTATTGTCTATATTTCCCACCGCATGAAAGAAATCTTCGAAATTTGCGATGACGTTACTGTTTTTCGTGACGGGCAATTTATTGCTGAGCGCGAAGTGGCATCACTGACCGAAGATTCGCTGATTGAGATGATGGTGGGCCGCAAGCTGGAAGATCAATATCCGCACCTGGACAAAGCGCCGGGCGATATCCGCCTGAAAGTCGATAATCTCTGCGGACCTGGCGTTAATGATGTTTCATTTACCTTACGCAAAGGTGAAATTCTTGGCGTCTCTGGTTTGATGGGCGCGGGGCGTACCGAACTGATGAAAGTGCTCTACGGCGCACTGCCGTGTACCAGCGGTTACGTCACTCTGGATGGGCATGAAGTCGTTACCCGTTCACCGCAGGATGGCCTGGCAAACGGCATTGTGTATATCTCCGAAGACCGCAAACGTGACGGTTTAGTGCTGGGTATGTCAGTCAAAGAGAATATGTCGCTGACTGCGCTGCGTTACTTTAGCCGTACTGGCGGCAGTTTGAAGCATGCCGATGAACAGCAGGCAGTGAGTGATTTTATTCGTCTGTTTAATGTGAAAACGCCGTCGATGGAACAGGCAATTGGTTTGCTCTCCGGTGGCAATCAGCAAAAAGTGGCGATTGCCCGTGGACTGATGACACGCCCCAAAGTGTTGATTCTTGATGAACCTACCCGTGGCGTAGATGTTGGTGCGAAAAAAGAGATCTATCAACTGATTAACCAGTTCAAAGCCGATGGCTTGAGCATCATTCTGGTGTCATCGGAGATGCCAGAAGTATTAGGCATGAGCGATCGCATCATCGTCATGCATGAAGGGTATCTCAGCGGGGAATTTACTCGTGAGCAGGCCACCCAGGAAGTGTTAATGGCTGCCGCTGTGGGCAAGCTTAATCGCGTGAATCAGGAGTAAAAAAATGACAACCCAGACTGTCTCTGGTCGCCGTTATTTCACGAAAGCGTGGCTGATGGAGCAGAAATCGCTTATCGCTCTGCTGGTGCTGATCGCGATTGTCTCGACGTTAAGCCCGAACTTTTTCACCATCAATAACTTATTCAATATTCTCCAGCAAACCTCGGTGAATGCCATTATGGCGGTCGGGATGACGCTGGTGATCCTGACGTCGGGTATCGACTTGTCGGTAGGTTCTCTGTTGGCGCTGACTGGCGCAGTGGCTGCATCTATCGTCGGCATTGAAGTCAATGCGCTGGTGGCTGTCGCTGCCGCTCTCGCGTTAGGTGCCGCTATTGGTGCGGTAACCGGGGTGATTGTAGCGAAAGGTCGCGTCCAGGCGTTTATCGCTACGCTGGTTATGATGCTTTTACTGCGCGGCGTGACCATGGTTTATACCAACGGTAGCCCAGTGAATACCGGCTTTACTGAGAACGCCGATCTGTTCGGCTGGTTTGGTATTGGTCGTCCGCTGGGCGTACCGACGCCAGTCTGGATCATGGGGATTGTGTTCCTCGCGGCCTGGTACATGCTGCATCACACGCGTCTGGGGCGTTACATCTACGCGCTGGGCGGCAACGAAGCGGCTACGCGTCTTTCTGGTATCAACGTCAATAAAATCAAAATCATCGTCTATTCTCTTTGTGGTCTGCTGGCATCGCTGGCCGGGATCATTGAAGTGGCGCGTCTCTCCTCCGCACAACCCACTGCGGGAACTGGCTATGAGCTGGATGCTATTGCTGCGGTGGTTCTGGGCGGTACGAGTCTGGCGGGCGGAAAAGGTCGCATTGTTGGGACGTTGATCGGCGCATTAATTCTTGGCTTCCTTAATAATGGATTGAATTTGTTAGGTGTTTCCTCCTATTACCAGATGATCGTCAAAGCGGTGGTGATTTTGCTGGCGGTGCTGGTAGACAACAAAAAACAGTAATAACGACTACAGGACATCTTGAATATGAACATGAAAAAACTGGCTACCCTGGTTTCCGCTGTTGCGCTAAGCGCCACCGTCAGTGCGAATGCGATGGCAAAAGACACCATCGCGCTGGTGGTTTCCACGCTTAATAACCCGTTCTTTGTATCGCTGAAAGATGGCGCGCAGAAAGAGGCGGATAAACTCGGCTATAACCTGGTGGTGCTGGACTCCCAGAACAATCCGGCGAAAGAGCTGGCGAACGTGCAGGACTTAACTGTTCGCGGCACCAAAATTCTGCTGATTAACCCGACCGACTCCGACGCAGTGGGTAATGCTGTGAAGATGGCTAACCAGGCGAACATCCCGGTTATCACTCTTGACCGCCAGGCCACGAAAGGTGAAGTGGTGAGCCACATTGCTTCTGATAACGTACTGGGCGGCAAAATCGCCGGTGATTATATCGCGAAGAAAGCGGGTGAAGGTGCCAAAGTTATCGAGCTGCAAGGCATTGCCGGTACCTCCGCAGCTCGTGAGCGTGGCGAAGGTTTCCAGCAGGCCGTTGCTGCTCACAAGTTTAATGTTCTTGCCAGCCAGCCAGCGGACTTTGACCGCACCAAAGGTTTGAACGTAATGCAGAACCTGTTGACCGCTCATCCGGATGTTCAGGCTGTGTTCGCGCAGAATGATGAAATGGCGCTGGGCGCGCTGCGCGCACTGCAAACTGCTGGTAAATCGGATGTGATGGTCGTCGGATTTGACGGTACACCGGATGGCGAAAAAGCGGTGAATGATGGCAAACTAGCAGCGACTATCGCTCAGCTACCCGATCAGATTGGCGCGAAAGGCGTCGAAACCGCCGATAAAGTGCTGAAAGGCGAGAAAGTTCAGGCTAAGTATCCGGTTGATCTGAAACTGGTTGTTAAGCAGTAGTTTTAATCAGGTTGTATGACCTGATGGTGACATAAATACGTCATCGACAGATGAACGTGTAAAATAAAGAAAAGCAGGGCACGCGCCACCCTAACACGGTGGCGCATTTTATGGACATCCCGAATATGCAAAACGCAGGCAGCCTCGTTGTTCTTGGCAGCATTAATGCTGACCACATTCTTAATCTTCAATCTTTTCCTACTCCAGGCGAAACCGTAACCGGTAACCACTATCAGGTTGCATTTGGCGGCAAAGGCGCGAATCAGGCTGTGGCTGCAGGGCGTAGCGGTGCGAATATCGCGTTTATTGCCTGTACGGGTGATGACAGCATTGGTGAAAGCGTTCGCCAGCAGCTCGCCACTGATAACATCGATATTTCTCCGGTGAGCGTGATCAAAGGCGAATCAACAGGTGTGGCGCTAATTTTTGTTAATGGCGAAGGTGAGAATGTCATTGGTATTCATGCCGGCGCTAACGCAGCCCTTTCCCCTGCGCTGGTGGAGGCGCAACGTGAGCGTATTGCTAACGCATCGGCATTATTAATGCAGCTGGAATCACCACTCGAAAGTGTGATGGCAGCGGCGAAAATCGCCCATCAAAATAAGACTATCGTTGCGCTTAACCCGGCTCCGGCTCGCGAACTTCCTGACGAACTGCTGGAACTGGTGGACATTATTACGCCAAACGAAACGGAAGCAGAAAAGCTCACCGATATTCGTGTTGAAAATGATGAAGATGCAGCGAAAGCGGCGCAGGTACTGCATGAAAAAGGTATCCGTACTGTACTGATTACTTTAGGAAGTCGTGGTGTATGGGCTAGCGTGAATGGTGAAGGTCAGCGCGTTCCTGGATTCCGGGTGCAGGCTGTCGATACCATTGCTGCCGGAGATACTTTTAACGGCGCGTTAATCACGGCGTTGCTGGAAGAAAAACCATTGCCAGAGGCGATTCGTTTTGCCCATGCCGCCGCTGCGATTGCCGTAACACGTAAAGGCGCACAACCTTCCGTACCGTGGCGTGAAGAGATCGACGCATTTTTAGACAGGCAGAGGTGACGCTTGGCTACAATGAAAGATGTTGCCCGCCTGGCGGGCGTTTCTACCTCAACAGTTTCTCACGTTATCAATAAAGATCGCTTCGTCAGTGAAGCGATTACCGCCAAAGTTGAAGCGGCGATTAAAGAACTCAATTACGCGCCATCAGCTCTGGCGCGTAGCCTCAAACTCAATCAAACACATACTATTGGCATGTTGATCACTGCCAGTACCAATCCTTTCTATTCTGAACTGGTGCGTGGCGTTGAACGCAGCTGCTTCGAACGCGGTTATAGTCTTGTCCTTTGCAATACCGAAGGCGATGAACAGCGGATGAATCGCAATCTGGAAACGCTGATGCAAAAACGCGTTGATGGCTTGCTGTTACTGTGCACCGAAACGCATCAACCTTCGCGTGAAATCATGCAACGTTATCCGACAGTGCCTACTGTAATGATGGACTGGGCTCCGTTCAATGGCGACAGCGATCTTATTCAGGATAACTCGTTGCTGGGTGGAGACTTAGCAACGCAATATCTGATCGATAAAGGTCATACCCGTATCGCCTGTATTACCGGTCCGCTGGATAAAACTCCGGCGCGCCTGCGGTTGGAAGGTTATCGGGCGGCGATGAAACGTGCGGGTCTCAACATTCCTGATGGCTATGAAGTCACTGGTGATTTTGAATTTAACGGCGGGTTTGACGCTATGCGCCAACTGTTATCACATCCGCTGCGTCCTCAGGCCGTCTTTACCGGAAATGACGCTATGGCTGTTGGCGTTTACCAGGCGCTATATCAGGCAGA
Organism: Escherichia sp. MOD1-EC4550; assembly: GCF_963876935.1. NCBI lineage: Bacteria > Pseudomonadati > Pseudomonadota > Gammaproteobacteria > Enterobacterales > Enterobacteriaceae > Escherichia > Escherichia sp. MOD1-EC4550. The sequence goes on from NZ_CAWNSE010000045.1 coordinate 115,017, forward strand.
GTTACAGGTTCCGCAGGATATCGCGGTGATTGGCTATGACGATATCGAACTGGCAAGCTTTATGACGCCACCATTAACCACTATCCATCAACCGAAAGATGAACTGGGGGAGCTGGCGATTGATGTACTCATCCATCGGATAACCCAACCGACCCTTCAGCAACAACGATTACAACTTACTCCGATTCTGATGGAACGCGGTTCGGCTTAGATTTACGCTGTCTTTTGATCAAATTATTACCATCGGTTGTTTTCAGAAGCATGAACATTGCTGCTGAAGCAACAGTAATAATGCCCATTGTGATAAACGTATAGTGGAATTGTTCGACAGTCGTTGTGCCTTCCATCCCTTCATAAACGCGAAGGACGGCCGCACTTACAGCAACGCCTAAACTGATAGACAGTTGCTGCGTGACCGCCAGAACACTGTTACCGCTGCTGGCGTTGTCATCGGTCAGATCGGCAAGTGTGATGGTATTCATCGCGGTAAATTGCGTCGACATAGCCATCCCTAATATAAACAACGGCAAGATCAGCATCCATATCGCCATTGCTGGTGATTGCAAAGAGAACTGAGCGATCATTAGCCCAATAATTACCGTGATCCCCACTAACGTATGGCGATAGCCCAGACGACGTAAGACTTGGGTAACCATCGATTTTGCAATAATGGAACCTAATGCTGTCGGTGCCATCATACAGCCGGCAATAAACGCCTGATAACCAAATCCTACCTGTAACATCAATGGCATAAGGAACGGTACACAGCCGGTCCCCAGACGGGTTGCAATATTGCCTACGATACCGATCGAGAAAGTGCGGGTTTTAAATAAATCTAATGAAATTAATGGATTTAGCGTGCGTCGTGCATGGAGAATATAGAGAAGCAGTAACCCGATGCTGGTGACAATTACCGTCAAGGCAATCCAACTGGCGACAATCTTTTCACCGAATAGCTCTATTCCGCTTGAGAAGAGAACAAGGCTGAGGCCAAACAGCAAAAAGCCAGTGATATCGAATCTGCGTCGTGCGGTGGTGAAATTGGGCATATGTTTGCGCGCGTAAAGAAGGCCGGCAATACCTATGGGGATATTGATTAAAAATATCCAGTGCCAGGTTGCCCAGGTGACCAGCACGCCGCCAAGTACGGGGCCTAAAATTGGCCCCACCAGACCCGGCATAGCGACAAAATTCAATACAGGAAGAAGCTCATTACGAGGATAAGCACGCAGTAAGGCCAGCCGAGCAACAGGCATCATCATTGCGCCACCTATCCCCTGAATAACCCGGAAGACAACCAGCTGTGGTAGCGAGTTAGAAAGTGCGCAGGCCAGAGAACCCAATGTGAACAGACTCACGGCAAGGGTAAATATGCGACGCGTACCGAAGCGATCGGCTAGCCATCCGCTTACCGGAATAAGCATCGCCACCGTCAGCGTGTAACTGATGATGGCTGATTGCATCGCGAGAGGAGAACGATTAAGGCTATGAGCGATTGCGGGTAAGGCGGTATTCAGAATAGTGGCATCAAGTGCCTGCATGAAGAAGGCCATCGCCGCGATCCACGGCAAACCCGCCATACTGCGCTTCTTTTTATCGCTCATTCAATGTCCTGTTATCGGGGTGTCACTTATCAGGTGAGCGTAGCAGCGCCTGACAAGCTTTAAATGCCGCGTCGCCATCGCTTTGGATAATCGCATCAACAATCGCCTGGTGCAGATCCAGCTTTATCACTGTGTCGCTGGTAATTGACGTGAAGTAAGTGTGATAAACCGAATGGAAGAGCGAGGCGAATGAGGTCAAAAACGGATTGGCGCTCATTTCATAGATATGCTCATGCCAGGCCATATCGACCTCAATCCAGCGTTCACGGCGAAAGTTCTCTTTTAATGCCACCATTTCGGCCATTAACGTATTGAGATGCGCCTTCTGTTCCGCGGTGCCAACCGTTGCAGCCAGTAGGCAAGCTTGCGGCTCCAGACAGATACGCATAACCAGAAAGTGATCGATGACCTGATGAAAGTTCTCTTCTGTCATCCACCAGGTAAGCAATTCCTGATCAAGAAAATTCCAGTTTGACTGTGGCATGACCCGGGTACCAATTCGTGGTCGCGGTAAAACCATCCCTTTTGCCGTTAACGTTTTAACCGCTTCGCGTACCGCTGTACGACTCACTCCAAATTGCTCGCCCAGCTCAATCTCACCAGGCAAAATGGTGCCGGGTTCATATTCACCTTTTAAGATCCGTTGCGCCAGCTTCTCAGCCAGAACATACGAAAGGTTTTTCTGTGCAGCTAACTGTTGTGCGCTTAAAGGCATTACTAATCTTCCTTTTTCTTTTTATTCCTCCTTAGTATGCCACCAGGAAGTGTGATTACGGTTGCAAAAACGGCAAATTGCTTGTTTTATGGCACATTTACAAGTGTTTTGCTGAAAAAATGCGCGGTCGGAAAATTATTTTAAATTTCCTCTTGTCA